>NZ_ANAZ01000028.1:0-113909 GCF_000340985.1 Nocardiopsis valliformis DSM 45023
GCTTCTGGTAGCAAGATCACCGGGGATGAGGGGGTTTCGGAAGCAGTGGACAGCCTCAGGCGCAGGTTACGGACACCCCGGCTTCCCCAGGACCAACACCACAGCGCTGAACCCCATCCTCGCCGCCGCTGTTGCGTCGGCACGAGTGATCGGCCGCGACACGTCCAGGCGTTGGGCGCCGGGCTGGGGGCGCTCCCGCCTTCGCTGCCGGTTTTCGTTGCTGACCTTGACCGGCCGCGACACGTGGCCCGGTCCGCGCAGGGCTGGGGAGACCGGGATCTTCGCGGCCGCTTTTCGTTGCTGACCTTGACCGGCCGCGACACGTCCAGGCGGTGGGCTCCGGGGTGTGGAGGGCACCGGCCGAAGGCCGCGCAGTTGGCAGTTGCAGTTGGCAGTTGCCGTTGGGCCCCTTTGGGGCCCGTCTGCCACCCCGACCACACCTCCCCCGTTTCCCGATAGCCGCCACCCGCCGTCGCAGCGAAGCGGGTCAAGGTGGAGCGCCCCGATCCGGCGAAGCCGCGATGGCGAGGACCTTGACGCGCGCAGCGCAGACAGCAACCATCAAGCGGCGGGAAACGGGGGAACCGCAACCCGAACCGCAGGCCCCAGGCCCCACACAGACCCCACCCCGGAATTGACCAACAGCATCGGGGGAGTGCGGGTCCTACGGGAGAACACCTGGCCGGCCGAGAGGTGACGTCCTCAGCGCCGGGCGCTCGGCATGGGCGGGGCGGGACGGTTGGGCTTCGCGTTCCGCCCGGCCTGGCGGGGGTCGTGTCCCTCACTGATGCAGTCCAGGATCTCGCGGGCGGCGTGTCTTCCGGCGATCTCGAAACTCTGGAGGTTGGAGTCGACCTCGCTCCACACGGCGTCACGGAGTACGACCCGGGTCGCGTAGGGCGATCTGCCCCGGCCGCGTGCCTCCATACCCTCTCGGACCCCCCTGTGCGAGGTAACGCCGGAACACGGCGGGGAGGGGTTCGTCCGGGTGCCGGCAGGTCGGGGGCAGGGCGTCGACGAACTCGAAGTCCACGCCACTCCGTGCGGGTTCGGCGTCGAGCCAGACCTGAGCGAAGTAGCCCGGGCAGGCCGTCTGCATGACGTTGGCGACGAAGACGCCGCTGACCGGCCGGGGCAGCGGGGACAGCGAAGAACCGGAGCTGAGGGGCATACCGCCTTTCTGCTCGGTCGGTCGGACGGGGCGGGCTGACCGGTGTCCGTTCCGGTCAGCCCGCCCGAGGTCGGTCCGTCCCCGCCCCGTGTTCAGTCGGCCAGTCGTTTGAGCAGGTCGGGCAGGTCGGCCTCGTGCGCCACGGTCAGGCGTTTGGTCGCTCGGGTGACCGCCACGTACAGGTCGTTGGCTCCGCGCGGCTGGGCCAGCAGCTCCTCGGGGCGGACCACGATCACCGAGTCGAATTCCAGCCCCTTGGACTCCGTGGCGGTCAGCACCACCGCGGTGTTGCCCAGCTCGTCGTCCGAACCCGTTCCGGGGCGGCCCGCCTCGGGGAGCGCGGACGCCACCCCGGGCAGGGAGGCGTCGGAGGTGACCACCGCGATCCGGCCCTCGCCCACCGCTGCACGCTCCTCGTCGACCAGCGCGGGCAGACCGCCCAGGCCGGTCAGCCGCATCGCACGGGGCGGCTCGCCCTCCTCGCGTACGGATTCGGGGATCTGCTGGTCGGGCGCTGCCTCGCGCAGGACGTCGGCGGCCACGGCCATGATCGGCGCCGGGGTCCGGTAGTTCACCCGCAGGTGCTCCACGTGCACCTTGCCGGGGGCGTACTCCTCCAGCGACCCCTGCCAGGAGCTGGTCCCGGCTGCGCTGCCGGTCTGGGCGACGTCGCCGACGACGGTCAGGGAGCGGGTCGGGACCCGGCGCATCACGGTGCGCCAGGCCATCGGGGACAGTTCCTGGGCCTCGTCCACGATCACGTGCCCGTAGGACCAGGTGCGATCCGCCCCCGCCCGGTCGGCGGTGGTCAGGTTCGGCCCCGAGTCGCGGTGGCGGGCGGCGAGGGTGACCGCGTCCAGTCCCTCCGCCGGGTCCTCGGTCAGGCCGGTGAAGTCCAGCACGCCCTGGGCGTAGCGGACCTCCTCCTCCCGTTCGGTGTCCAGCTGGCGCTGCCGCGCGCGCAGGAGGCTGTCGTCCTGGCCGAGGAGCTCCGCCACCTCGTCCAGCAGCGGCACGTCCTCCACGGTCCAGGGTGCTTCCGGGTGGCGGGCCATGGATCCGGCCTCCGCGACCCCGGCCTCGGCACCCACCCGGGCCAGGGCCTCGGGGTCGGCGTACAGGTCGCGCAGCACCCGCTGCGGGGTCAGGTCGGGCCACAGGGCGTCGAGGGCCTGCTGCACGGGGGCCTCGTGCCAGAGCCGCGCGCCCACGTGCGGGAGGTCCTCCTCCGTGGCGGGGCGGCTGAGCAGCTGGGACTCGGCCCGGGCGAGTTCGGTGAGCAGCGTGTTCACCAGGTACTTGCGCGCGGTGTTGTGCGGCAGCTTCAGGTTGCGGGTGGTCTCCAGCACGTGCGCGCACACGTCGGCGGGCACGACCAGCGTCCCCGCGTCGGTTTCCACGCGCAGGTCCGCCTCGCCGAAGGCCCTCAGGGGCGAGCGCTGCCGGTCCCGGACAGCGGCGCCCACGAAGTCGATCATGCGCGGGGATCCCTTGAGCACGGCGGTCGCGTGGTGGTCGTGGGCGGCGGTCTCCACACCGGGGAAGAGCTCTCCGACCGTGCGCATCACCACGTCGGTCTCGCCGAGGGAGGGGAGCACGTTGCCGACGTAGCGCAGGAACGCCGGGTTGGGGCCCACGACCAGGACGCCGCGGCGCTCCAGAATCCGGCGGTGCGTGTAGAGCAGGTAGGCGGCGCGGTGCAGGGCGGCGACGGTTTTACCGGTGCCCGGGCCGCCCTGGACGACCAGCACCCCGGCCAGCTGGGCGCGGATGACCCGGTCCTGCTCGGCCTGGATGGTGGCGACGATGTCGGCCATGCGTCCGGTGCGGCCGCGGTGCAGGGAGGCCAGCAGCGCGGCCTCGCCGACCAGCTGGCGGCGGTCGCCCTCGGAGAGGCCGTCAGCGTCGAAGACCTCGTCGTCCAGGCCGAAGACCCGCCTGCTGCGCACCCTCAGGTGGCGTCGGCGGGTGATCCCCTCCGGGTCGCTGGGGGTGGCCGCGTAGAAGGGGCGGGCGGCCGGGGCGCGCCAGTCCACGAGGATGGTGTCGTGTTCGGTGTCACGCAGTCCGATGCGGCCCACGTAACGGGCCTCGGTGTCATCCGGGCCGTAGGAGATGTCGATCCTGCCGAAGCACAGGCCCTCCTCGACCGAGCTGAGCTGGGCCCGGCGCCGGGCGTGCTCGTAGGAGCGGGTCTCGCGTTCCACGATGGCGGCGTACCCGCTGCGTTCCTCCAGGTGGGCGTCGATGAGCCGCTGTTCGGTCTGCGCTCGCAGAGTGTCCAGGCGCTCGTACATGACGCTGACGCGCGCCTGCTCGACCGCGATCGCGGCCTCCTCGGGCGAGGGGGCCGAGCTGTCGGATTGACAGGAATCCATCTGGTTGCTATCCTTGCGGCTAAGAAGTTTTTTGATAGCTCTTTTTTTGTGAATGAGAATCGTAGCCTAGCAGGATGCGTGCACCATTCGCCAATCCGCGTGTCCAGGACCCGCACCCTCCAGGGGTGGGGGTTTTCTTTGTTCCCGGGCTCCGACCGGTTCCCCGCAGCCGCTGGAACCCGCTCCGTGCGCCCGCCCGCCCCGCGACGTTCCGGGAGCCCCGGCGGTGGCAGTGCCCTCAGGCCAGGCCCAGCCGCTCCAGGTCGGCGCCGATCCGGGTGTCCTCCTGGCTCAAAAAGTCGGCGAAGTCCTCACCCTCCATGAACGCGTCCGTCCACCGGTTACGCTCCAGCCTCGCCCGCCACTGCGCCGATCCGTGCATGTCCGACACCATGGACCGGAGCCGCCCCAGGTCGTCCGCGGTAAGACCCGGTGGTGCGAGCAGCCCCCGCCAGTTCATGAAATGCAGGTCCACACCCGCCTGGATCAGGGTCGGCGCGTCGGTGCCCGGATCCGGGTCGGAGCTGGTCACCGTGAGGGCCCGCAACTGGCCGGCGTCGATCGCTGAGCGCTGCTCGCCCGGCCCGGCGGCAGCGAAGTCCACCTCGCGGCTGATCAGCGCCGCCTGCATGGGTCCGCCCCCGTCGAAGGAGCGGTAGTCCACCGCCAGCGGGTCGATGCCGAGTTTCTCGGCCAGCAGCATCGTCACCATGTGGTCGGGTCCGGCCGGTGTCGAGCCGCCTCCCACCGTGATGTCCTCCGGATTCTCGCGCCATGCCTCGAGAAGGTCCTCGATCGACCGGAAGGGTGAGTCCGGCGTCACCAGAAGTACCTCCGGCTCCTGGAGCAGGCGCGCCAGCGGCTCAGCCTCCGTCACTGACTGCGAAGCGGAGGCGGCGTGGGTGTTGGCGACCACTCCCAGACCCATCTGGAGCAGGAGGTCCGGTGTACCGCGCTCGTAGAGCAACCGCGCCAGCCCCGCCGTGCCGGAGGCCCCGGGCAGGTTGAAGACGGTGGTGTCCCTGACCGAACCGCTCTCCTCCAGGACTGAGGCCATCGTCCGGGCGGTGTGGTCGAAGCCGCCCCCGGGCGGGGTCGGCACCATGATCCGCAGGGAGCGCAGCCGCCTCGCGGGCAGACAGCCGGCCAGGGGCAGCACGAAGCCGGCCGCCAGTACGGCGCGCCGGCTCATGCCGCTCATCGCATCCCCTGTTCCCCGGCCCGGGCGTTCCCGCCGTCGCGGCCGCCGCCCGGGTGCCCCGGCGTCACTCTTCCTCAGTCCTTGGCGGACCCCGCCCGTTCGCGCTCTTCGGAGCGGTTGGCGCCCCCGCGCCCCCGAAGGGCCCGCACCAGCGCCGGTGTCACCGACAGCAAGGCGAGCGCCAGCAGGGTGGCGGAGATCGGTCCGCTGACGAACACCGACCAGTCGCCGCCGGAGATCTGCAGGGCCCGACGCATGTTCGTCTCCATCAGACCGCCCAGGATCAGCCCCAGGATCAGGGGCGCGGCCGGGAAGTCGTTGCGCCGCATCAGGAAGCCGATGGCGCCGAACGCCGCCAGCAGACCCAGGTCGAACACGCTGAAGCTGAGCCCGTACACGCCCACCACGCAGAATACGACCACCAGCGGAACCAACACCGCCTTGGGGGTGTTCAGGACCTTGGCGAAGACCGGGATCAGCGGCAGGTTGAGGACCAGCAGGACCACGCTGCCCACGTACATCGAGGCGACCACGCCCCAGAACATGTCGGGGTTGTCGGTCAGCATCATCGGCCCCGGCTGTACGCCCAGCACCAGCAGCGCGCCCAACAGGATCGCGGTCGTGCCCGAACCCGGTACCCCCAGGGTCATCAACGGCACGAAGGAGCCCACCGCCGCCGCGTTGTTGGCGGCCTCGGGCGCGGCCACGCCCTTCGGGTTGCCCTTGCCGAAGGTGGCGCCGTCGCGCGCCAGCTTCTTCTCCATCGAGTAGGACAGGAACGAGGCCACCGTGGCCCCCGCCCCGGGCAGGACCCCGGTGAAGAAGCCCAACACCGACGAGCGCAGCGTCGGCGGGGTGATCCGGCCGAGCTCGCGGCCGGACAGTCGCAGTGAGGTCACACCACCGCGCGCTCCGCCCTCGCCGCGCCGGTTGAGCATGACCAGCACCTCGGCGAGCGCGAACACGCCCAGCGCGACGATGAGGAACTCCACGCCTTCGTACAGCTCGGGCAGGTCGAAGGTGTAGCGCACGATGGCGGTCTGGGAATCGATGCCCACCAGGGCGATCATCACTCCGACCACGGCCGAGATCAGGCCCTTGACCAGGTTGCGCCCGCCCAGGGTCACCACCGCGGTCAGCCCCAGAATCATCAGCGCGAAGTACTCGACGGGTCCGAAGCTCACGGCGAAGGACGCCAGACTCGGCGCGATCGCCATCAGCCCGATGACGCCGACGGTGCCGCCGACGAACGACGAGAGCGCCGCGATCGCTAGTGCCTTGCCCGCCTTGCCCTGTCGGGCCATCGGGTAGCCGTCGAAGGAGGTGGCGACGGTCCCGGCCACCCCCGGTGCGTTGAGCAGGATGGAGGAGGTCGATCCGCCGAAGATCGCCCCGTAGTAGACCCCCGCCAGCATGATGATCGCCGAGGTGGGGTCCATGCCGTAGGCGATGGGGATCATCAGCGCGATCGCGCTCATCGGGCCCAGGCCGGGCAGGATGCCGATGATCGTACCGGCCAGGACACCGATGAAGACAAAGAGGAGGTTCTCCGGGGTCAGCGCGATGCTGAAGCCGTGCAGGAGTTGGTCGAACATGCCCATGGGAGGGGATCCTTGGTTCGGGTCAGGTCAGAAGGGAAGCGGTCCGCTCGGCAGCGACACGCCGAGGCCCCAGGTCATCCCCGCGTAGAGGGCGAAGGGGAGCACGAGGGCGACCGCGGCCGTGACGAGGTGGCGGCGGTAACCGAGGTACCAGGTCATCGACCCCAGGTAGAGGGCGGTGGAGAGGACGAACCCCAGGGGCTCGAACACGGCGACGTAGAGGCACAGGGCGCCGACGAACAGGCCGGTCTCCCAACGTGGGTCCTCCAGGCGGCCGAGCCGGGCCCCTGCTCCGTCGGCCGCACCGCTCGCCGCCGGGCCGTCGGCTTCGGACACGGTGTCTGCCGCTGGTCCGTCGGCTTCGGACGCGGTGTCTGCCGCCGGGGCCTCCGCCGGGGCGCGCTGGAAGAGCAGCAGCACCGCCAACAGCAGCAGAACAGCACCCAGCCAGAGCGGCAGGGTGGAGGGCTGCACCGGGACGCTCACCGCCGTGTAGTCGGGCATCTGGAAGGCGAGGACCAGATAGCCGACCGCGAACAGCCCGATCGCGACACCCAGGGTCCGGGGGGAGAACCGGAAGGCCTTCTCGGGCACGACCGCGCGGCCCGGCGTCCAGGGGCGCCGGGGGCGGCGCGCGGCCGCCCCCTCCTCGGGCGCGCCGCCGGGGCGCGCCGTGGTCTCTTCGCTCACTGGAGGCCGACCTCCGTCAGGATCTCGGCGAACTCGTCACGGGTCTCGTCCAGGAAGGAGCCGAAATCATCGCTGCCCATGTAGGCGTCGGTCCAGCCCAGGCGTGCGGACTCCTCCTGCCAGGCCTCGGTCTCCACCAGGTCCCCGAACAGCTCCTCGTAGTAGGCGACCTGAGCCTGCTCGAGGTCGGCCGGGGCCATGACGCCGCGCCAGATGTCGAACGTGAAGTCGATGTCCTGCTCCAGCAGGCTCGGCACCTCCGGCAGGGCCTCGCTGCGCTCGGGCGAGGAGATCCCGACCGCGCGCATCTCGCCCGCCTCGATCATGCCCAGAGCCTCGCCCGCGCCGGTCACGGCGGCCTCCACGTGGCCGCCCAGCAGGGCGGTCATGGCCTCACCGCCACCGTCGAAGGGGATGTAGTTGGCCTCGGTCGGATCAGCCCCGGCTGCCTCCAGCGCCCCCGCCAGCGCGACGTGGTCCATGCTGCCGGGCCCGGAGCCCCCGCCGATGCTGAAGCCCCCCGCGGATACTTCCGCGGCTAGGTCGCCGAAGGTCTCGACGGGTGAGTCGGCTGCCACGAGGTAGACCATGTAGTCGGTGGCCAGGCGCGCCACCGGGGTGAAGTCGTCGTGGTCGTGGTCGGAGTCGCCGGCCATCGGAACCAGCAGGATGGGTGGGCTCGTCACGAACAGCTTGTGCGGGTCTCCCGCGTTGTTCGCGATGTAGCCCCAGCCGATGGCGCCGCCCGCGCCGGGTTTGTTGACCACCTGGACGGACTGGTCGATCAGTTCCTGCTCTTCCAACAGGCGGGCGCTGGTGCGGGCCAGGGTGTCCCAGCCGCCGCCGGTGGCGGCCGGTGCGGTGATCTCGATCGGCTTGGTCGGCGCCCAGGTCCCGTCCTCGGCCACCCCGTCGGAGGGGCCGCAGGCGGCCAGCAGCACCGGCAGGGCGGCGCCGATCGCGGCAGCGCCCGTCATCCGGGTCCTCAGGGAAGGGGCCGAACCGGTGGCACGGGAACTGACGTGCGTCTTCGTCACGCGGAGCATGATTTCTCCGTAGGGGATTTGGCCGGGTATGTTCCGGTTATCGTGTGATGCAACGCACAGGCAATCAGAGGGAAACCCCCGCGAGAAGTGTTGTGTCTTTTGTGCGGGCAATGGTGGTAAGGAATGTTGTGGTCGTTGTGTTCACGGTCACACCGGAGTCGAGGTGGGAATCGTGGTCACGGCGCGTCGGACGACGCTGGCAGGGCAGTTCCTCGCCCTGCAGCTGGGCATCGTCGTCATCGTGCTGGTGATGGTGGCCGCCGTGTCCCTGGCCCAGTCCGACGCCCGCCTGCGCCAGACCGAGGCCAGGCGTATGCTCTCGGTCGCCGAGAGCACGGCCGCCCGCGACACCGTCCGGGCCGGGCTGGGGGAGCCGGGCGGCTGGGACGTCCTCGCCCCGACCGCAGAGGGTGTGCGAGTGCTCTCCGGCGCCGACCACCTGGTCATCCACGACCGGGACGGGCAGGCCCTGACCCTGGACCCGGGGCCGAAGGCCGGTGGCTCCCAGGGCGACCCGGGTGTGGCATCCGCGCTGCTGGGACGGGCCTGGTCCGGGGTGAGCGAGACCAACGGGCAGCGGACCGTGGCCGCGGCCGTACCCGTCATCGGTGAGGGCGGGGAGGTCCTCGGCGCGGTGGTCGCGGGCATGGACTACCCCAGTACCGGGGAGCTGCTGGTCCTGGCCACCCCGAACCTCCTGGTCTACCTGGGCATCGCCAGCGTGCTCGGCGTGGCCGGATCCCTGCTGCTGTCGCGCCGCGTCAAACGCCAGACGCTCGGGCTGGAGCCTGACCAGATCACCCGGCTCGTGGAACACCGCGAGGCCATGCTGCACGGAATCAAGGAGGGTGTTCTGGGCCTGGACGCCGACGACCGCGTCACCCTGGTCAACGACGCGGCGGTCCGCCTGCTCGGCCTGCCGGCCGACAGCGTGGGCGCTGCCCTGTCCGAGCTCGGCGTGCCCGGTGACCTGGAGGAAGTTCTGCGGGGCCGGGTGCGGGGGCGCGACGCCGTCGTGGTCCTGGGCGACCGGCTGGTCGCCCTCAACCGCATGCCCCTGGAGAGCGACGGACGCCCGGCCGGGTCGGTGACCACCATGCGTGACCGCACCGACCTGGTCGAACTCCAGCACGAGCTGGACACCAGCAAGAACACCGCCGACACACTGCGCGCCCAGGCCCACGAGTTCAGCAACCGGCTGCACGTCATCTCCGGGCTTCTGGAGCTGCGAGAGCACGAGGAGGCGGCCAAGTACGTCCGTCTGGTGGGAGGCGCCCGCGCCCAGCTCAGCGCCGACGTCACCGCCCGGGTCGCGGACCCGTCGCTCGCCGCGCTGCTCATCGCCAAGACCAGCCTTGCCGACGAACAGCGCACCCGGCTGCGCATCGCCCCCGCGACCCTGTTGGGGCCGGTCTCGGAGGACCTGTCCGAAGACCTGGTCACGGTCGTCGGGAACCTGATCGACAACGCGCTGGACGCGGTCGCGCACACCGCCGCGGACACGGACCCTCCCTGGGTGGAGGTCGAGGCCGTCGGCGGTGACGGCGGTCCGGTGAAGGTCGCCGTCCGCGACTCGGGCCCGGGCGTCCCCGGCGAACTCGAGGGCCGGGTGTTCCAGCACGGCTACACAACCAAGGCGGGCTCGGACCGCAAGCGCGGCCTCGGGCTGGCGATCGTCGGCCTGGTGTGCGCCCGACGGGGCGGGGCGGCCACCGTCACCGGATCGGAGTTCACCGCCGTCCTGTACGAGAACCCTTCTGAAGGAGACGAGCACTGATGCCGGTGAGGACCCTCATCGTCGACGACGACTTCATGGTGGCCCGGGTACACCGCGGCCTGGTGGAGCGCGTCCCCGGCTTCACCGTTGTAGGCGAGGCCCGTAGCGGGGCCGAAGCCTTGGACATGGCTGGGAGCCTGCGGCCCGACCTGGTCCTGCTGGACATCTACCTGCCCGACATGAGCGGCATCGACGTGCTGCGCGGCCTGCGCGGGGCAGAGCGGGGAGAGGACCTCGCGGACGTCGACGTCCTGGTCATCACCGCGGCCCGCGACAGCGCGACCGTGCGCCAGGCCCTGCGCGGCGGCGCCGTCCAGTACCTCATCAAACCGTTCGAACCGGCCGCGCTCACCGAACGCCTGCGGGAGTACGCCAGGCTGCGACAAGACCTGGACCGGGAGGGCGCCGCCGACCAGGCCGCCATCGACCGGGCCTTCGGTGCGGCCCGGCCCGCCGCACGCCCCGCGGGGACGATGCCCAAGGGATTGACGAGGCAGACCGCCGAACTCGTGGAGAGAACGCTGAGCGACCTCGCCGTGACAGGGGCGGGCGGGGACAGCGGGATCTCGGCGACCGAATGCGCCGCCGCCACCGGGGTCTCCAGGGTCAGTGCCCGCCGCTACCTGGAGTACTTCGTCGAGACGGGCAGAGTCGAGGTCCGGTTGCGCTACGGCACCGCGGGCCGGCCCGAACGCCGCTATCACTGGTCGGGCTGAGGACGGCCGCGCGCCGCCGGTTCGGCGTCAAGGTGGCTGAGGCCCGCGCCAGGCGTTACACTCGGCTCCATGCGAACCAGTCCGACCCTTCGGGGACAGTGGTGGCGCCGCTTCTAGGCGGCGCACCGACAGTTCGCATTCCCCGAACACCGCAGCGACCGCCCCGGACCGGCGGTCGTTCCTGCTTTTGGCGGCCCCGGCCGGTGATGACCACCCCGACCGCAGAGCGCCAAAAGGACCGGCCGTGAACCCCAGCGACGCACAGACCACCACGTACCGCACCCCGAGCGGCGTGACCGTCCACCGCAGCGCCACCCCCTGTGACCCCGAGATCCTCACCGAACTCGTCAGCTCGGTCGAGTACCGCCGCGGTGGCGTGCTCTCCTCGGGGATGGAGTATCCGGGCCGCTACGACCGCTGGCACCTGGGGTACGTGGACCCCTGCCTGGAGATCAGCACCCGGGGGCGCCGGGTCACCGCCACCGCCCTCAACGCCCGCGGGCGCGTCCTGCTCCCGGTCCTGGCCCAGGCGCTGGACACCGTGCCCGGGGCGAGTGAGCGCGAACAGGACGCCGACCACGTCGCCGTCACCGTGCCCGAGCCCGACCCCGACGCCTTCTTCACCGAGGAGGAGCGCAGCCGCCGCCCCAGCGTCTTCACCGCCCTGCGCGCCGTGGTCGCGGCCCTGCGCAGCCCCGAGGACGCCAACCTGGGCCTGTACGGCGCCTTCGGCTACGACCTCGCCTTCCAGTTCGAGCCGGTGGAGCGGCACATCGACCGCGACCCCACCGACCGCGACCTGGTGCTGCACCTGCCCGACGCCATCGTGGTCCGCGACCGCAAGCGCGAGACCTGTGTGCGCTACACCTACGAGTTCACCGTTCCCGGTGACGCCGGAACCGAGGGCGGCAGTGCCGGGGGCGACAGTGTCAGCTGCGAAAGGGCGCGCCCCGAGGCCACCACCGAGGGCCTGCCCCGCGAGACCGAACTCACCCCGCCGGTGGTCGCCACCGAGGTTCCGCCCGGCCCCCAGCCCGGCTCCTACGCCC
Organism: Nocardiopsis valliformis DSM 45023; assembly: GCF_000340985.1. Taxonomy (NCBI): domain Bacteria; kingdom Bacillati; phylum Actinomycetota; class Actinomycetes; order Streptosporangiales; family Nocardiopsidaceae; genus Nocardiopsis; species Nocardiopsis valliformis. Next base: position 11,630 of record NZ_ANAZ01000028.1, read on the forward strand.
AGGTGGTCGCCGAGGCCAAGAAGAAGTTCCGCCGCGGCGACCTCTTCGAGGTGGTCCCCGGGCACCGTACCTACGCCCGCTGCTCCTCACCGGCCCGCTTCTACGAGCTGCTGCGCGACCGCAACCCCGCCCCCTACGAGTTCTTCTTCAACCTGGGCGAGGGCGAGTACCTGGTCGGCGCCTCCCCGGAGATGTTCGTACGGGTCAGCGGTGCGCCCGGCACCGGCCAGCGGGTGGAGACCTGCCCGATCTCCGGCACCATCCGCCGTGGTGAGGACGCGCTCGGCGACGCCGAGAACATCCAGGAGCTGCTCTCCTCGGTGAAGGAGAAGTCCGAGCTCACCATGTGCACGGACGTGGACCGCAACGACAAGTCGCGTGTGTGCGAGCCGGGCAGCGTCAAGGTGATCGGCCGCCGACAGATCGAGATGTACTCGCGCCTCATCCACACCGTGGACCACATCGAGGGCACCCTGCGTCGTGACTTCGATGCCCTGGACGCCTTCCTCACCCATATGTGGGCGGTCACCGTCACCGGGGCGCCCAAGACCTGGGCGATGCGCTTCATCGAGCAGCACGAGACCAGCCCCCGCCGCTGGTACGGCGGAGCGGTCGGGGTGATCAACTTCGACGGTTCCATGAACACCGGGTTGACCCTGCGCACCGCGCACATCCGCGACGGGGTGGCGGCGGTGCGTGTGGGCGCGACCCTGCTCTACGACTCCGACCCCGAGGCGGAGGAGAAGGAGACCTTCCTCAAGGCCCGCGCGCTGCTGGAGACCCTCGCCCTGGGCGAGGAGGCCCTGGCAGCGGAAGAGAGCGCTGACACCGCGGGGTTCGCCTCGGAGGACACCGCGACCGGAACCGAGCCCGCCGCCCCGGCCGAGCAGCCGGGTTCGGGGATGAAGGTCCTGCTGGTGGACCACGAGGACTCCTTCGTGAACACCCTCGCCGACTACGTGCGCCGCCACGGGGCCGAGGTGACCACCGTGCGCTACGGTTTCGACCCCTCGCTCCTGGACCGGCTCGCCCCCGACCTCGTGGTCCTCTCGCCCGGCCCCGGCCTGCCGGTGGACTTCGCGATGTCGGACCTGCTGGACGCGCTGTCCGCCCGTGGCCTGCCGGTGTTCGGGGTGTGCCTGGGCTTGCAGGGCATGGTCGAGCACGCGGGGGGAGAGCTGCGCACCCTGGACGAGCCGGTGCACGGCAAGCCCGGCCGCGTCCGGGTATCCGGCGGTCGCCTGCTGTCCGGGATGGGCGAGGAGGGCGCCTTCCCGGCCGCCCGCTACCACTCCACGTACTCCACGCCCGACCTGGTGAAGAACTTCGAGGTCACCGCGGTCCTGGACCGGGAGCCCGCTGAGGAGCCCGTGGTGATGGCGATCGAGGACCCGGCGGCCCGCTGGTACGCAGTGCAGTTCCATCCGGAGTCGATCCTGACCGCCAGCGTCGGCGAGGGCATCGTCGCCCGGGTGCTGCGACTGGCCCGCTCCTGACCGTCTGACCGCGGGCGCCGCCGGTGTGACCCTGGGGCCACACCGGCGGCGCCAGCGCGCGGTGCACGCCGCAACCCTCCCCACACCCGCCGCGATGACCTGTGGCCCCTGACTCCCGCGACAGCTCAGAGCGGCCACCGGCGACAGGACCAGGGCGGATGGGGGTCACCGTGCTGGCAGTGAGCCCTCGTCGCGCAGCGCGGACACCCTTGCCAACGGTGTGGTGCCGCTGGGTTCGTCACTCAGTGAGCCGTCGCCGATACCCGGGGTTGTCGAATGTCAGGGCAATCTCAACTCTTCTCCGCCTGATTGCGTGACGTGGGCCATGGTGACCACCATCACTACATCAAGGAGAAACACCAGGAAACTTCTCGGCAACAACGTCGTCGCCACTGGTTTTCTCCGGAGGCGGGCATCCGCTCCGCCCGCCTCCCGGATCCCCTCGAAGGAGAAGACCCACCATGGTGACCAGCGAAGCCCGCGGCAAGGCGGGACTGCCCGCCCTGACCACTGAGCAGGCTGCCAGACCCGAACCCACCCGAGCCAAGTTGATCGGCCTGATCCTCGGCCCGGTCCTCGCCCTGGTCCTGTTCCTGTTGCTCCCGGACTCCCTGGGCACCGGCGGAAGGATCACCGCGGGTGTCGCCGCGCTGATGGCCACCTGGTGGGCGACCGAGGCGCTCCCCATCCCGGTGACCGCACTGCTGCCAATGCTGCTGTTCCCGATGCTGCTGCCCGAGGTGGGCATCTCGGACGTGGCGCCCTCCTACGGCGCGGACGTCATCTTCCTGTTCATGGGCGGCTTCATGCTCGCCCTGGCCATGCAGAAGTGGAACCTGCACAAGCGGATGGCCCTGGCCATCGTCGCCTCTGTGGGCTCCAACCCCGTACGCCTCATTGGCGGCTTCATGGTCGCGACCGGTTTCATCACGATGTGGGTGAGCAACACCGCCGCCACGATCATGATGCTTCCGGTCGGCATCTCCGTGGTCGGCCTGGTCATCCAGCTGCGCGGTGGCAAGAAGGACGCGAACTTCGCGACCGCCCTCATGCTGGGCATCGCCTACTCCGCCTCCATCGGGTCGGTCGCCACCCTCATCGGTACCCCGCCCAACGCGCTCATGGTCGGCTTCCTCGCCGAGAACCACGACATCACCATCGGCTTCGGCCAGTGGATGATCGTGGGCGTGCCCCTGGCCCTGACCTTCCTGGTCGTGGCCTGGGTCGTCATCACCCGGTTCGTCTACCCGCCGGCCACCAAGAAGCTGGAGGGCGCACAGGAGCTCATCCGCGAGGAACTGCGGGAGATGGGCGCGATCACCCGCGGTGAGAAGCTGGTCGCTGTGGTGTTCGTGCTGGCCGCGACCTCGTGGATCGCCATCCCGCTGCTCGCCAGGAGCGAGGCCGTCTCCTCCGTCCTGCCCTTCCTGGGTGACATCTCCGACTCCGTCATCGCCATCGCGGTCGCGATCGCCCTCTTCCTCATCCCGGTCGACCGCCAGAACCGCCTGCTGGACTGGGAGACGGCGGTCCGTCTCCCCTGGGGCATCCTGCTGCTGTTCGGCGGTGGCATCGCCCTGTCGAAGCAGTTCGGCGACACCGGCCTCAGCGAGTGGATCGGCCTCCAGGTCGGAGTCCTGCAGAACGTGCCCACCTGGGTCGTGGTGCTGTGCATCGCCGCCCTGGTCCTGCTGCTCACCGAACTGACCAGCAACACCGCCACCACGGCGACGTTCCTTCCGGTGGTCGCGGGCATCGCCATGGGCATGGACCTGCCGGTGATGACCCTGGTCGTCCCGGCCGTGCTGGCCGCCTCCATGGCCTTCATGCTGCCGGTCGCGACCCCGCCCAACGCGGTGGTCTTCGGCTCCGGTCACGTCTCGATCGGTCAGATGCTCCGCGGTGGGGTCTGGCTCAACATCATCGCGATCTTCATGGTCATGTTCACCATGTATGCCTTCGCCGGCTGGGCCTTCGGAATCACCCTCTAGGAAGTTTGTGGAAAACCCCAGGTGAAAGCGGCCTCGTGGAGAATTCTCCGCGGGGCCGTATCAGTGCGGCCCGCTGCCTGTCGAAGGCCTCCCACCCGTGCAATGGACGCTCCGTACACAAGATCTACCGTAGAAGTAGTTTGATCAACCTGTTAGCGGACAGGGGTTGTGTATGAGTATTTTGTTGCTAATCCTCGGGATCATCCTCATCGTCGCCGGTGTTCTGGGCGTCCTGCGCGGCCAGCTCCTCTGGGGCATCGTCCTCATCGTGGTGGGAGTCATCCTTTCGCCCGGTGGTTTCGTCCTTGGCCTCTGACAAGCGACTGAACTCTGCTGACGATCACCATTCCCCTATGAGACCGGCGAGGGGCCGGGTGCCCGACCACGTTCACGCGCGGGTCGGGCACCCGGCCCCTCGGCCTTTCCCTGGTCCTCGCGCAGGTGCCCAGGTCCTACTCCCGCGCTGGACGTGTACCCTCGGGGGAGGTCAATCGGCCCAGCCCCACACACGCTCCCGTGCCCCGGAAAACCCTGGTCATGGCCCTGACGTGTGCCTTGGGGCGGGGAGCTGCGAGAAGAGGTTTCTGTGAAGAAGGTCGAGCCCCAGGTCCGCCTGGTTGCACGTCCGCAGGTGGACTACGACGCGATCGCCGACTACCTCAAGGAGGTCGGCGGTGAGGCGTGGTTGGAGCGCTTCGACCGGGGCGACCTGGACGCCCACCTGAACGACCCGCAGAACCTCGCCGAGTTCGCCGGGCGCCTGTGCTACCGCTCCTGGGAGCCGGGTCTGAACCCGAACGTCACCCGGGTGCGCAAGGACCAGGACGCCTATCTCGGCAACATCCTGGCCAGCCTGCACGGTTCGGTCCTGGAGCACGTCAGCTTCAGCTTCGTGCTGCACAACGTCTCCCGGGTGCTCACCCACGAGCTCATCCGGCACCGGCCCGGCGTGGCCGTCTCGCAGGAGTCGCTGCGCTTCGTGCGCCTGACCGACCTGCCGTTCTGGTTCCCCGAGTGGGCCGAGGAGGACCCGGAGCTGATGGAGCGCGCCACCGCGATGCTCCAGCAGATGGAGGAGTTCCAGTTCTGGATGGCCGAGCACTTCGGGCTGGACGACGAAGGTGTGAAGTTCGCGGAGAAGAAGCACAAGACCTCCTTCATGCGCCGCTTCGCCCCCGAGGGCGTGGCGACCGGCCTGGTGTGGACGGCCAACGTGCGCACCCTGCGCCACACCCTGGAGGCCCGCACCGCCCCGGGCGCGGAGGAGGAGATCCGCCTGCTGTTCAACCTGATCGGCGAGACCCTCAAGGCGGAGGCCCCGGCGCTCTTCGGCGACTACACCGTCGAGGACGGCGTGTGGGTGCCCCAGCACCGCAAGGTCTGACCCCGGTGCCGTGAACGCGCACAACTGAGCTGAACACCGGAGCGCCCGCCCCTGATTTTCGGGGGCGGGCGCTCCGTGCTGTTCGCGGGGTTCGCCCGGAGTTAACAGGTGGCCAATGGGTTGTCACTGGCTGATGAAGGGGAAAGGCCCAGTTCAATTGGGGGTTCTAGGCTCGGTACTCGCTCGTGCACGGAGTGGTGCGAAGGACTGTACTCGAGCTTGTCACCGGGTAGAGGCGGGGAGCGAACCGGGGGAGCACGCTCTCACCGCAGCGAACCAGGAAGGGGCTGTCCTGTGACAGGCGAATTCGTACCCGAGAACCTCGTCGGCCACCGTGTGCTCGACACCGAGGGCCACAACGTGGGCAAGATCAAACAGGTCTTCCTCGACGACCAGACGGGCAGGCCCAGCTGGGTGTCGGTCCACACCGGCCTGTTCGGCATGAGGGAGACCCTGATCCCGCTCCAGGGAGCCCAGCCGGTGGAGGAGGACATCCAGATCCCCTATGACAAGGCCACCGTGAAGGAGGCGCCGAACGTCGACGCGGACCGGCACGTGTCTCCGGAGGACGAGGAGATCGTGCGCGACTACTTCGCCCGCAACGGCGGTTTCCCCCGGCAGGCGCAGGGGGAGCAGCGGCTGCCGGGTGGCGCCGAAGAAGCGGCCAATGACGCGCAGGGGGTCCCGCTCGGGCAGGAGATGCCCAAGTGGCTGGGTGGTCCGGGGCTTCCCAAGGCGGGCCGGGATCGAGCTGAGGAGCCTGAGTCCCCGGGGGCTGGGGGCTACGGTCAGTTCGCGGACCCGCGCGAGGGCCGGGGCGACGAGCCGGAGATGCACGGGAACGCCCCGGCCGACGCCATGACCGAGAGCGGTCAGGCCCACGCCATGCCTCCGGCGGCCCACGATGAGACCGCCGACCACCACGCCGGTGAGCACGCCAGCGAGCGCCTCGGGGGACCGGGCGGGACCGACGCCGAGGAGATGTCGGTGCTCCGCCACGAGGAGCAGGTGGACATCGGCGTCGAGCGGCGCGAGGGCGGGCAGGCCCGGATGCGCAAGCATGTGGAGACCGAGCGTTTCGACGAGACGGTTCCGCTGCACCACGAGGAGCTGGAGGTGGAGCGCCGCCCCGTCACCGACCCCTCGCAGGTGACGGACACCGGTCGCATGGAGGAGGACGAGGAGACCTTCACTCTGTACGAGGAGCGTCCGGTCGTCTCCAAGGAGGAGGTCCCGGTCGAGGAGATCCGGGTCCGCAAGCGCGACGTCACCCGCGAGGAGCACGTCGAGGGCGAACTCCGCAAGGAGCGGATCGAGTTCGAGGACGACGACGGGGAGCCGCCCAGGTCCTGACCGGACCAGGGGCGCGACCGGTCCGCCCGTGACACCGAGTGGCCTCTCCGAGTGGAGGGGCCACTCTCCTTCTGGCATGCTCTGCTAGTGGTATACCAAAAGCGAGGAGGCTGCCATGGCCGAGCGGAGCCACACGACGATCTTCCGGAACGTCCGACCGATGGGCGGGGACGCCGTCGACCTGGTGGTGGTCGACGGGCGGGTGTCGGAGGCGCAGGCGCAGGGGAGCCCCGAGGTGGTGGACTGCGGCGGGCGGATCGCCCTGCCCACGCTCGTCGACGCGCACATCCACCCGGACAAGACCACCTGGGGCGAGCCCTGGCACTCGCGCCGCCCGGCCAGCGGGATCGCCGAGCTGGGCGAGCAGGACGCCGAGGTCTTCCGGGACACCCCCGCCCCGGTCGCCGTGCGGGCCGAGCGGCTCATGGGCCACGCAGTCACCCGCGGCACCCGGGCCATGCGGGCCCACGCCGACATCGCTCCCGCCTACGGGCTGGAGGGCCTTCAAGGGGTCCGGGAGGCCGCCGAGCGGCTCGAGCACGCCCTGGACGTGCGGATCGTCGCCTTCCCCCAGCACGGGGTCCGGCGCGCGCCCGGAACCGACGCCCTGCTGGAGGAGGCGTTGCGCACCGGGGCGGCCGACCTGGTCGGCGGGATCGACCCCGAGGGCTTCGACGGCGACCTCGACGGCCAGCTCGACCTCGTGTTCGGCCTGGCCGACCGCCACCGGGTCGGGGTCGACATCCACCTGCACGACGACGGTCCCGTGGGCTCGCGCACGATGCGGGCGATCATCGAACGCACCCGGGCCCTTGGCCTGGGCGGCAACGTGACGGTCAGCCACGCCTTCGGGATGACGGGGGCGGAGGAGGACTTCGACGCCCTTGCCGCGGCCCTGGGAGAGGCCGGGATCGCGCTCACCACCGTGGCCCCGAGCCCGGCCCGGGTCCTGCCCGTGGCGCGGCTGCGCGAACACGGGGTGCGGGTCGGGGTGGGCTCGGACGGTGTCCGCGACTCCTGGAGCCCCTTCGGTGACGCCGACATGATGCACCGCGCGCACCTGCTGGCCAAGGCGTCGCGGGCCCGCCTGGACGAGCAGCTCTCGGACGCCTACCTCACCAGCGCGCACGACGGCGCGGCGCTGGTCGGCCTGGACCGGGCCGATTTCCAGCCGGGCGCCCCCGCGGACTTCCTCCTGGTGGAAGGCGAATGCCTGCCCCAGGTCGTGGTGGACCTGCCCGAGCGCCATGCGGTCGTGCGCGCGGGCCGGGTCGTGGCCCGGGAGGGGCGCCTGGTCTGATCTTGTTTCTAGCGGCGCAGATCCCCGGCTTCAGCCGTGGGGTCAGCCGCTTTCTTGGAACACACCTGCGATAGATGGCTTCACGCTGTATATTTTTCGGGTGGCTGCCACTCTCAGGTCGAACAGCAACATCACGTTCCAGTGCGCCTTTCACGTGGTGTGGTGCCCCAAGTACCGGCGCCCTGTTCTCGGTGGGCGAATCGAGGAACGGCTGAAGCAGATCATCCGCGAGGTCATCGACGAAAAGGGGGCATGGCTGGTGAAGATGGAGGTCATGCCCGACCACGTGCACCTGCTCGTGGAGGTCGACCCCCAGTTCGGTGTGCACCGGCTCGTCAAGGCCATCAAGGGCCGCTCCTCGCGACTGTTGCGTGCCGAGTTTTTGTCGCTGAAGTCGCGTCTGCCCACGTTGTGGACGAACAGCTACTTCGTGGCGACGGCGGGCGGTGCTCCGCTGGAGCAGATCAACAAGTACGTGCAGAACCAGAAGAACCGCTGAGGAAAGGGGGTGTTCCATGCTGTCGGGTCGCAGGTACCGGCTTGAGCTCACCGGCGTGCAGGCGCAGTCCTGCGCTGAGTTCGGGGATGTGTGTCGGGCGGTGTGGAACACCGCCTTGGATCAGCGCCGTCAGTATGTGGACCGGTATACCCGGGGCCGCGGTGGTGAGTTCTGCGGATACCACCTCCAGGCCGGGCAGCTTGCGGAGGCCAAGGCCGAGGAGGAGTGGCTGAAGGCCGCGCCCTCGCACATCCTCCAGCAGACGTTGAAGGATCTGGATCGGGCCTGTCGTGAGCACGGCACGTTCCAGGTGAAGTTCCGCGCCAAGGGGCGGTGGAGCCCGTCGTTCAGGTTCCCCGACGCCAAGCAGATCCGGGTCGAGAAGCTCAACCGGAAGTGGGGTCGGGTCAAGCTCCCCAAACTCGGCTGGTGCACCTTGAGCATGTCCCGCCCCCTCGGCGGGCAGGTCAGGTCCGCCACCGTGTCGCACAAGTCGGGCCGCTGGTTCGTGTCGTTCCTGGTCGAGGACGGACAGCTCGCCCCCGAACACCACCCGGGGACACCGGTGGGTGTGGATCGGGGTGTGGTGGTCGCGGCCACCACATCCGATGGCCAGTTCCATGATCGGGAGTTCGCCACCGAGGGTGAGAAGACCCGGTACCGGTGTTTGCAGCAGCGCCTGGCTCGGCAGCGCAAGGGCAGCGCGAACCGCCGCAAGACCCTGGCGGCGATGAACCGGATCATGGGTCGGGTCACTGACCGGCGCGGTGACTTTTGCGCCTGGACGGCGAACCGGCTCACCTGCAAGCATTCCGTGGTGGTGTTGGAGGATCTGAATACCCGGGGCATGACGGCGTCTGCACGCGGAACCGTTGAGGACCCCGGTAAACGGGTGCGTCAGAAGGCGGGGCTCAACAAGGCAATTCTCGGCAAGGGGTGGAACCGCCTCGAAGCCGCGTTGAACAACGCCGCCCGGTACACGGGCACCACGATCGTCAAGGTCAACCCGGCGTTCACGTCCCAGACGTGCCACGAGTGCGATCACACGGACTCGGCCTCGCGCGAGAGCCAAGCGCGGTTCCGATGCACCAAGTGCCAGCATGAGTGCCACGCCGATGTGAACGCCGCCAAGAACGTCTGTCGCGCCGCAGGGCATGCGGTGCCAGCCTGTGGAGACCTCGGGGTTACCCGGTCTGAGAAGCAGGAACCAGTGGGAATCCGTGAGGTAGTACCGCACCAACCAGCGCTGCCGCTGGTTGGAATCCCCCGGCTTTAGCCGTGGGGAGGAAGTCAACCCCGCGTGACCCGAGCCCGGACCGGGCGCGTTCGTGCTCGATGGCGGCCAGCCCCCGGTTCAGGCCGGGGGGGATCCGGTCCAGTGCGGGGCCCACCGCGCCCGGGCCGGAGCGCCGATGGCTGGGCCGGTGCCGGGAGAACGTTTTCCGTACCAGCTTCCGGAACTCACTGTGCGGGATCCGTTCCGCGCGGCATTCGTGATCCCCAGCCCCCATGGGCCCGCACACGAGGAGCGGTATGAGCCCGCAGGGCAACCGGACCCGTCCTCGCGGGGCCCTGCCCGCCGCGGCCCCTGGCACGCTGCCCGTCCCGCCGGGGGCCGCCCGGGGCCGGTTTCGGTCGCTCTCCAGCACGAATATCGGGAATGCGCTTTCCGTGCTAGCTTCTCCCACTCCACATGTTTCCGCGAGCGCGCCCCCGTGCGCTCGCCTCCTCCGGATCCCCCTCCGGATCCCCCTCCGGAGCCCGCTGACATGGAGTAGCGATGACAGAGAAGACCCCCACCAGGAGGGCGAACAGGCGACGCCGCTCGCCGTGGATCGCGGCGGCCGCCGCCGCGACCACCCTGGCAGCAGCGGCAGCCCTGGTCCTCAACCCGTTCGGTGACGACGCCGAGCCGGAACTGCAGAGCGGTAGCGAACCCCTGGTCGCGGCCGCCGACATCTCCCCGGACGCCGAGTACGTCCTGGTCAATCAGCACAGCGGCCTGGCCGCCGACGTCACCGGCGGCTCGCGCGAGAGAGGTGCGGAACTCATCCAGTGGGAGCGCACGGACCGCCCCTGGCAGCGGTTCCGCTTCGTCCCGGCCGGCGACGGCTTCTTCAGCCTCGTCAACGTCCACAGCGGTATGGCGGTGGACGTGTGGGAACGCTCCACGGAGGACGGCGCCGAGATTCGCCAGCACGAGCCCAACGACGGTCACCACCAGCAGTGGGAGCCCGTCGAAGGCGAGGGGGGCGTGTCCCTCCTCAACCGCAACAGCGGTAAGGCCCTGGAGGTGTGGGAGTGGAGCGAGGAGCCCGGCGGGCGCCTGTCCCAGTTCGACCACCACGGAGGCCAGGGCCAGGTCTGGTCCGTGGTCCGCGTCGACGAGGCGCCGGAAACGGCCGACTGCGGTGAGGGCGACGCCCACGCCGAAGCGGTCCTCGACGGTTCCACGTGGACCTCGCGTGCCGGGGGCGGCGTCCTCTACGAGGGCGGCGACATGCTCCAGGCGATGCGCGCGGCCGTGGACGGACTCACCCCGGACCGCGTATCGCAGGAGCGGGTCGTCGTGCGGGGCACGGGCACGGTTCCGGCCAACGCCTCGCTCGACCTGCCCAGCCACACCTCGCTGGAGGTGTGCGGCACCATCAACGTGACCGGTACGCCCGGTGCCGGGCACGCTCCCGTCCGGATCCGCCACGCGGAGAACGTGTCGGTGCCGCACCTGACCCTGACCGGCAACCCGTACTTCGGCGTGTACGTGCGCACCTCCGAGAACGTCCATCTGGGTCAGCTCGACCTGCGCCTGTCCGGCGGTCTGGGCGTGCGGATCGACAGCCGCGACAACGACTCGGTCCGCGAGGCGCGGAACATCCGCGTCGACGACGTCTTCGTCTCCGGCACCGGGAGCCACGGTGTGGAGACCTACGGCGTGGACGGGCTGGACATCGGCACCGTCACGGCCCGTGACACCGGTTACTCCGGCCTGCTGCTCAACGACACCGTCAACGCCGACATCGGGCTGGTGGACGCCGAGGGCGCGGGCACCGGTACCGGGTACGCGGCGTTCCGGATGGCCAACCGCAACGGTCGACTCGGCGACGAGTACTCCACCAACATCCGGGTCGGCGAGGTCCGTGCGCGCGGCGGCGGCCGGGGGATCTTCTGCGTCTCGGAGAGCGGCGGCGCCGTGATCGAGCGCGTGGACATCGCCGGGACCGGCAACAACGCGGTGCTCATCGAGAACTGCTACAACGTCACCCTCGCCGAGGAAGGCGGTACCGTCGCCGGGCCGGGCGGTATCCGGATCGCCGCCCGCTCGGAGTTCTCCAACACCCGCGACATCACCTTCGCCAACCTGAGGCTGGTCGACAGCGAGATCACCGAGAACCCGTGCGGTGTGAACACGGTCGTCCGTGACATCACCTGGGAGAACAGCCGGGACAACACCTGCTGATCCCGGACCGGGCAGATCCGGCGAAAGGCAGAGGCGGTAGGCCCCGGATAAAAGAAATCTGAAAGCCTCGTGCACTAGGTTTCTGGACGGGCGAACGCCGGGGAACCCCGGCGGTGACGTGGACTCGGGCTCTGCCACCCGGGTGCCCTGAGCGGTCAGGACGGGACCGCTCCTACGTTCGGGCGGTCAGGACGGGACCGCCCGTGCATGTGGGGGCGGCGGTGGGCGTGAAGAGCGCCGACCGCCGCCCCGCCGCTGTGCGGCCCCTCCCGGTTCCCCCTGAATGTCCTCGGCCCGCGTTATCGTCGGGCCCTGGCTGTCGTCCGGCCCTGGTAGGGGGCGTCTGAACGGGGTGGGTCCATGGAGCGGGAACGGCACGGAAGCGAACAGGGTGCGGGGAACGCGCGGGTCGACCGCGCCGAACGTGTCGTCGCGGCGCCGCCGGCGGCGGTCTACCGCGCGATGACCGACCCCGAGGCCCTGGAGGCCTGGCTGCCCCCGGAGGGCATGACTGGCCGGATCGAGCGCTTCGAACCCTGGCCCGGCGGCGGCTTCCGGATGGTGCTGACCTATCTCGATCCCGGAACCGGGCAGGGCAAGACCACGGAGTCCACCGACGTCACCGAGGTCGGGTTCGCCGAACTGCTGCCCGACGAACGGATCGTTCAGCGCGTGGACTTCGCTTCGGAGGACCCCGACTTCTCCGGGACTATGACGATGACCTGGCGGCTCGCACCGGTCGACGGGGGCACCCGGGTGAGCGTCGAGGCGACCGGCGTGCCGCCGGGCATCACACCCGGGGACCACGCCGCCGGGCTCGGCTCGTCACTGGCCAACCTCGCCGCCCACCTCGAACCCTGACCTCCGCTACCCGAGTTCCCGGGCCCGGTCCAGGCGTGCGCGCAGCCAGGGCGGCGTGTGCTCGGCCGGGCGCGGGAAGTACACCTGGTCCAACGCGAAGCTGAAGTCCGTCGGGTCGGCGGCGAAGGTGGGCTCCTCGGGGCGGCCTGTGGAGTGGAGGGGCATCGGTGGTCTTTCCGTGTGCGGGCGCAACCAACACCTCTGTTTCTAGTGGGCACCCCCGACAGCAGTGAAACGGGAGGCCGCCCGGAAAGTACCTCGCGCGCGAGGTTATCACTTTGAGTGATTTTCTGGGTGGCCGGATCAGGTCAGGCCGAAGACTGAACCAGCGCCATTATCGGCCCGTCTGTACTCGGTGAACAGTGCAAGGAGGTGGGGCTCCGGCCCATGGCAAGGAAGCGATAATATGACTCTCAGTAATGTAAACGGCGTGCGGAAGAATTCGCTGCTGACCCTGCTCGGATCCCTGGGAATCGTGCTGGTCCTCGGAGCGACCGCGACCGGTTGCGGCGAACTGCTTCCGGGGCCCTCCTCCGGCGGTGAGGGTGCCGCGGCGGTCGAGTCAACGGAGGACGGTGCCGCTGAGGGTGCCGCCGCGGAAGGCGACGGCGAGGGTGCCGTCGGCGACGAGGGCGACACCGACGAAGAGAGCGACACCGGAGGCCAGGGCGGAAACGGTGGCGGTGACTCCGCCCAGCCCGGTGACCTGGAGTTCACGTTCGTCTCGATGACCGTGGACGCCGGCGCGTTCACCAGCGCCGGTACAGGAGACGAGTACGTCCCCGACGGCCAGTACGTTCTGGTGGAGCTCGAGCTGGAGAACCATGGTTCCGAGACGGTCGAGTACAGTCCCGCGCCCCTGAGGCTGGTGGACGCCCAGGGCGTCGAGCACGAGCACGACATTCCCGCGACCGTTGCCAAGTACGACGCCCTCGAGTCCTTCCGCCTCTTGGAGCCCGGCGACCACGGCTCCCAGAAGATCCTGTTCGACATCCCGGTCGACGCCCTGCCGAGCTACATGATCGTCGGGGAAACGGGATACGGCGCCCCCACGGCCAACCTCGCTCTGAACTGAGTCCGGACCGGGCTCTCCCGGGGAGGGGTTCCCGTCGGGCCTCTCCCCGGGGCCGGGCCCTTCCCTCCCCTCCCCCCTTTCCCTCCCCGTCTTCCCCTAGCCCTCCTGGCGGTCTTCTTCCGGCTCCCTTGCCGGGTTCCCTCGGGTGTGTCCTCCCTGGTCGGGGCAGTTGGGACGCATAAGGTCGCACTTGTGGGCCGCCAGCATGGAAGCGCCGGCACGGAGGGGGAGTGCGATGAGCGAGGACGTGAGCGCGGAGGTCACCGGGGTGGGTACCCGCGCCGAGCCCGAACCGCGCGGACGCGAGGCCGCCCCGGGACGGGGGCACACCATCGTCGTGGGCGCCGGGATGGCCGGGCTGGCCGCCGCGGACCGGCTGGCCGACCAGGGCGAGCGTGTGACGGTGCTCGAGGCGCGCAGCCGGACCGGGGGGCGCATCCACTCGGTGCACACCTGGGACGGCACCACCCTGGACGCGGGGGCCTCCTGGATGCGCGGCCAGGAGAACAACCCGCTGTCGCGGCTGGTGGAGGAGGTGGGCGCGCGCACCGCCGTGTTCAACCGCTCCACCGAGACCGCCTACGACCCCAAGGGCCGCAGGCTCCTGTTCGACCGGCACACCCGCAACATGGAGGACGTCAACCTCCTGCACGAGCACATGTACTGGGCCACGGTCGGTGCGAGCCCGGAGGAGTCCATGGAGGAGGGCATCAACCACGCCCTCTACGACGTCAACCTCGTGCGCTCGCGGGCCAGGGACGCCGCCGAGATCGTGCACCGCATCGCCGAGGCCGACCACGGGGCGGACGCCGAGGAGGTCGCCTTCTCCGCGGTGGCCTCCGTCCACGAGTTCAGCGGTGACGACGTGGTCTTCCCCGAGGGGATGAGCCAGCTCACCGACTACCTCGCCCGAGGGCTGGACGTGCGCATGGAGCACGTCGTGCTGAGCGTCTCCCACGACGACCGCGGAGCCAGCGTGCGGGTGGAAACCCCCGACGGCGAGGAGACGCTGACCGCGGACCGGGTACTGGTCACCCTGCCGCTGGGGGTCCTGCAGGCCGGGCAGGTGGACTTCACTCCGGAGCTGCCCGCGGACAAGCGCGACGCCGTGCGGCGCCTGGGCAACGGCCGGCTGGAGAAGCTCTTCCTGCGCTTCGACGACGTCTTCTGGGGCGACGCCGAGGTGCTGGTGCACCTGGGCACCGAGGAGGGCGCCTGGTTCCACTGGTTCGCCGGGCAGAACGTTCTGGGCGAGCCCATCCTGGTCAGCCGCAACGGGGGCAACGCCGCGCGGTTCCTGGCCGGGATGGACGACGGCGACGTGGTCGAGCACGCCATGGCGTCCCTGCGCGGCATGTTCAAGAAGGCACCGGACCCGATCGACCACTACCTGACGCACTGGATGGACGACCCCTTCGCGCGGGGCGGGTTCTCCTTCACCGCCGTCGGGGCCGGGGACGACGACCGCACGGCGCTGGGCGCGCCCGTCGGCGATCGGGTCTTCTTCGCGGGGGAGGCCACCGACATCGAGCACACCGCCACGGTGCACGGGGCTCTGCTGTCGGGGCGGCGCGAGGCCGAGCGCATCCTCTCCCTGGACTAGCGCCGGCCGGGGCGCCGCGGCGGGCCGCTCCCCGCTCCGCGGCGGCTCCCCGGGCTCTCGTCCGCCCGGCGGCGCCGCCCTCTCGCGGCGCGGCGGGCAAGAAGCTCCCCGCCCGCCCTTCACCGTGGCGAACGTCACGTGCTAATTTCGCCTGCACTGTATACACCCTAGTCAGGCGCCAATCCCCTTTCCCAGCCGCACCCGGTGCCGTGAGTTCGAAGGAACCCCCATGTCGGCCCTAGCAGTCCTTCTCGGAGCCCTGGCGCTGTTCGCCCTCGGCTACCGGTTCTACTCGGCCTATCTCGCCAAGCGGGTCTACGCCCTGGACCCCGACTTCGTCACCCCCGCCCACGCCTACAAGGACGGCATCGACTACGTCCCCACCAACAAGCACATCGTCTTCGCCCACCACTTCATCTCCGTGGCGGGCGCGGCGCCGATCGTCGGCCCCGCCATCGCGGTCTTCTGGGGGTGGGGGCCAGCGCTCCTGTGGGTGGTGCTGGGCACGATCTTCGCCTCCGGCGCCCATGACTTCGGGGCGATCGTGGTGTCGGTGCGGCACAAGGGCAAGAGCATCGGCGCTCTGGCCAAGGACGTGATCGGGACCCGGGCCCGGATCCTGTTCCTGCTGATCATCTTCTTCCTGGTGACCATGGTCAACGCGGTGTTCGCGGTGATCATCACGGGCCTTCTCATCGCCAACCCCCAGGCGGTGCTCCCGGTCCTGGTCACCATTCCGCTGGCGATCGGGGTGGGCCAGGTCGTCTACCGCAGGCGCACCGCCGCGCTCGTCCCGTCGCTGATCAGTCTGCTGGTCGTGTACGCGTGCATCCCGCTCGGGCAGGCGTTCCCCATCACCGTGGACCCGTTGGCGAACCTGCTGGGCGCCGACCCCGCGCTGGTGTGGCTGGTGCTGATCTTCGTCTACACCTTCTTCACCTCGCGCCTGCCGGTGTGGCTGCTCCTACAGCCCCGCGACTACATCAACCAGCAGCAGATGGTGGTGGGCCTGCTCGTCATCATGGTCGGCATCATCGTGGGCATGAACACGATCGAGGCCCCCGCCTTCCGCGGTGACCTGCCCGAGGGAAGCCCGCCCATCTTCCCGCTGCTGTTCATCACCATCGCCTGCGGTGCGGTGTCCGGTTTCCACAGCCTGGTCGCCTCGGGGACGACCTCCAAGCAGCTGAACAAGGAGACCGACGCACGTTACGTGGGCTACCTGAGCTCGCTCGGTGAGGGCACGCTGGCCGTTTGCTCGATCCTGGCCTGCACCGCGGGCATCATGGTCTTCTCAGCCAACGAGGGGACCGCCTGGACCGACCACTACGCCGACTGGGCGACCGCCGGTACCAATCCGGCGGGCCGTTTCGTCGAAGGGGTGGCCGGTTTCGCGTCCAACATCGGGATCCCCGAGGGCGTCGGTCTGGTGTTCGCCACCGTGGTCGTGGTGAGCTTCGCGGCCACGAGCCTGGACACCGCGGTCCGACTCCAGCGCTACACCATCCAGGAGATCAGCTCCATCGTGAAGGAGAAGGCGGCCGAGGGCGGCGCGCTCGAACGCTCCTCGCGCTTCCTCAGCCGCAACATCACCGCGGCCACGCTCGTCGCGGTGGTGATCCCCTTCGGGCTGGCGCTCATCCCGGGGAACTTCGCCGCCGGGACCCTCTGGCAGCTGTTCGGTACGACCAACCAGCTGACCGCGGGACTGGCGCTGTCGGTCATCGCCGTGTGGGTGACCAAGCAGGGGCGCAACCCCGTCGCGGTCCTGGTGCCCCTGGTGTTCCTGGCGGTCATGACCTCGTGGGCGCTCCTGGTGCAGCTGAGGGACTTCGCGTTGAGCGACGATCCGATGCAGCGCTTCGTGCTCGCCCCGCTGGACCTGGTCATCTTCGGCCTGGCGGTGTGGATGATGGTGGAGGCGTCCGTGGCCCTGCGCAAGGCCTTCGCCGCGCGCCGCGGCGCGCCGGATGAGGTCGGCCAGGAGCGGGCCGCGGCCGAGGACGGTTCCGGTAGCGACGGGCCTGCCTGACCACGGGTCCGCCCTCCCCATCGGCGGGGCCCGGCCGAGGGCCCCGCCGACGAGCCGGGAAGCACAAAGCGGGCGGAGACCGTCGTTCGTCCCGGGCGCCCCACGAGCCCCACCGGTGACCCAAGGGACCGAAAGTCCAGGTGGATACCGGGTCACGGGACAAATCCGTACACGATACGATTAGCGGGCGGTCCTCCGCCGGGCATCCTGGGCCCGGTGGGGCGCGAGGTGGCGGGAAACGACGGTCCCGCCGGTTATCGTTGGCGCCATGGGGCGATCCGCGGAAGAAGGCAGACACGAGGCGGGGGGCAGCGTGGCCAGCCCGGTGGTCAGTGACCGCATCTGGACGGTTCCCAACCTGTTGAGCATGCTCCGGTTGTTGGGCGTGCCGCTGTTCCTCTGGCTCATCCTGGGCCCGGAGGAGGACTGGTGGGCTCTGCTCGTGCTCGCCCTGGCGGGTCTCAGTGACTGGCTGGACGGCAAGATCGCCCGGGCCTGGGACCAGGCCACCAAGCTGGGGCAGATCCTCGACCCGCTCGCCGACCGCCTCTACATCTTCGCGGCCCTGCTCGGCCTGGTCGTGCGCGGCATCGTCCCGTGGTGGCTGATGGCCCTCCTGGTCCTGCGCGACGTCCTCATCCTGGGCGCGCTGCCGCTGCTGCGCCACTTCGGCTACGGGCCGCTGCCGGTCAACTTCGCGGGCAAGGCCGCCACGCTCTGCCTTCTGTACGCGTTCCCGCTCCTGTTCATCGCGGGCTACGCGTCGATCATCGGAGATGTGGCCAGGATTATGGGTTGGGCCTTCGCCCTGTGGGGAACGGCTCTGTACTGGTGGGCCGGACTGCTCTACGCCGTACAGGGACTGCGCCTGATGGGCCAGACCCGCCGCGACGAACGCGCTGATCACGCGGGTATCCACGCGGGTGCCCGGGACAGCGACCCCGCACGCGGCCACGGCGTCGACCGATCGGATCCGATCGCACCGGCGACCGCGGACGGTCATCCCGGCGCGGCACCCGAAGGCCCGGACGGACCGGGCCTACCGGATCAGGGCAGGACCGGGCCCTGATCCACTGAACGAACCGGCGGACCGGCTCACCAGAGTCCTGTCGGATCGAAAGGGAGTGTCATCTCCGCCATGAGAACATGTCCCATCGCGCGCGAGGCCGCGCGTTCCGAGTACCTACCCCCCGTCGCGCCCCCTGGCCGCGTTGACCGCACCGCCGTTCGGGGGTCCCTGCGATGAGTACGACCGATTCCGCGTCCGGCGCCGCACCCGACGCCACTCCACCCCCCCCGATGAAGGCCGTGGTGATGGCGGGTGGCGAGGGCACGCGCCTGCGCCCCATGACCGCCAACCAGCCCAAACCGCTCCTGCCGGTGGTCAACAAGCCCATCATGGAGCACGTGCTGCTCCTGCTGCGCAAGCACGGATTCACCGAGACCGTGGTCACCGTGCAGTTCCTGGCCACGCTCATCCGCAACTACTTCGGTGACGGCGAGGAGCTCGGCATGAAGCTCCACTACGTCGCCGAGGAGGTCCCGCTCGGTACAGCGGGCAGCGTCAAGAACGCCGAGGAGCACCTGCGCGGGGAGCCGTTCATCGTCATCTCCGGCGACGCGCTCACTGACATCGACCTCACCGACATGGTCCGCTTCCACAAGGAGCGCGGCGCCAAGGTCACCATCGCCCTCAAGCGGGTCCCCAACCCGCTGGAGTTCGGCATCATCATCGTGGACGATCAGGGGCGTATCCAGCGCTTCCTGGAGAAACCCACCTGGGGCCAGGTCTTCTCCGACACCGTCAACACCGGCATCTACATCATGGAGCCGGAGGTCCTCGAACGAGTGGCCGCGGGCGAGGTGGTCGACTGGTCCGGCGACGTCTTCCCCGAACTGCTGGAGGAGGGCGAGCCCCTCTACGGGTACGTCGCCGACGGCTACTGGGAGGACGTGGGCACCCACGAGAGCTACCTCAGCGCCCAGGCCGACGTGCTCTCGGGCAAGGTCGACGTGGAGATCGACGGCTTCGAGGTGTCCCCGGGGGTGTGGGTCGGCGAGGGCGCGGAGGTCGACACCAGCGCCGTCCTCAAGGGCCCCCTCTACATCGGCGACTACGCCAAGATCGAGGCCGGGGCCGAACTGCGCGAGTACACGGTGGTCGGTAGCAACGCCGTGGTGCGAGCGGAGGCCTTCGCCCACCGCACGGTGCTGCACGACAACGTGTTCATCGGCCGCAACGCCAACCTGCGCGGCTGTGTGATCGGCAAGAACACGGACGTCATGGCGGCCGCCCGGATCGAGGAGGGCGCGGTCGTCGGCGAGGACTGCGTCATCGAGTCCGAGGCGTACGTCAACAACGACGTGAAGGTCTACCCGTTCAAGACCATCGAGGCCGGGGCGGTGGTCAATACCAACGTCGTCTGGGAGTCGCGCGGGCAGCGTTCGCTGTTCGGTCCCCGGGGCGTGTCCGGTCTGATCAACGTCGAGATCACGCCCGAGCTCGCGGTCCGGCTGGCCAACGCCTACGCCACCACGCTCAAGAAGGGCGCGATGGTCACGACCTCCCGTGACGTCTCGCGGGCGGCGCGCACGCTCAAGCGGGCGATCATCAGCGCGCTCACGGCCGCGGCCATGGACGTCCGGGACCTGGAGGTCGTGCCGCTGCCGGTGGCGCGCTTCCACACCTCGCAGAGCGGGATGAGCGGCGGCATCATGGTGCGCACCAGCCCCGGCGACCCCGAGTCCGTGGACATCCTGTTCCTGGACGGTCAGGGCGCCGACCTCTCCCCGGGGGCGCAGCGCAAACTCGACCGGGTCTTCTCCCGGGCGGAGTACCGGCGCGCCTTCCCCGGCGAGATCGGTGAGCTGACCTTCCCCTCCCGCAACGTCGAGAACTACTCCTACGAGCTCCTGAGGGCCGTGGACACCTCCGGGGTGGCCGAGGCCGAGCTGAAGGTCGTGGTGGACTGCGCGGGCGGTACGGGCTCGCTGATCCTGCCCTCGCTCCTGGGGCGGATCGGCGTGGACGTGCTCACGGTCAACAACCGGCTGGACGAGGCCTCGCCCACCGACACCGTGGCCAAGAAGATGCGGGACCTGGAGCGGCTGGGCGAGCTGGTGGCCAACTCCGGTGCCGACTTCGGGGTGCGCTTCGACCCGGTGGCCGAACGGTTGGCCATCGTGGACGAGAACGGCGAGCTGGTGGACGGCGACCGAGCGCTCCTGGTGGTACTGGACCTGGTCGCCGCCGAACGCCGCGGCGGGCGGGTGGCGCTTCCGGTCACCACGACCCGGGTGGCCGAGACGGTGGCCCGCTCCTACGGGGTCGAGGTGCTCTGGACCGCCACCGCCACCGACGAGCTGACCAAGGCGGTTCGCTCGGAGGGCGAGGAGATCATCTTCGCCGGTGACGGCCGGGGTGGGTTCGTCCTTCCCGAGTTCAGCCCCACCAGTGACGGCATCGCCGCCTTCGTGCGGCTGCTGGGGCTGGTGGCGCGGACCCGGCGCTCGCTCGGCCAGATCGACCGTGCGATCCCTCAGGCGCACCTGCTGCGCCGTTCGGTGCCCACCCCGTGGGCGGTCAAGGGGAGCGTCATGCGCGCGGTCGTGGAGGCCGCGGGCGAGCGCGAACTGGACACCACGGACGGGGTCCGGGTGATCGAGCCGGACGGTAGCTGGGCCCTGGTCCTGCCGGACACAGCCGAAGCGGTCACCCATCTTTGGGCCGAAGGTCCTGATTCGGACGGCGCGCAGCGCCTGCTCGACGAGTGGGCGGCCGTGGTGGAACGGGCTGAGGGCTAACGAAAGTGCCAGGCGGGTGCGGGCGGTGGGGCCGTCCGCACCCGCCTGACGCACGCAGGGATGTTTCTGGCATGGTCTCCCATTCCGGAAAAATCAGCGGTAAAGTGAATAAAAGCCCAGGTCAGGGCGGGGGTTGGGGGTGCGTGAAAATCCATTCGGGAATCCGGAGAACCAAACGCCCGGGCGGGGCATCTGCCCCAGAACAGGTGTTGGTTTCCCACGAGGCCTGTCCGAGGCCGAGGCGGCGCCCCAGGTGTCGAAGCGGCCCAACCCCGCAGCGCGGGCACCCCCAGGGTGTTCGCGGCGGGCCGAGGGGGAGCAAAACCCTGTCTGGACAGGGATATGGTTTAAAGTCGAGTGTTCCCTGAAGCACCGTGTCACCACCCGCCCCGGGAATCCCGGCAACGGCGGACACCCAACGGGGGGTGACAAGTTGTACAACATGGGGGATGAGACCTAGCGACCGACCGTGTGGGCCGTACCGCTGCCGCGACAGTGGGCCGTCCCGCCGTGTTCCGGAAGACGGGTGGGCCCGGTGCCCGCCGATCGCCCGGGACGCGCCACCGATCAGCCGAATCAAGCACCGCCCCGTGCGGTAGGAGGCCGAGCCGACCTATGTCGAGCGTTTACTGCACGCAGTGCGGTCACGCCGTTGCGGATGATGCCCGTTTCTGCTCCCACTGTGGGACCCCCGTCCGCAGGGCCGAACCCCAAAGTCCCCAGCCCAGTGCTGGTGGCGACGCCGGGGGAGATGTCACTTCCACCATCTCCATCTCCGGTATACAGGCCCTCGAGGAGGAGGAATCGGGTGACGAGCTCGGCGGCGACGACCCCGCCAGCGCCGACGCCCTTCCCCCTGGAACCGCTTTGCTGGTGGTTCGACGAGGCCCCAACGCAGGGAGCCGTTTCCTGTTGGACAGCGACGTGACCACCGCGGGTCGCCACCCCAACAGCGACATCTTCCTCGACGACGTCACCGTGTCCCGCCGCCACGTGGAGTTCTTCCGCCGCGGCAACGGTTTCGGCGTCCGCGACGTCGGCAGCCTCAACGGAACCTACGTCAACCGGGAACCGGTGGACGAGGCCGAACTGGGCGGGGGGGACGAGATCCAGATCGGCAAGTTCCGGATGGTCCTACTGACCAAACCGCGCCGATGACGGTGCGCTGACCACGGTCGACGGGGGCGGGAGGGCCGAAGAGGTTTGCGGCCCCCCGCCTCCGGAGAGCTTTGTAACGAAGGGTGCCGATTTCGCCCTCGGGTCCTGGTCCGACGGGGGAGCAGGGACGAGCGCCCATCCGGCATGACGACTCGTGGGACGGAGCCGCTGTGAAGCACATGGAAGTCGTCGGCGTCCGGGTTGAGATGCCCTCGAACCAACCGATTGTCCTGCTCAAGGAATCCGAGGGTGACCGCTACCTGCCGATCTGGATCGGCGGGGTAGAGGCCACCGCCATCGCGCTCGCCCAGCAGGGCGTGGCGCCCGCGCGCCCGCTCACGCACGACCTGTTCCGTGACGTCCTGGACGCACTGGACACGGGGCTCGAGACGGTGAACATCACCGGCCTGAGCGACGGCATCTTCTACGCCGAGCTGGTCTTCAGCAACGGGGTGGAGGTCAGCGCGCGCCCCTCGGACTCGATAGCCCTGGCGTTACGGACGGGGACCCCGATCTACGCCCACGAGGACGTGATCGAGGAAGCCGGGATGCCGATCCCGGACGAGCAGGAGGACCAGGTCGAGGCGTTCCGGGAGTTCCTGGACAACATCTCGCCCGAGGACTTCGGCCGACGCAGCACGTGACACGACGGGGCCCGCGCACTGCGGGCCCCGCCTTGTGTTTCCTGGGGAGCTTGGGTCCTGTAGGGATCTGTAGGGATGAGGAATTTTTGACCGGAATGAGTGGTTCGGGAGGATTCGGGGTGTGCCCCGAAGAACACGGCCGTGACCTGCGACTTTGTCAGTTGTGTGAGTGGTAGATTAGGCGAAGGGAATGGTCGTGGAGTGCGCAGCCGAAAACCGCCGGGCGCGTTCGCTCGCCGCCGGCTCCGGTGCCGCGGCGGCGTCGCCGCACGCACTTGGCGACGCGCCGAGCGGCTTCGTTGACGCTGCCTTGCGGCCGTCCTACGGTCAGTGCTGTGAACCCCACGGCGCGCCCATTCCCTGAGTGGACCTTCCCCTGTCGATGCCGTCGTGGGCCGAGAAGCCGGAGGTCGGCGTGGCGGTAGCGAGCGGCAAACGGGATCCCCATGACAGGCGGTCCGCGCTGCGGCTAGCGGGGCAGCAGGGCCTACTGTGCGAAGAGGACGTGATGGCGCTGCCTACGGACGTCGGGTATCGGGGCCCAGCGGCGTGTACGGCCGCGGGGATCACCTATCGACAGCTCGACTACTGGGCCAGGACCGGCCTGGTGGAGCCGAGCGTGCGCACTGGAGCCCATAACGCCCCTCTGTACAGCCTCCCGGACATCCTGATGCTCAAGGTGGCCAAGAGGCTCCTGGACACCGGGATCTCGCTCCAGCAGATCCGGACCGCGGTCGACCACCTGCGCGGGCGCCCTGCCGCCGAGCTCTCCCGCATCACCCTGATGAGTGACGGCGTCAGCGTCTACGAGTGCACCTCTCCCGACGAGGTCGTCGACCTCATGCAGCGCGGGCAGGGTATGTTCGGCCTGGCCCTGGCCAACGTCTCCCGTGAGTTGGAGGAGGCCCTGGGGGTGGTGCCCGCCGAGGAGCGGACCGACCTTCCGGCGGCGGCTCCCCAGCCCGTGGACGAGCTGGCCCAGCGCCGTAGAGAGCGGCGCACCGGCTGACCCGCGCCCCGCAGGATCGGAGCACGGGCTGTGTCCGGGGCCTCAGCAGGAGTCGTCGGAACCGTGCGCGCAGCGCAGGGCCTGGCTCAGAGCGGCGCGTTGGCTCTCGGTGAGCCGCTCGTCGGTGAAGTGGATGACGAAGTGGTTCACGTGCTCGGCGTCCGCGCCGACCTCCGAGGCGGCCGACGCGGCCTCCTCCGGAGTCTCGAACATCAGATAATCGGCCTGGTCCGTGGAGTAGGCCTGGTCACAGTCGAACCCGTCGGCGCACAGCAGCGCGGTGGTTTCGCGGGGGTTGCTCTCCAGGTACCACCCCATGGTCGGATCGGCGAAGAGGGGGCCGAGGTCGGCGTCGGGTTCGGATTCGTGCTCCAGCCATTCCTGAACGGCGTCCTTCTCCTCCTCGATCAGTGACGAGGAGGAGAAGCGGATGAGGACGGAGTCCGAAACCCGGGTATCGCCAGCCGTGTTCCCAGCGGCCTCCTCGGCCTGTTCCGGTGAGTCGAACCTGAGGAAGTCCGTGTGCTCGGTCGTGTACGCCTGGACACACGCCGTCTCCTCGTCGCACAGTTCACCGGTCGCCTCCTGAGCGTCGGTGATCAGGTACCAGGGTTCGGTGTCGGCGGAGAAGTAGTCCTCCAGGTCGAGGGAGGGCCCGGCCGAGCACGCGCTCAGGATCGCGACAATACTTAAAGAGCCGGCGACGGACAGGTTCCGCCATGGTTGACGCATCACTTGATCCTCCTATTTGTTGCCGCTCGCGGTGGTCCAGTTGCAGCGGTGCCTTGCCACGCCGTAGGTCCATGACCGGGTTCGGGTCGGGCGCCGTTTCTCCAAGTTCCAGTCGCCCGCGATGTTGAAGAACCCACCGGCCACGTGGCAGTCGTACTGCTGGCGCAGGGTTTTCTTTTCGGTCACCCGAGGGCGTTTGGCCTTGAGTTCGTTCCAACCGGCGGAGAGGAAGATCGCCTGCCCTGTTCCGGGCATAGGGATTCCCTGGCCGTAGGCGGACTTCCTGGCGTTTACTCTCAACTGGCTTCTCTCGGTGGTGTACGACGTCCAGGAGAAGAGGTCGATGCCCAACCACGGGTCGGCGACGACCGGGTAGGCGAACACCTCGCCGGGGTGGTCCACCACCTGGACGATCTTCGTGCCGTCGATCTCGTACCGGGTGGACACGGGACTTCCGTGGGCGTCCTTCGCCCATGCCGGGGCGATGCTTGCGAGATACGCTCCGTCGGGGTCGAGCAGGACCAGGATTCCGTCGTCCTGCTCTTCGATCCGGTCCAGGCCCACGGCCGAAAGATCGTACTCGTAGCCGGTGGGTGCGGAGGAGTCCTCGATGATGGTGGTGATCTGGACCGAACCGTCCGTCTTCAGCAGCGGGACCGTCTGGGCGCCGTTGCCGTGATCGAAGACGGCGGTCCCGTCGTCGAGTATCTCCGCGGGCTCGGTGCTCTCGGGGAAGGGCAGACGAATGGAAACATGGTGGTCGCCGTAGCCGTCAACGGAAATCGGTTCTTCGATCTCGATGGGGATGACGCTCTGACCGTTTTCGGTGACGGCCTTCACAGCGGTGTTCGTGGCATGGGGATTCTCGTGGATATCGCCAAGGTTTCGGGTGCGGAGGCTTCGAGTGCCCGGCCGACGCCAGTCGCCTCCAAACGAGTTGCCGCTGCTGTCGGGGTACTCATCAACGAAAGGATCACCGTGGCGGTGACCACTGTTCCAGTGGTGTGGGCGAGGGCACGTCTCATCTTCACGGGGGCCGTTCTCGAGGGATTCTCTGTGATCCGCGCGCTGGTTCTCGTGTGTCGGGGGCGGCAGACGAACACGGGAATCCTTTTCCGGGGATTCCTGGAGCGAGCCGGCCTTCTGGTCAGCTCGTCGGTCCCTAACGCGGGGTAGCGGGGCGGGGGTTCTCCGGTGGCCGCATGCGGTCAGGGGCCCGCACGGGTGCCTGGGACGGGCTACTCGTGTGATCCGCCGAAAAGGTGTGCCCTGGCTCGGTGGTTCGGGGGCCGATCGAGTACGGTCGTAGTCGCAACGGGGATGAAAACCGACATCAGCCCTGCTTGTACACATATACAGAGCGTCAGCAGGCTGCTGATACCGCGCGGGAGAGACCTCGGCAACGGGGCGCCGACGGGGCAATACTCCCCAGTAACCTCTCAGGCACCATGGACCGCGCGGAGTAGGCCGCTCTGAAGCCTGGGCACCGCCGTGCCCGGTGACAGAGGGGGAGACCGTGAGGAACACCGCCGACCCGATCGGCCCTGTCACCAGGAGGTCTCCGTGCCTGACCCGTCGAATGTCCCCACCTCGGGCGCGCCCGCCAGAGTGTTCGCCGACCGCCACATCGGCCCCACGCCCGCCGAGACCGCGGAGATGCTCAAGACGGTCGGCTACGGCTCCACCGCCGAGCTCATGACCGCGGCGGTGCCCGAGTCCATCCTCAGCGCCCCCGGGCAGAGCGCCGCGCTCAACCTGCCCGAGGCCATCGGTGAGGCCGAGGCCCTGGCCGAGCTGCGCGACCTCGCCTCGCGCAACAAGCTCAACACCCCGATGATCGGCCGCGGCTACTACGGCACGCTCACGCCCCCGGTCATCCTGCGCAACATCATGGAGAACCCTGCCTGGTACACGGCCTACACGCCCTACCAGCCGGAGATCTCCCAGGGCCGCCTCGAGGCCCTCATCAACTTCCAGACCATGGTCTCCGACCTCACCGGTCTGCCCATCACCGGCGCCTCCCTGCTGGACGAGGCCACCGCCGCCGCCGAGGCCATGACCCTGGCCCGCCGGGCGACCAAGGTCAAGAGCGACGTGTTCGTGGTCGACTCCGACGTCTTCCCGCAGACCCTCCAGGTCCTGCGCACCCGCGCCGAACCCCTGGGCATCGAGGTGGTCGTCGCCGACCTCACCCAGGGCCTGCCCGAGGGCGACTTCTACGGCGTCCTGGTCCAGTACCCCGCCTCCAGCGGTGTGGTGCGCGACCCCAGCGCCATCATCGCCCAGGCACACGAGCGCGGCGCCCTGGCCGTGGTCGCCGCCGACATCCTGGCCCTGACCCTGCTGCGCAGCCCCGGTGAGCTGGGTGCCGACATCGCGGTGGGCTCCACCCAGCGCTTCGGTGTCCCGCTCGGTTTCGGCGGCCCGCACGCCGGTTACATGTCCGTGGGCCAGAAGCTGCGCCGCCAGCTGCCCGGCCGCCTGGTCGGCGTCTCGGTGGACAACGCGGGCAAGCCCGCCTACCGCCTGGCCCTGCAGACCCGCGAGCAGCACATCCGCCGTGAGAAGGCCACCAGCAACATCTGTACCGCTCAGGTGCTGCTCGCTGTCATGGCCGGGATGTACGGCGTCTACCACGGGCCCGACGGCTTGCGCGCGATCGCCCGCCAGGTGCACACCCGCACCGTCGCCCTGGCCGACACGCTCACCCGGCGCGGCTTCGAGGTGCTCCACGGCGAGTACTTCGACACCCTGCGCGTGCGTGTGCCCAACGCCGACCGCGTGGTCGAGCGGGCCCTGGAGGCCGGGATCAATCTGCTCGACGTCGACCAGACCACGGTCGGCCTGAGCGTGGACGAGACCACCACCGTCGCCGACCTCGACAAGGTCCTGGCGGCCTTCGGTGAGGCCGACCGCGGCGCCGAGCGCGGCCCGGTCGCCGTGGACGAGGGCGCCGACCGCCTTCCCGGGGACCTGGCCCGGGGCGTCGACTACCTCACCCACCCGGTGTTCAACACCCACCGCAGCGAGACCTCGCTGCTGCGCTACATGCGCCGCCTGTCCGACCGCGACCTCGCGCTGGACCGCACGATGATCCCGCTGGGCTCGTGCACGATGAAGCTCAACGCCACCGCCGAGATGGAGGCCGTCACCTGGCCGGAGTTTGCGGGCCTGCACCCGCTGGCCCCGCTCGACCAGGCGGCCGGCAGCGTCTCGCTCATCCGCGACCTGGAGAAGTGGCTGGCCGAGGTCACCGGCTACGACGCGGTCTCCCTGCAGCCCAACGCCGGTTCGCAGGGTGAGCTCGCCGGTCTGCTGGCGATCCGCGGCTACCACCGCTCGCGCAGTGAGGCCCACCGCGATATCTGCCTCATCCCCAGCTCCGCGCATGGCACCAACGCCGCCAGCGCGGTCATGGCTGGCATGCGGGTGGCCGTCGTGGCCTGCGACGAGGACGGCAACGTCGACCTCGCCGACCTGCGTGCCAAGACCGACAAGCACCGCGAGGACCTGGCGGCCATCATGGTCACCTACCCCTCCACCGCGGGCGTGTACGAGGACACCATCACCGAGGTCTGCCGCCTGGTCCACGAGGCGGGCGGTCAGGTCTACGTCGACGGCGCCAACCTGAACGCGCTGGTCGGCTGGGCCAAGCCGGGCGAGTTCGGCGCGGACGTTAGCCACCTGAACCTGCACAAGACCTTCTGCATCCCGCACGGCGGCGGCGGCCCGGGCGTGGGCCCGGTCGCCGTCCGCTCGCACCTGGCGGGCTTCCTGCCCAACCACCCGGGCCAGCCCGAGGCGGGCCCGCACACCGGGGTCGGCCCGGTCTCTGCCGCGCCGTTCGGCTCCGCGGGGATCCTGCCGATCTCCTGGGCGTACGTGCGGATGATGGGCGGCGACGGCCTGCGCTCGGCCACCGAGACCGCGGTGCTCTCGGCCAACTACGTGGCCAAGCGCCTGGAGCCGTACTACCCGGTGCTCTACACCGGTGCGGGCGGCCTGGTCGCGCACGAGTGCATCATCGACATCCGTCCGCTGCAGAAGGCCAGCGGGATCAGCAACGAGGACATCGCCAAGCGCCTGATGGACTACGGCTTCCACGCGCCGACGATGTCCTTCCCGGTCAACGGCACACTGATGGTCGAGCCGACCGAGAGCGAGAACCTCGCCGAGCTGGAGCGGTTCATCGAGGCGATGATCGCCATCCGCGGTGAGATCGACCGCGTGACCGAGGGCGAGTGGGACGCGGAGGACAACCCGCTGCGCGGCGCTCCGCACACCGCCGAGGCGGTCACCGCCGACGACTGGAAGCACGGCTACACGCGTTCGGAGGCGGCCTACCCGCTGCCGGCGCTGCGCCAGGACAAGTACTGGCCGCCGGTCGGCCGGATCGACCAGGCCTACGGCGACCGCAATCTGGTCTGCTCCTGCCCGCCGCCGGAGGCCTTCGAGTTGTAAAGGCGAGAGCTGTGAGGCACGAGCTGTAAGAAGTGCCGGGGCGCCGACCCGCGAGGGGAGGCGCCCCCCTTGTGAGCTATCAAAGATCTACGTTGTAAAGACAGTGCTGGGGTAGGCAGCGGGTGGATCGGGAAGAACCACGGAAACCGACACCCGCGCCGCGGACCCCGGCACCCGGGGGAGGGCGCGTTAGAGTTGCACCGCTGCGGATCCCCACCGGCCGCGGCCACGCCGCACGGTCCGCGCTCCCCACCGCCCGGACCCGACACCCCCATGGAAAGCGGAACGAATGACCACGACGTCCGGATCCTCCGCGCGCTCTGGCCCCGCCGACCCCACGCCCCAGGCCACCGATCCCGACGACGCCGGGGACACCGCGGTGCCCGCCGCCGGGGAGGCGGACGACCTGTGCGCACAGGCCCAGGACCTGGCCGAGAACGGCCACCTCAAGCGGGCCGCCAAGCTCTACCAGCAGGCGGTCGCGGCCAACCCCCGGCCCGCGGTACAGGCCAGGGCGCTGCTCGGGCTGGCCGTGGTGCAGGACCAGCGCGGGGACCTGGCCGCCGCCCGGGAGGCCGCGCGCCGCGCCCTGGCCACCGGAGACGCCCGCTACGCCCCGCGCGCCGCCTACCACCTGGCGCTCTCCCTGGAACAGGAGGGCGCCCACGGCGAGGCCGCGCGGGTCTGGCACCGGCTGCTGGATCTGGGCGGTCCCGCCTACAGCGCGGTGGCCCGCTACGGACTGGCCCGCGAGGCGGAGCTGCGCGGTGAGCCGGAGGAGGCCGAGGAGCACTGGGAGGCCGTGCTCGAGCTGCCGCCCGCCGACCAGGCGATCAGCCGCCTGCACGCCACCACGGTCGTGGAGGCCGCCCGCGACCTCGCCGGCCGCCTGCTGGAGCGGGGGCGGCCTGACGCCGCCGCCGTGGCGGTTGAACGCGGGCTGAGCGTGGGGGACGACCCCGGTCTGCGGCTGCTGCGCGCCGCCACCCACCTGGAGCGTGCCATCGCGGACGTGGGTGCCGTCGCGGACCAGCCCGCCAACGAAGAAACGCAGGGCGCGCACCCGGAGCCGCGCACCTCGGGTGCGGCGGTGGAGCTGCTCGCCGGGCTACTGGCACTGCGCGGCGAACCGGACTCGGCCGAACAGGTCTGGCGGGCGGGTCTGGACAGCCGAGACCGGGACACGGCCGAGGCGGTACGCGAACGGCTGCGGCGCCCCTTCGCCCAGCTCCCGGAGGAGGGCGGGGAGGAGCCCCCCGAGCCCTGGTGGGACGTCTACCTGGAGGAGGCCGTGGCCACATCCAGCGCGCCCGCACTCGCGGGGGAGCTGTTCGCGGTCATCACCCAGATGCACGCCCTGCTGGCGGTCCCGGTGGTGGAGGGCGAGGCCCGCCCGGCCGCGTTGCGCGCCGCCATGGAGGAGGCGCTGCGCACTCCGAGTGAACTGGTGTGGGGCGGCGCCGTGCACGCCGACTTCCGGCGTCGGCTC
Organism: Nocardiopsis valliformis DSM 45023; assembly: GCF_000340985.1. Classification (NCBI taxonomy): domain Bacteria; kingdom Bacillati; phylum Actinomycetota; class Actinomycetes; order Streptosporangiales; family Nocardiopsidaceae; genus Nocardiopsis; species Nocardiopsis valliformis. The sequence continues at coordinate 41,978 of NZ_ANAZ01000028.1, forward strand.
AGCGCCGCGATGGGCGAGGACGTGCTGCCCGAGAACTGGCCCGACGGCCGTTGAGACGTGTCAGGCAGCACTGTCCACGCTGCTCAAGCGGCGGCCCTGGGACGGTGCGGGGCGACAACAGCCCCGTCGGGGAGAAGCTCGCCGGTGTCGTCGAAAAGGACGACGCCGTTGCAGAGCAGGCTCCACCCCTGTTCCGGGTGGCTGGATACGACGCGCGCGGCTTCTCGGTCGGTGTCCTCGAAGGACGGGCAGGAGGGTGAATGGCTACACATGACAGAGCCTTTCGTTCGAGTGCTCCTCGTTGAGCTGAAGTCAACAATAGTGTCTGACATCACATGGTGTTGTCGGTTTGGGCGACAACAACACGACCTTCTTGTTGTTCGCTCGTACTAACTGAGACTCACGTCACTGCCCACTGGTTCTGCTGGATTCGCTCCGTTCCTGACCGGGTCCGGCCAGGCCGGACCCGCCAGATCAGTAACCGCCGCGGGTACGCCGCGCCGCCGGACGGCTGCGCATCCCCGCCCCGGCCAGACCGCCGCGCTGGAAGGCCCGAACGAGCTCGCCGCCGAGGTTGACCCCCGCGCCCAGCGCCAACGCCACCATGACCGCCTCAGCGATGCTGAGCAGCCCCGAGACCGCCGTTCCCTGCGTGATCTCGATCAGCCCCCGGTACAGGATGCTGCCGGGCAGCAGCGGCGCGATGGAGGGGATCAGGTAGGGTAGTACCGGTCGCCGGCTCCGCCGGGCCAGCCAGTGCCCGACCACGCCCACGGCCACCGCGCCCACGACCGTGCCCACCACCGGAGGGACCTCCAGGAGCAGGCGCAGTCCCGCGTAGATCAGCCAGATCATCACGCCCATCGCACCGATCGTGGGCAGCATGCGCGGTGGCACTGCCAGTGAGATGGCGAAGGCCATGGCGATCCCGGCCGCGCCGATCAGAACCGGAACGTCCATCGCGGTTCCGGCCGAGGGCAGGTTCTCCAGGTCCAGGTCGACGCCCAGGCGCGTGGCGGTGTAGGCCACGGTGACCACACCGGTCACGATCGCGCCCAGGATGAAGAAGGTCTCCAGCAGCCGGGCGGCCGCCGAGACGTAACTACCGCTGATGCCGTCCTGGATGCTGGACACCAGTGGACGGCCCGGTAGCAGCGCCATGATGTTGCCGGTGATGATCGCGCCCGCCTGCAGGCCCAGGTTCATCTCGGTGCTCACCCACAGCAGGCCCACCCCGATCGAGGCGGCGACCACCGCGGCCGCCGCCATCTGGTAGAACTCCGCGACCCCGCGGTTGGCCAGGAACACCGAGGTGCGGTCGCCCAGCACCGTGGCGAGGAAGGCCACGGTCGCCACGATCGGACCGCCGCCCACCATCAGACTGGCGCTGGAGGCGATCAGGCCGAAGCCCACCGCGATCATCCAGTTCGGGTAGGGCATGCGCGCCCGGCGGATCTGCTCCAGGCGGGCGTTGGCGTCCTCCAGCTCCAGCAGCCCCAGCGCCGCCTGCTGGACCAGGGTGTGCAGCTCGTTGACGCGGAAGTAGTCCAGGGTGCGGCGGCGCACCACCCGCTCACCGGTGATCGGCGGGCTGTCCCCGCCCGGGTGGGTGGACAGGGAGATGGTGGTGAAGGTGACCGACACCTCCGAGCGGGGCAGGTCGAAGGCGACGGACAGGCTCAGCATGGCCTCGCTGACGGCCTCGGTACCCTCACCGCTGGCCAGCATCAGCTCGCCCACGCGCAGGACCAGGTTGATCGCCCGCGCGTCCGGGAGCTTGACGTCCTCGTCGTCCTCCAACTCGTCCGGGATCAGCTCGCGTTCGTGCTCGGCCCGCCAGTCGCGCATCCGACTGAGCATGAACTCCTCGCTCGGCGGCCCCGAACGCTCCCGCTTGCTTGGCATCGCTGTACTCCGTTTCCTCCCCGTCGCCTGCACCCATGATGGTCGGCGCACTGCCTCGGCAACCCCAAGGGGGACGCCGCGCCCCCCTGCCGGGTTCGCCCCCGGGTGCGGTGGCACCGGTGAGTTCGGTCACCGGATCATCCTGCCAAGGCGCGCGGTCGGCCCAGGGCGGCGACGCGCCGTTTCCATGGGCTGTACGGGGCCCTCAGACCGAGGGTCCCGAAGCCTCACCGTGCTGCTTGCCGCCGGTCCCCTCACCCGTCTCGTCGGTCTGTCCTGGGCGGACCAGACCGGTCTCGTAGGCGTGCACGACCGCCTGGACGCGGTCGCGCAGGTCCAGCTTGGTGAGGATGCTGCCCACGTGAGACTTGACGGTGGTCTCGCCCAGCACCAGGTGCGCGGCGATCTCCCCGTTGGACCAGCCCCGGGCGACCAGACGCAGCACCTCGCGTTCGCGCGGGGTGAGGGTGTCCTCGGGCGGCTCGGGGCCGGCGTCGGGCAGCGGCAGCAGGGTCGCGAATCGGTTCAGCAGACGGTTTAAGACGGCGGGGGAGACGACGGAGGAGCCCTCGGCGATCACCTGCACCGCGGAGAGGAGTTCGGCGGGCGGGGTGTCCTTGAGGAGGAAACCCGAGGCGCCCGCGCGCAGCGCCCCGACCACGTACTCGTCCAGGTCGAAGGTGGTCAGGGCCAGGACCCGTACCCGGTGGCCGAGCGGGCGGGCCCACCCGACGATCTCGCGGGTGGCCTCGATCCCGTCCATACCGGCCATCCGGAGGTCCATGAGGACGACGTCGGGCAGCAGGCTGCGGGCCGCGCGCACGGCCTCGCGGCCCTCGGAGGCCTCACCCACCACCGACACGTCCGGCGCGGACTCCAGGATCATGCGGAACCCCGCGCGGACGAGGGGTTGGTCGTCGACGAGCAGGACTGAGACGGGGGTTGAGGCGGGCACGGGCCGATTCTCCCGCACTCCCGGAGTCCTTGGCGCGGCTGACGCGCCCGACCTCACGGGGCGCTCGTCACAGGCACTCGTCATCACCCGGTCGCTACTCGTGTTCATTCCACCTGCTCGTCACCCCTGCTCGTCACCCCTGCTCGTCACCCCTGCTCGTCACATTGGGGGACGCGCGGTGGGCAGCGGCGGCGGGGTCCCGCCGAACTCCGGGCACAGCGCCTGGTGTTCGCACCAGCCGCACAGCTTGCTGCGCTTGGGCTCCCATTCCCCGGCGCGCCCGGCCGCCTCGATCTGCGCCCAGATGTCGCCGATCTCGGCCTCGGCGGCGGCGAGTTCCTCCTCGGTGGGGTCGTACCAGCGCACCGATCCGTCGCCCAGGTAGATGAGCTGGAGCCGGGCGGGTACCACACCCAGGTCGCGCCAGATCATCACCGCGTAGAAGAAGATCTGGAACTTGGCCTTGTCCTCGAACCTGGGGTGCGGTGACTTCCCGGTCTTGTAGTCGACCACTCGGATCTGCCCGCCCGGCGCCACGTCCAGCCGGTCCACGTAGCCGCGCAGCCGCAGACCGGTGGGCAGGGAGACCTCCAGCCGCATCTCGCGCTCGCGGGGCTCCAGGAGCTCGGGGTTTTCCAGGTCGAAGTAGCGCTTGACCAGGGTGCGGGCCGACTCCAGCCAGTCGGCCAGACCCTCCTCGCCGGGGAAGAGCTGCTCGGTGACCTCGGGCTTCTTGGTGCGTATCTTCTCCCACTGCGGGTCGACCAGGCTCAGCGCGGTGCGGGGCGTGCGGGTGTCGGCGGGCAGCTCGTAGAGCCGCTCCAGACAGGCGTGCACGAGAGTGCCGCGCAGCGCGGCGGCGCTGGGCGCCTCGGGCAGGCGGTCGATGGTGCGGAACCGGAAGAGCAGCGGGCACTGGAGGAAGTCGGAGGCCCGGGAAGGCGAGAGAGCGGTCGGCAGTGGCGCGGTGGTCATACTCCGAGCCTATGCCCGAGCCGATGAGAGGCATCGACCCTGGAGGAGACCATCCAGGTGAGGGCCCTAGTGTGGACCCGTGAGCAGAGGCAGTGACCGCACCGGACCCCCGATCGACGACCGCGCGAAGAAGAAGCGGCCGGGGTTACTCCTGGGTCGCCCGTTCGGGGTGCCGGTCTACGTCACCTCCTCGTGGTGGATCGTCGCCATCTTGATCACGCTGGTCTACGGGGGCATCGTCCAGTCCAGGCTCGCGCTGGGGCCCTCCGCCTACCTGCTGGCCTTCGTCTTCGCGATCCTGCTCTACGCCTCCGTACTCGTGCACGAACTGGCTCACTCGGTGGTGGCCCGCTGGTACGGGCTGCCGGTGCGCCGCATCGTTCTCTACGTGCTGGGCGGGGTCTCCGAGATCGACCGGGAGGCGCCCACCCCGGGCCGTGAGTTCTGGATCGCCTTCTCCGGTCCGCTGCTGTCCCTGGTGCTGGCGGCCGCCGCGTTCGTGCTGACCGCCTTCGCCGACCCCTTCAGCGTCACCGGTGAGCTGCTCTTCCAACTGTGGGTCGCCAACCTGCTCGTGGGCGTGTTCAACCTGCTGCCGGGGCTGCCGCTGGACGGCGGCCGCCTGCTGAGCGCAGGGGTGTGGAAGCTGACCGGCCGCAGACACACCGGGAGTGTGGTCGCGGCCTGGGGCGGCAGGGTGCTGGCCCTGGGTGTGGTGGCCCTGCCGTTCCTGTTCGCCTGGAGCGCCGGGAGCACTCCGGGGCCGTGGGCGGTCGTGTGGGGGGTCGTGCTGGCCGGGTTCATGTGGATGAGCGCGAGCGAGGCGCTGCGCAACGCCCGCATCCGGGCCCGGGTACCGGGGCTGCGGGCGCGTGCCCTGGCCCGGGCGGCCGTGACCGTCCCGGCCGACCTGCCGCTGGCTCAGGCCGACCGCCGCGCCGAAGAAGCGGGCGCGGTGGCGGTGGTGGTCACTGACAGCGGGGGCACGCCGATCTCGGTGCTGCACCCCGCCGCCGCGGAGGCGATCACCGGCGCGCGCCGTGCCTGGGTCCCGGTCTCGGACGTGTCCCGGGCGCTGACCGAGAACTCGACGGTCGCCGCGGACCTGGAGGGCGAGGAGCTCCTGCAAGAGCTCACCAGGTCCCCGCTGCCGGAGTATCTGGTGCTGGAGGCCGACGGCGCCCTGCTGGGTGTGCTGCGGGCCGTGGACGTCAACGCGGTGATGGCCGGCCGCACGGTGGAGGGCGGCGCGGGGGGAGTGGCCGGCGAGGAGGGGCGCGGCTGAGCCGGACCCGGGGGCGAGCCGGAGTCCGGGTCGTGGCCGGACCCGGACCCGGCCTCAGCGCTTGGCACCCTCGGGCCACAGGACGGTGACGGGGCGGTCCAGCGCGCGGGCGTAGGCGACCACGTCGGCGGTGCCGCCGGGGCCGCGTGCGGGCTCACCGTCCCAGACCGCCACCAGGTGGTCGCACTGCTCGACGAGCAGGCGCCCTGCTGCCATGTGGGCGCGGGGGGCGGACTCGCGGTGGGGTAATTCGTGGACCAGGACCGCTTGCTCCAGGAGGTGGTCGTACACCGGGTGGTGCTCGGCGGGAAGGGCCTCCCGGTACCCGGCTGCCGGGATGATCGCCTCCAACGGAGCACCGGCGGTCACCACCGCCTCGGCGAAGACGGCGTCGGCGCCGTCCGCCAGGCAGGACAGCCCTACCATCTCGCATCCGTACGGTTCCAGTTGGGCCTTGACCAGACCGGCGACGGCGCCGATCACGTCAGGGTCCAGATTGCGGTGTCCGGTGATTCCGATCCGAATCACACGACCTCCCTGCTGCTCGCTTCGCCGGCTTTCTACCCACTCACGGGAAGACCGGTAACAAGTGACGAAAGTCTGTTGTCGAGGTCCTCGACGCAGTGCGCCCGGGGGCCCCGGTAGCGCTTTCGGAAGGAGCGCACCCGGCCCACCACGCGCTCGGAGTCGAAGCGCACCCCGGTGGTGAGCGCCTCCTGCGCGAGCCGGAAGGCCTCGTCGATGTCCCCGGCCTCGGCGTGGGTCGAGGCCAGCTCCACCTTGAGCAGGGCCGACTGCTTGACGTTGCGGGGCGAGGGGGCCACGGCCTCGGCGAAGGCGGCGCGGGCCTCGTGGGGGCTGCGCAGCCGGACCCCCACCAGCGCGCGGTACCCGGCGACCTTGGCCTCGTCGAAGGCGAACACCCACGGCCAGGGCGGTTCGGCGTTGTCCGGGCGGGCGATCTCGCGTTCGGCGTGCCGGATGGCCCGGGCCGCGGCCACGCGGTCGCCGATCCCCGCGTGGGCCAGCGCCCCGATGCAGGCCAGCCAGGCGCGGGCAGTGGGGTGGGCCGAGGGGCCCAGGACGTGCTCGGCCTCCTTCACCAGGCCCAGGCCCAGCTCCGGGTCCTCGGCGACGTCGATCTCGAAGGCGGCCAGGGAGCCGAGCATGTAGACGTCCAGCAGGCGCATCCCGGCCTGCCGGGCGCGCACGACCGCGGTCCGGTAGTGCATGCGGGCCGACCCCATGTCGCCGAGGTCGGCGTTGAGCCAGGCGGCGAAGCCGGAGGCCTCGCTGGCCGAGGCGCTGAGTTCGGTGTGGAAGGGTGTCCCGCGTGCGTTACCGAGCATCTGCTCGGCCAGCTGCACGTGCGCCACCGCGCTGGGCAGCAGGTGGCGGGCGGGGGAGTTGGCGTCCATACGGCGCTGCCCGCCGGTGATGGAGCGCAGCGCGGGGGCGGTGGTCTCGTCGACCCCGTGGTAGGCGCCAGCTTCTGCGGCCTGGCGCGATGCCGTGGCCATGAACGTGCCCGCGGCGACCGCCTTGCCGAAGTCGCGGCGTCTCGTGGTCTTCACCCCCTCCCTGGTGGAAGCCGCCCCCGCTGCTGTGGCCGTCCCGGACACGGCGCCGCCGAAGCGGAGCAGGTGGAGCGGGACGTGCAGCCGTTGGGCGAGGTCCTGGACCTGGCTGACGGTGAGGGTCTGCTGGCCGTTGACGACCCGGGAGACCCAGCTCTGCGAGTAGGTCAACGCTTGGGCCAGTTCGCTCTGGGACCAGCCGCGCGCCGTGCGCACGCCTTCGATGACCGTCGGCATGTCACAGGTGGCCAGGGCGGCGGCCATGCGCGGTCTGGTCCACAGGTCGTCGGGAAGATCACCGTCTGCTTGGGGCATGCAGCTTAGGTTAGGGATTCCAGGCGCTCTTGGTGGCTATGTGTGAAAAAGAAGGCGTGATGCGTGATCCGCATAGCCGTACCTGGGCCGTCTCCGAGTACGGCACAGTAAAGGGGTCGGCAGGTCCCGGTCGAGCGTGTGCCGGGCCCGGGAAGTGCAGGGGAGGCCACGTGACCGTTGAGACACCACCGGCGGGTAACCCGAGTCTGGCCGGCGACGGGCACCCGGATCACGGCGCCGCCTCGCCGGGCGTGTTCAGCGGGCCCACCCGCACCGAATTCGGTGCGCAGACCCCCGTCGATTCCGGTGCGCGCGCCTGCGCCGAACCTCTGTACCCGGTCGACCTGGCCGTTCTGGCCCTTCGGGGAATGGCGGTGGAACTGCGGGCCCGCGGGGTGGAGGCCCGTGAGGACGGGGTGTCCGGCGTGGTCGACGCCGGACCGGCCGCCAGGCCGCAGAGCGCTCTGCTGCGCCCCCATCGGGGCGACCTGTGGTGGTGGATGCGCTGGCCCCGTCAGGATGGCGTCCCCTCGGCGCTGTCCGGGGTCCCGCTCTCACCGGTCACCCGGACCTCCGATGCGGCCCGGAGGATCGTGGGCGCCCTGTCCGCCTCGGCGGAGGGCGGCTGACGAAGGGCAGCTGGCAGACGCGTCCGGGTGCTGACCGCGCCTGGACCACAGGACGGGCTGTGCATGCGCACAGTCCCGGGTGTCGGAACGGTGTCCGGGGTCGAACCCGCGGCCCAGTCTCCCTCTGTGCGGGTCCTGGACCCGTTCGACACCCGAAGCGGGCCGTCCCCGGCCGCTCCCTGAGGGGCACCCGGCTCCGCCATGTCGAGGCGGGCGCCCCTCACCCCCGTTCCCTCCCACCGAGGGTCCGTCGCGGAGGACCCCTAGACCTCCGCGACGGACTGGGTCTCCGTGGAGGATCGGGCCTGCGCGGCGTACAGGGCCGCGCCGACGATGCCCGCGGTGTTGCGCAGCTTGGCGGGCACGATCGGGGTGCGGATGTCCAGGTGGGGCAGGAACTTGTCCGCCTTGCGGCTCACCCCGCCGCCGACCACGATCAGGTCCGGCCACACCAGGTCCTCGATGGTTCGGTAGTAGCGCTGGAGCCGCTCCTTCGCCCAGTCGGGGTAGGAGAGCCCCTCCCGCTCCTTGGCTCCGGAGGAGGCGCGTGACTCGGCGTCGTGTCCGTCGATCTCCAGGTGGCCGAACTCGGTGTTGGGCACCAGTCGCCCGCCCACGACCAGGGCAGTGCCGATCCCGGTGCCCAGGGTGGTGAGCAGAACCGTGCCGTCCACCCCCTTGGCCGCCCCGTAGCGGGCCTCGGCCAGCGCGGCGGAGTCGGCGTCGTTGAGCACTCGCACCGGTCGGCCGACCGCCTCGCCGAACAGGGCGTGGGCGTCGGTGTCCACCCAACCCTTGTCGAGGTTGGCGGAGGTGCGCACTATCCCGCCCTGGACCACACCGGGGAAGGTGATGCCGAGCGGAGCCCCGGCGGTCTCGGGGAAGTGCTCGGCGATCTCGGCGACGATGCTGGCCACCGCGGTCGGGTCCGATCGGTCTGGGGTGAGGATCTTCAGGCGGTCCCGGAGGAACTCGCCGGAGACCAGATCGACCGGGGCGCCCTTGATTCCGCTGCCGCCGATGTCGATTCCCAGGCCCGTGGTCTGCTGTGACATGGGTCGTGTCTCCCGGAGTCCTCGTGGATTGGATGGATGCGTGGAAGTTCCCCACGCCTGATACTGCCCAAGGGGACGGCTTTTCGCACGCCTTCGGCTCCGTGCCCGGCCGTACCGACCGCGGCGGTGGTTCGTCCTGGTGTCCGGGGCCGATACGCTGGGCGATTGCCCCGACCAAACGCGACGTGGGAAGACGAGAGCGACGTTGACCGGTATCCATGGCCGCCGCGGCCCCTTCACCGACGGCGACACCGTGCAGTTGACCGACCCCAAGGGTCGCATGCACACCATCACACTGCGTGAGGGTGGAAGCTTCCACTCACACAAGGGCAAGGTCGATCACGACGACCTCATCGGCGAGCCCGACGGCAGTGTGGTGACCTCCAACACCGGCACGGCCTACGTGGCGCTGCGCCCCCTGCTCATCGACTACACGCTCTCCATGAAGCGTGGTGCGACCATCGTCTACCCCAAGGACGCCGCCCAGGTCATGGTCGAGGCCGACATCTTCCCGGGCGCCCGGGTGGTCGAGGCCGGCGCCGGTTCGGGCGCGATGTCCAACTGGCTGCTGCGCGCGGTCGGCGAACAGGGCATGGTCCACTCCTACGAGCGCCGCGAGGACTTCGCGAAGATCGCGCGCAAGAACGTGGAGAACTTCTACGGGGGCCCGCACCCGGCGTGGAAGCTCACCGTGGGAGACCTGGTTGAGGAGCTCGACGAGACCGAGGTGGACCGGGTCTTCCTGGACATGCTCGCGCCCTGGGAGTGCCTGGACGCGGTTGCCGAGGCGCTGATCCCCGGCGGTCTGGTGTGCTGCTATGTCGCCACCACCACCCAGCTCTCCCGTGTGGTGGAGGAGCTGCGCGGTGACGACCGCTTCTACGAGCCGCGCTCCTGGGAGACCATGCTGCGCACCTGGCACGTGGAGGGTCTGGCGGTCCGTCCGGACCACCGCATGATCGGACACACCGGCTTCCTGGTGGTCGCGCGCCGTCTGGCCGACGGGGTGGCGGCCCCCGAGCGCCGTCGCCGTCCGGCCAAGGGCGCCTACGGCAAGGACTACGAGGCTGCCAAGGCCGCCGCCGACGCCGGGGCCAAGGCGGCCAAGCCCGCCGCGGTCACCGCGACGGAGAGCGACACTGAGGCCGAGGCCGTCAAGGCGCCCGAGGTCGAGTCGCCCGAGGGTGGCGAGTAGCCGACACACCTGCCGGTCGACACGCCCGGCGTGTGACAGTGAGGGCCCCTTTTCGGACAACGTGTCCGGAAGGGGGCCTTTTTGTTTTCGTGTCCGGGGAGTCTTCGCGGGGCGCGGAAGACCCCCGCGGGCCGCCGTGTGCGGCCGGTCGTAGCCGGCGGTGAACGCCGAAACACCGGGTCGGCGCTTGCCTGATCCCTGCCGCAAAGGTTACTTTCTCATTACGTCGGGTCATCCGCTGCCGCTGTGACCTGTGTCTTTGTCAGCCGAGCGAGCGATCCCCGCGAGACTTCCAAAGTCTGAGTGGTTAGGAATAGTGTGCGATAGGTAGGACCCCCAGTAGTCGTCCTTCTCAAAGGGAGGTGGCGGACGTGGCCGAGCGCGAAGACGAGCGTCAAAGCGACCGGGACCGTGAAGTCGCTGAACTCACGGCCCAGGTCTCCTACATGGAAAAGGAACTCAGCGTGGTTCGGCGTAAGCTCGCCGACTCGCCCCGACATGTACGCCTGCTGGAAGAGCGGTTGCGGGAGGCCCAGGCCAACCTCGCCGCCACGAACGGGCAGAACGAACGGCTCGTCTCCACACTGAAGGAGGCGCGCGAGCAGATCGTGGCACTCAAGGAGGAGGTCGACCGGCTCGCGCAGCCGCCGTCGGGCTTCGGTATCTACCTTGGGTCCCGCGACGACGAGACCGTCGAGATCTTCACCAACGGCCGCAAGATGCGGGTCAACGTCAGTCCCTCCGTGGACTCCGACGACCTGCGCCCCGGCCAGGAGGTCATGCTCAACGAGGCGTTCAACGTCGTCGAGGTGGAGTCGTTCGAGACCGTCGGCGAAGTCGTCCTGCTCAAGGAGCTCCTTGAGGACGGCGAGCGGGCGCTGGTGATCTCACACCACGACGACGAAAAGATCGTCCGGTTGGCCGAGCCGTTGCGGGACGAGCCGATCCGGCCGGGGGACTCCCTGCTGTTGGAGCCCCGTTCCGGTTACGTGTACGAGAGGATCCCCAAGTCCGAGGTTGAGGAACTCGTCCTCGAAGAGGTTCCCGACATCTCCTACACCGACATCGGTGGCCTGTCGGGGCAGATCGAGATGATCCGCGACGCGGTCGAACTGCCCTTCCTCTACAAGGACCTGTTCCGGGAGCACAAGCTCACTCCGCCCAAAGGCGTGCTGCTGTACGGTCCGCCCGGCTGCGGTAAGACGCTCATCGCCAAGGCGGTCGCCAACTCGCTGGCCAAGCGGGTCGCCGAGCGCACCGGCAAGGACGTCGGCAAGAGCTTCTTCCTCAACATCAAGGGCCCGGAGCTGCTCAACAAGTACGTGGGCGAGACCGAGCGGCACATCCGCCTGGTCTTCCAGCGTGCTCGGGAGAAGGCCTCCGAGGGCACTCCCGTCATCGTGTTCTTCGACGAGATGGACTCGATCTTCCGGGTCCGCGGCTCGGGCGTGTCCTCCGACGTGGAGAACACCATCGTTCCGCAGATGCTCAGCGAGATCGACGGTGTGGAGGGTCTGGAGAACGTCATCGTCATCGGTGCCTCCAACCGTGAGGACATGATTGACCCGGCGATCCTGCGGCCCGGCCGTCTGGACGTCAAGATTAAGGTCGAGCGGCCCGACGCCGAGGGCGCCCGAGACATCTTCGGCAAGTACATCACCGAGGACCTGCCGCTGCACGAGGAGGATGTGGCCGAGCACGACGGGTCCGCCCGGGCCACGGTGGACGCCATGATCCAGCGGGTCGTGGAGCGGATGTACACCGAGGGCGAGGAGAACCGTTTCCTGGAGGTCACCTACGCCAACGGTGACAAGGAGGTCCTGTACTTCAAGGACTTCAACTCCGGCGCGATGATCGAGAACATCGTCTCGCGCGCCAAGAAGATGGCGATCAAGGACTTCATCGACCAGCAGTCCAAGGGTCTGCGGGTGTCCCACCTGCTCCAGGCCTGCGTCGACGAGTTCAGCGAGAACGAGGACCTGCCCAACACCACCAACCCGGACGACTGGGCCCGGATCTCGGGCAAGAAGGGCGAGCGGATCGTCTACATCCGGACCCTGGTGACCGGCAAGAAGGGCGCCGACTCCGGTCGGTCCATCGACACCGTCGCCAACACCGGCCAGTACCTGTAGCAGTCCGTAGCACTCTCATCGAAGCGGGGCCCGCGGTCATCGGCGGGCCCCGCTTTCGTGTGCCCGGGGCTGGTGCCGCGTCGCCTCCCTGGCGAGTAAAGGCAGCGGGATCGTGCTCAGTGGGGACAGCTGGGGTCCTCCGGTCTGTTGGGCACGGATGAATACCCTTCGACTGGCGGGGCGAAACGTGCCGTTGATTCCCGGATTCGCCATGCCCTGTTTTTTCTTCGCACGAATCCCTCCAGTGCGGCTGTGAGCTGCGAGGACACGTCCGGTAGTGCCCTTTCGAAACGCCCGGGAAGACGGCGCTTAGGCCACAATTGGCGCGGAAGCGTTCAAGACAGGTCTGTGGCGGATAACCTCTCACCATGAGTGTGCGGCGGATTATGGGTATCGAGACCGAATACGGGATCTCCGTGCCGGGAAACCCCGGGGCCAACGCGATGGTCACCTCCACCCAGGTGGTCAACGCCTACCTTGCGGCTTCGGCTGCCCGGGCTAGGAGGGCCCGCTGGGACTTCGAGGAGGAGAACCCGCTGCGGGACGCCCGCGGGTTCGACCTGGCGCGGGAGGTGGCCGATCCCACCCAGTTGACCGACGAGGACCTGGGGCTGGCCAACGTCATCCTCACCAACGGCGCGCGCCTGTACGTGGACCACGCCCATCCCGAGTACTCGGCCCCCGAGGTCACCAACCCGCGGGACGCGGTCCTGTGGGACAAGGCGGGGGAGCGGGTGATGGCCGACGCGGCGGCCCGGGCCGGGGCCACCCCGGGCATCGAACCGATCCAGCTGTACAAGAACAACACCGACAACAAGGGCGCCTCGTACGGTTGCCACGAGAACTACCTGATGAACCGGTCGACGCCCTTCGGGGACATCGTCCGGCACCTGATCCCGTTCTTCGTCTCCCGGCAGGTGGTGTGCGGTTCGGGCAAGGTCGGGATCGGCTCGGACGGCCAGGGCAGCGGCTTCCAGATCTCCCAGCGGGCGGACTTCTTCGAGGTCGAGGTCGGCCTGGAGACCACCCTGAAGCGTCCCATCATCAACACGCGGGACGAACCGCACGCCGACCCCGACCAGTACCGGCGCCTGCACGTCATCATCGGCGACGCCAACATGAGCGAGATCTCCACCTACCTCAAGCTGGGCACCACCGCGCTGGTGCTGTCGATGATCGAGGACGGTTTCCTCAACGCGGACCTGTCCCTGGAGACCCCGGTGGCGGACCTGCGGGAGATCTCCCACGACCCGGGGCTCACCCACCGGGTGCGGCTGCGCGACGGGCGCCGGATGACCGCGCTGGAGCTCCAGGGCGAGTACCTCGACCAGGCCCGCAAGTACGTGGAGGACCGCTTCGGCACCGACGTGGACCCCGACACCGCGGACGTGCTCGACCGCTGGGAGTCGGTGCTGTCCCGGCTGGCATCGGACCCGATGAGCCTGGCCACCGAGCTGGACTGGGTCGCCAAACTCAAGGTGCTGGAGGGCTACCGCTCCCGGGATGGTCTGGAGTGGTCCCACCCCCGGTTGCAGCTGGTGGACCTGCAGTATTCCGACGTGCGCGCGGAGAAGGGCATCTACAACCGGCTGGCCGCCCGCGGGCGGATGCGGCGCCTGCTGGAGGAGCCCGAGGTCGTCCGGGCCGTCACCGAGCCGCCGGAGGACACCCGCGCCTACTTCCGGGGGCGCTGCCTGGCCAAGTACGCCGACGAGGTGGCGGCCGCCTCCTGGGACTCGGTGATCTTCGACCTGCCGGGCTACGATTCCCTGCAGCGGGTGCCCACCCTGGAGCCGCGCCGGGGTACCAAGGAGCACGTGGGGAACCTGCTGGACGCCTCCGCCACCGCCGCCGACCTGGTGGCGGCCCTGGCCGGCGGCCGCAGGGGCTGACCGGTAGCGATGACTGAGGGGGTCGGCGCGCCTGCCCGGGCGCGCCGACCCGCGGTCACCCTTCTCACCCCTCCTCGACGGCCAGCTCGGCCACCCCGGTCCACCCCAGACCCCGGTCATCAGGGCGACCTGCACGCCGGTCCCCTCCGCTACGTCGAAGGGCACGAACAGGGTCACCGCCGCGCCCGGATTGATGTCGGAGTAAAGGACGTCGTTCTCGTCCAGGACCCGCAGGGCGTCGAGGTCGTAGGCGTACCGGTTGCTGTCGGCGTCCATCAGCTCGCAGCCGTCCACATCCGGGGTCTGCGGTCGCTGGAGGCGTTGGTCAGCTCAGCCTCCAGCACCACGAACTCCCGGCCCGCTGCCGCTGTGGCATTGGAGTAGGAACCCGAGATGTGGGTGGTGCGCTCCACCCCGGTCAGGGTGATGTCCCAGGTGCCGTCGGAGGCGCTCTCACCCAACCCATGGGGGCGGCGTTCGGCCGCGGGGCACGAACGGGCTCGTTCCGCGTCACTCGTTTCAGCGTACGCCTGTTCCTCCAGCTCAGGCAGGGCGTACCGCTGGCCGGAGCAGGACCGGGCGCGGGGAGGGCGAGAACGCGGACGTCCCCGCCCGCTGGAGCGGACGGGGACGCCAGTGGCGCGCCGTGCTAGGTGCTACCTGGCACTACCCACCTGTCGGTGTGTCAGGTGCGCAGACGCAGGTTCCAGGAGTTGAGCATGGGGTTGACCTCCTGGTAGAAGGTCGTTCCGCCCCAGCTGCAGTTGCCCGAGCCGCCGGAGGTGACGCCCTGGGCCTGGGTTCCGGAGATGAACGAGCCGCCGGAGTCGCCGGGCTCGGCGCACGCGCTGGTCCGGGTCATGTTGTAGATGGTGCCCTGGGGGTAGGTCACCGTCTGGCCACGGGCCTGGATGGTGCCGCAGCGCCATCCGGTGGTGGAGCCGGAGCGGCACACGGAGGAGCCGATGGGCGCCACGCTGGAGCCGGAGACCGTGGCGTAGCCGCCGCTGTTGTAGCGGCTGACCAGGTTGGTCAGGGTGAAGTTGGACGTGCCCCGGACGAAGGCGGCGTCGTTGCCCGGGAAGACGGAGCGCTCGAAGACGCCCCGGCCGTTGCCGATGGTGACCTGGGTGCCCACACGGCCGCAGTGGCCCGCGGTGACGAATCCGGGCTGGCCGGAGGCGTTGGTGGCGGCGAAGCCGACCGAGCAACGGCCGCCCATGTAGTACGCGAGGCCGCCGATGATGTCGGCGTAGAGCTCGGGCTGTTCGGTGGTGCTCTCGACCTTGACGGCGGAGGCGTCCACGCCAGCTTCGGCGAGGAGTGCGTCCACGTCGGCCCCGGAGCCCTCCAGGACCTCCAGGATGACTGTGTCGCTGTCGATGTCGGGGTACCAGCCGACCACACCCTCGGGGGCGTCGGCCTCGTTGAGGTCGTCGATGATGGTGTCCAGGCCGTCGATGCCGTACGAGACCACATCGGCCTTGGCGCCGGTGGCTTCCACGGCCTGGACCGCTGCGGCGTCGGTGACCATGACGGTCAGGTCCAGGGTTTCGGTGTCGAACACCGAACCGCCGTAGGCGTCTCCGGCGGCTTGCGCCGCGGCCTCGTCGACCTCGAAGGCGGCTTCCTGGGCGGTGAGCAGGTCCTGGGCCTCGGTCGAAGTGAGGTTCAGGTCGCGTTCCAACGCCTCGGCCATGGTGGTCGCGACGTCGGAGTCGGGGGAGGGTGACTGCGGGAGTGGTCCGGAAGCCGCGAGGGCTCCCGGGGCGGCGGCCAGAGCCAGCCCGAAGGCCAGAGCTCCGGTGCCGATTGCGGAGACAACGGGGGAGGGTCGCATAGGTCCCTACTCTCCTAGGGGGATTAGCGGGGGATCGGGGTCGGTTACTGCCGGCCCCTGCCGTTTACCGAGACATTCGGTAAACAACGCCTAACCATAGGTGCACGTTTTGGTGAGGGAAAGAGCGCCGGAGAGGTGAAGCATTCAATGCGGGGTGGGGTCAACCCATGACAGGTTTTTTCTTGGTTGCTGAACGTGGCGACGAGGTCAGCCACCTTGAGTTTGTTGGAGTTGTACCGTTACCGACCGAATTTGATCTTGGTGCGCAAGGGGGGAAATTTGGCCACATCCGGACAGCGGTACTGAGTACCAAAAGTGACCAACTGGACACACAGGCGTAACTCCAGTGGTCAAACGTCCGCCATGCGCACCCCTGTTGTACGCAAGGCGTCCCCGCGTTCGGTACCCGGAATCCGGGTACGAGGCGGGGACGCGAGGGGTATGCGGGAGGGTGACGAGTCGTTCCCGATGGTGTAAGGGACCGACTCGCGCGGACGCTAGCCGGTCACCAGGGTCAGCCCCCAGGAGGTGAGCATCGGGTTCAGTCTCTGGAAGAAGGTGGTGCCGCCAGTGGCGCAGTTGCCGGAGCCGCCGGAAATGACGCCCTGGGCCTGGGAACCGGCCACCACGGGCGCCCCGGACTCACCCGGATCCGCGCACAGGGTGGTCCTAGTCAGCCCGGTGACGGTCCCCGACGGGTAGCTGACCGTCTGCCCGCGCGCCTCGATCACGCCGCAGCGCCACCCGTTGATGGGCGCCGAAGCGCACACGACCGATCCGATCGGCGCCTCCTGGGAGCCGGTGACGCTGTGGTAGCTCCCCGAACTCCAGAGCTCGATCCAGGGGGTGAGGGTCCACTCCGGGCCCACCCGCACGAAGGCGCCGTCCGAGCCGGGGAACTGCGAGCGCTGGAACACCCCCAGGGCCGCGCCCTCGGAGTCGAGCGCGGTGGCGCCCACCCGACCGCAGTGCCCGGCGGTGATGAAACCGCCCTGGCCGCCGGAGGCGACGGCGGAGAACCCGATGACGCACTGGGCCGACCCCACGTAGAAGGGGTGCCCGCCGATGAGCTCGGAGTGGGGCATCGGGGCGTGGTCGACCTCCACCACGCGCACGGCGCCGGAGTCCGTCCCAGCCTCCTCGAGCAGGGCGTCGGCGGCGGCCGGGGCCACCGCCTCGACCACGACCAGGCCCTGTTCGGTGTCGGGGTACCAGCCGGTAACGCCCTCGGGCACGGGCACCTGCTCGAGGGCGGCCATGGTCGCGGCCGGGTCCTCGTCGATCACACGGGTGTTCGCCCCGGTCGCCTCGACCGCCGCGACGGCGGCGGGGTCGGAGACCAGGACGGTGAGGCTGAGGGTTTCGGTGTCGAAGAGGGCGTCGACGTAGGCCTGTCCGGCAGCCGAGGCGGCGCTCTCCTGGACCGTCAGGGCCTCTTCCTGGGCTTCCAGGAGCTGTTCGGCCGTCGCGGGGTCCAGCCCGAGGTCGCGGACCAGGGCCTCGGTCGCGGTGGCGGCGGGGGCGCCCGCCGCGGGTTCGGGGAGCTCGGCGGTGGCGGTGGTGGCGGCCTGGGCGGAGGCGGTGGCACCGGCCAGGGTCAGGCCCAGGACGACGGCCAGGGCGCGGCCGTGGCGGATGCGGTGGGGTTCGGTCAATCTTGGGGCGGGGGATACGGGGGAAGGACGCATGTCCTCTGCTCTCCTGAGAAGGAAACGGGGGTGGAGCAGGTACTGCGGTCCGCGCAGTGCGCGGCCACGGTTGGTTCTACCCCGGTGTGGCCGCGTCGTCACCGGCGGTCGTGCGGGGCCGGAGGTGGCTGGGGGATGAGGGCCGGGAAACGAGAACGCCCCCGCCCGCTGGGTAGCGGACGGGGGCGCGGTGTGATGCGGACCGGCTGGGCGTCTAGCTCGTGACGAGGCTGAGGTTCCAGGTGCTCAGCGCCGGGCCGACCTCCTGGTAGTACGTGGTACCACCGAAGGTGCAGTTGCCGGAGCCGCCCGAGGTCATGCCCTGGGCCTGGTCGCCAGCGATGAACGAACCACCGGAGTCGCCGGGCTCGGCGCACACGTCGGTCCGGGTCATGTCGTTGACGGTGCCCTCGGGGTAGCTCACCGACTGGCCGCGGGCCTCGATGGTCCCGCAGTGCCAACCGGTGGTGGAACCCGAACGGCACACGGCCGAGCCGATCGGCGCCTGGCTGGAGCCGCCGACGGTCTGGGTGCCACCGGCGCTGTACATGTTGACCAGGTTGGTGACGGTCCAGTTGGACGTGGCGCGAACGTAGGCGGCGTCGTTGCCCGGGAAGACGGACTCCTCGAACACACCGGAACCGCTGCCGTCCCCGCTCTCGGCGGAGGTGCCGACCGTGCCGCAGTGGCCGGCCGTCACGAATCCGTCGTTGCCCGAGCTGTCGGTGACCGCGAACCCGATGGAGCAGCGGCCGCCGCCCATGAAGTACGCGTCGCCGCCGACGATGTCGGCGTACAGCTCGGGCGCCTCGTCGGTCTGCTCCACCTGAACGGTGGAGGCGTCCACACCCGCGGCCTCGATGAGGCTCTCGGCACCGGCGGTGTCGGTGGCCTCGATGACGACCGTGTCGCTGGCGGCATCGGGGTACCAGCCCACGACGCCCGGCTGGGTGCCGGCCGCGTCGAGCTCGTCGATGATGGCCGCCAGGCCCTCGGTGCCGTGCGAGACCAGTTCGGCCTCGGCGCCCGCGGCCTCGACGTCGGACACCGCGGCGCTGTCCGTTACCAGGACGGTCAGCTCCAGGGTGTCGGTGTCGAACACGGAGCCGCCGTAGGCGTCTCCGGCGGCCTCGGCCGCCGCCGTGTCGATCCCGTAGGCCTCCTGCTGGGCCTCGAGCAGGGTTTCGGCCTCGAACGGGGTGAGGCCGAAGTCCCTCTCAAGGGCTTCCTGCATGGTGGCCGCCTCGCCCTGCGGTGAGGGCTCGGCGGGAACGGTCACGGCAGAGGCACCGGGGGCGACCGAGAGCGCGAGCCCGAAGGCCAGCGCTCCCGTGCCGATCGCGGAGATAACGGGGGAGGGTCGCATTGATCCCTACTCTCCTTGGGGAATGGACGGGGGTTGGGGTTCGGAAACCTCTGGGGAGAGGAGTCCGGCCCCGGGGGTCGGGGCCCTCGGACGCGCCAGGGGCCCCTTTGGTTTACCGAGACATCCGGTAAACGAGGCACCACCATAAGTGCACAACTTGGACAGCGAAAGCCCGGGCAAGCCGCAAATTCACTTAGGTGAGAAGAGGATCATCCGATGAAAGGCTCAATTGGGGGTCTTACTCTGAGTGACGTGGTGCCTGACCTCCCCGTTCGGTCACGCGCTGTATGCGGATCACAAACCCGCGAGTAGATCAAGAGGTGCAATGTGGCCGGATGCGGACACTGGTACGTCGTACCATCCGTGATGGCGCGGCCACATAGAAGCAACTCGCGTGGTCAGGGGTGCGTGTTGCGTGAAGATCATGGGCGCTGTGGGAACGGGTGTTCGCATTTCGAATAAGTGGGGAAACCGGGCCCTAGTGCGCCGTCACCAACCGTCGCCGGGATGTCGGGCGGTATCGCGCGGAACCCGCAGGCATTCCCGCACGCACCCCTGTTCGAGGACACGCCCGAGCCCGATCCGCGTCCGGTGTCACTCCGCGTGCGCGCGCTCGGGACGATTTCGAGGTAACTAGCGGGTATCGGGCCTGAGGAACACGGTTGAGCCGGGTGCCGTTGGGCCAAGATAAGGGCGAGAGCCCCGAACGGGAGGTAGCAACATATGGCGAACGACAACGGCGGCCAGAAGCACTCGTCACGTCGTGACGAGGAGGTCGAGGAGACCGAGGCCTCGGCTGAGGCCCAGGAGCGCAACGAGAAGCTCGACGAGGACGTCGACGACATCCTGGACGAGATCGACGACGTGCTGGAGAGCAACGCCGAGGACTTCGTGCGCCAGTTCGTGCAGAAGGGCGGTCAGTGACCGTCGGGTTCGCTGACAGCGCACCCGGGCACCAGCGGCCTCGGTGCGCACGGGTTTAGGGTCAAGCTCATCGGCCGGTGCCATCTTGCCGGCCGTCAGACTACAGACAGACGGACGACAGGCGCCCCACCCGCCCCCAAGACGGGGTGGGGCGCGAGCGGAGGGAGTCGCGTGTTCGAAGGTTTCGAGGGCGGACGGATGTCGGCCGCTTTCATGAGTGCGGGGACCTCGTCCTTCACCGAGTTTCTTCGGGAGGTCAAGCCCGACCTGCTGCCCGGCCAGCACCTGGGATCGGGTGGCGCGGTCAAGGCCGAGCACCTCACCCCGGACGCGACGACCATCGTCGCCCTGACCTTCCCCGGCGGTGTCCTGCTGGCCGGTGACCGGCGCGCCACCCAGGGCAACGTCATCGCCAACCGGGACATGGACAAGCTCTTCCGCACGGACGAGTTCTCCGCGGTGGCCATCGCCGGTTCGGCTGGGATCGGCATCGAGCTGGCCAAGCTCTACCAGGTCGAGCTCGAACACTACGAGAAGCTGGAGGGGCGCTCCCTGTCCCTCGAGGGTAAGGCGAACAAGCTCGCCCAGATGGTGCGCGGCAATCTCGGCATGGCCATGCAGGGCTTCGTCGTGATCCCCCTGCTGGTCGGCTTCGACGAGAACACCGAACAGGGACGGGTGTTCAGCTACGACGCTGTGGGCGGCCGCTACGAGGAGCACCGCTACTACTCCGTCGGTTCCGGCTCGGTCTACGCCAGGGGCTCCGTCAAGAAGCTCTACCGCGACGACCTGGACGAGACCACGGCGATCAGGGTCGCGCTGGAGGCGCTCTACGACGCCGCCGACGACGACTCCGCCACCGGCGGTCCTGACCTGCACCGCAAGATCTTCCCCCTGGTCGACGTCATCACCGAGGACGGCCACCGGCGGATCTCCACCGATGAGGTCGCCCGCCTGGCCACGGAGGTGGTCGAGGGGCGCGCCGCCGATCCGGATGGTCCCAAGGCCCGATTGAGCTGACACGGCTGAGCTGACACAGCTGAGCTGCGGCGGCCACTGCCCCCACCCAGACTTCTCCCTACTAGGTAAGGAAACGATCCGCGGTGTCGATGCCGTTCTACGTCGCCCCCGAACAGCAGATGAAGGACAAGGCGGACTACGCGCGCAAGGGCATCGCGCGCGGCCGCAGCGCCGTCGTTCTGCAGTACGAGGGCGGAATCCTGCTGGTGGCGGACAACATGTCCCGCACACTGCACAAGATCAGCGAGCTCTACGACCGCATCGGGTTCGCGGCGGTCGGCCGCTACCCCGAGTTCGAGAACCTACGCCTGATGGGCGTCCGTTTCGCCGACGTACGCGGGTACCAGTTCGACCGCCGCGACGTCAGCGGCCGTCAGCTCGCCAACATCTACGCCCAGACCCTGGGCACCGTCTTCAGTGAGAGCCTCAAGCCCTGGGAGGTCGAGATCGTCGTCGCCGAGGTCGGCGACACCGCGGCCGATGACGAGATCTACCGCATCACCTTCGACGGGTCCATCGTCGACGAACAGGGCTTCGTCGCGGTGGGCGGCTCCTCGGAGCACGTGTCCAGTCAGCTCAAGGACCGGTTCGCCGCCGACGCCCCGCTCAGCGCGGCGCTGAACGCGGCCACCCACGCCCTGGCCCACGAGAACGGTGAGGAGCGCGAACTGGAGGCCGGCAACCTGGAGGTCGCCATCCTGGAGCGGTCCAGGCAGCACCGCAAGTTCCGCCGCATCCACGGCAGCCGCCTGACCTCCCTCATCGAGGAGGGCAAGCGGGGCACAGCCGCAACCGCCGCCGAGACCGCCTCCGACAGCGGAGGCGGCAACGGGACCGGCGACGCGGACGAGGCCGACAAGTGATCTGAGATCGAAGAGGTGGTGCGGCGCCACACGGGCGCCGCACCGGGGCCGGGCGGGTGTGGGCGACGCGGCCCCGTCGTCCGCACCAGACGGGAAGTTGGTGAGGCCGCGTGGAACGACGGATCTTCGGGCTGGAGAACGAGTACGGGGTCACGTGTACCTTCCGGGGGCAGCGCCGCCTGTCTCCGGACGAGGTCGCCCGGTACCTGTTCCGGAGGGTGGTCTCCTGGGGGCGCAGCAGCAACGTGTTCCTGCGCAACGGCGCCCGCCTGTACCTGGACGTGGGCAGCCACCCCGAGTACGCCACCCCCGAATGCGACAGCCTCGTGGACCTGGTGGCCCACGACAAGGCCGGTGAGCGCATCCTGGAGGGGCTGCAGGTCGACGCCGAGCAGCGCCTGCACGAGGAGGGCATCGCCGGGGACATCTACCTGTTCAAGAACAACACCGACTCGGCGGGCAACTCCTACGGCTGCCACGAGAACTACCTCGTCGGCAGACATGGGGAGTTCGGCCGCCTCGCCGACGTCCTGATCCCCTTCCTGGTCACCCGGCAGATCATCTGCGGGGCCGGAAAGGTGCTGCAGACCCCCCGGGGAGCGCTGTTCTGCGTCAGCCAGCGCGCCGAGCACATCTGGGAGGGTGTCTCCTCCGCGACCACCCGATCCCGTCCCATCATCAACACCCGCGACGAACCCCACGCCGACGCCGAGCGGTTCCGGCGCCTGCACGTCATCGTGGGCGACTCCAACATGAGCGAGACCACCACCCTCCTCAAGCTGGGCTCGACCGACCTCGTGCTGCGGATGATCGAGGCCGGGGTGGTCATGCGCGACTACACGCTGGAGAACCCCATCCGGGCGATCCGCGAGGTCAGCCACGACATGACCGGCCGCCGCAAGGTGCGCCTGGCCAACGGTCGCGAGGCCAGCGCGCTGGAGATCCAGCGCGAGTACCTGGAGAAGGTGCAGAGCTACGTGGACCGGCACGGGACCGACGCGGTGGGCAAGCGCGTCCTGGACCTGTGGCAGCGCACCCTGGAGGCGGTGGAGACCCAGAACCTGGAGACGGTCCAGCGCGAGATCGACTGGGTCGCCAAGTACATGCTGCTGGAGCGCTACCGGGACAAGCACGACCTGTCGCTGTCCTCCCCGAGGGTGGCCCAGCTCGACCTGACCTACCACGACATCCACCGCGACCGCGGGCTGTTCTACCTGATGCAAAAGCGCGGGCAGATGGACCGGGTGGTGGGGGACCTGAAGATCTTCGAGTCCAAGTCGGTGCCCCCGCAGACCACCCGGGCACGGCTGCGCGGTGAGTTCATCCGCCGCGCCCAGGAACAGCGGCGCGACTTCACCGTCGACTGGGTGCACCTCAAGCTCAACGACCAGGCGCAGCGCACCGTGCTGTGCAAGGACCCGTTCAAGTCCGTGGACGAGCGGGTGGAGAAGCTGATCGCCGGGATGTGAGCATGCGGGTGTGAATCCGGTGTGAGCGTTGTGTGAGCGCACGACCCGTGCGCGCGGGCCCCGTGGGACGGCCGGAGACGGCTCCCCGCGGGGCCCTGGCTTTCGGAAAGCTCGTGATCTGTGTTCCCATGGGCCGAAAACCGAGATCGGAATCTCCCAGGGGCTGGCCGCACTCCGACTGTTCGGTAGTGTGACCCTGTCCTGAGCCGGAAATCAGAGGTTGTGACCCATGCACCGACGTGTTGCCGCCCTCGCGGTGCCACTGACCGCCGTTACCTTGGTGGTCTCCAGCTGCGCATCGATCCCGGAGGAGTGGCGTACACCCGCCTTCCTGCGGATGAACGACGACGCGCTCGACTCCCGGCTGCCCGAAATCACCGGAGACGTCGGTGAGGAACCCGAGATCACCTTCCCCGACACCGAGCCGCCGGACGAGGAGATCACCGGTGTGGTCAGCAAGGGGTCCGGTGAGGACGCGCTGGTCGGCGCGGACGACCTGGTCATCGCCAACGTCGCCCAGTACCAGTGGACGGGGCCCGGCGAGGGTGAGGCGGTCGAGGGCCAGTCCAGTTACGAGACGGGTGCTCCGGATCTGATCCGCATGGATCAGATGGAGGACTACATCACCGACGCCATGGTCAGTCAGCCCCTGGGCAGCCGTGTGGTCTACTACTTCCCCCCGCTGGACCTGACCCCGGAGGAGGAAGCGCAGGCCGAGGCGGCGGGCCAGGAGCTGCCTGAGGGCGGCAGTGTCCTGATCATCGACATGATCGACCGCTTCAGCCAGGGTGCCGTGGTGCCGGGCGAGCAGACCAACGACGGCGGCGGCGACCTGCCCACGGTGACGCAGGACGGCCGCAGCCAGCCCGAGATCGAGATCCCCGACGAGGATGCCCCCGACGAGCTCGAGGTGGTGCCGCTGATCGAGGGCGGCGGCGCCGAGGTCGAGGAGGGCCAGCAGATCATCGTCCAGTACACGGGCGTGCGCTGGGAGGCCGACGAGGACGGCAACCACGAGGTGTTCGACTCCTCGTGGAACCAGGGCGGTATCCCCTTCGACACCACCATCGGTGGCGGGGCCGTCATCCAGGGCTGGGACGAGGGCATCGTCGGCCAGAACGTCGGCGACCGCCTGATGCTCATCGTGCCCGGTGACATGGCCTACGGCGAGTCCGACGAGGAAGCGATGGGTGCCCCTTCGGGCACGCTGGTCTTCGTGGTCGACGTGCTGGGCGCCTTCGACAACGCGCCGCCGCCCGAGCCGGAGGAGTCCGAGGAGGACGCCGAGGGTGAAGGGGCCGAAGAAGAGGCTTCGGAGGGCGACGAGGACGCGGACGAGGAATCTGACGAGTCCGAGGAGGACTCGGAGTAGCGTCCCCGCTTGAACAGCTGATCGCCCCCGCCGCGCCTGAGAGCGCGGCGGGGGCGATGTTCGTGTCCGCTGCCCGGAGGCGGGCAGGTCAGCCGTCGAGCGTCGGGTAGTCGGTGTAGCCCGTGGCACCGTCGCCGTAGTGGGTCGCGCTACCGTGAACTGGTGGGCGAGCGTTACGCGGCGGAGTGCGCGCGCGGGGAGCGGACCGCCCCGGGCAGCCTGGTGCTGGAGGCCGCCCGGGACCGGGTCGGCCGCTGAGGCCGACGACCCCACCGCCACCGGTCCCGTCAAGGACGGTCGCGGTTGCCGGCGTCGGTGCGCACCGGCTGTCCGGAGGGCACTTTCCGCAACACCGTGAACGACAGGACGCCGAGCACGGCCGTGACGACAGCGCTCACCCAGGCTGCTCCCACCACGCCGTCGGTGAAGCCGAGCTGCGCCGCCTCCAGGAGTGCCCCACCGATATCCGGGGGCAGGCGCTCCGCTTCCGCTGCGGCGGCCGGGATCGACGCGGAAGCCGATTCCAGCGCCCCGGCCGGTATGCCCGAGGGTGCCTCCCGGGCCAGCTCCGCCCTGTACAGCACGGCGCCCAGGCTGCCCAGGAGGGCGACCCCCGACGCGAAGCCGATCTCCATGCTGGTTTCCGAAAGGGACGAGGCAGCCCCCGCCTTCTCAGCCGGAGCAGACCCCACCACCAGGTCGGTGGCGAGCACCGTTAGCGGTCCGGTGCCGACGTAGAAAAGCGTGAAACCCGCCATGGCCGCGAGCAGACCGACGTGCGGGGCCTGGGCCAGCAGGACACAGCCCACCGCGGACAGCACCATGGCGGTCCCCAGCACGTTCGCGGGTCCGAATCGGCGGGCCAGGGCCGGTGCGGTCAGAGAGGAGACCACGGTGCCCAGGGCGGAGGGGAGCAGCCACAGCCCGGCCTGGAAGGGTGACAGCCCCTGCACGGATTGCAGGTACTGGGAGACCAGCAGGTACAGACCGCCCAGCGTGGCCAGCCCCAGCAGCAGTACGGTCAGCGCCACCGCGAAGGCGCGGTCGGCGAAAAGTCGCAGGTCGAGCAGGGGATCGGCCAGCTGCCGCTGTCTGCGGACGAACACCACTCCCAGCAGCAGACCGCCCGCGAGCGCGGCCAGGTACTCCGTGCGCAACCCATAGGCGGCGAGCTCCTTGATCCCGTAGACGAACAGCAGGATCGCGGCCAGCGACAGCAGCACGCTGGTCAGATCCGGTCGACCTGAACCGGGGTCTCGGTACTCGGGCAGCAGGAACGGGGCGGTGACTAGCAGGAGCACCATCACCGGCACCCCCATCAGGAACACCGAACCCCACCAGAAGTACTCCAGCAGCAGACCGCCCACGAGCGGACCGGAGGCGGCCCCCACCGAGAAACAGGTCGCCCAGACCCCGATGGCGGTGCCCCGCTGGGCGGGGTCGCGGAACATGTTGCTGATCAGGGCCAGGGTGGAGGGCATCAGGGTCGCCCCGGCGATGCCCAGGGCCGCCCGGGCCGTGATGAGCATTGCGGGGCTGGTCGCGTAGGCCGCCGCCAGGGAGGCCGCGGCGAAACCCGCGGCGCCGATCATCAGCAGCCGCCTGCGGCCGATCCGGTCGCCCAGGGAACCCATGGTGACCAGGAACGCCGCGATCATGAAACCGTAGGCGTCGATGATCCACAGCATCTGGGTGCCGCTCGGCTCCAGATCGGCGCTCAGGTGTGGGACTGCCAGGTTGAGCACTGTGATGTCCAGCGTTAGGAGTGTGGTGGGCAGTGCCAGCACTGCCAACCCGATCCACTCCCGTGCTCCGGCCCGCGGCGGCCGGCTGTCGTGTGTCGAGGCGGCGGACGGTTCCACGGTGCCCTTTTCAGGGCCGGAACCGGGATCAGGGTCGGGGCCAGTAGTGGTGTTTTGAGTCATGACCTGGAGTCAACACCCGGCGTATGAGACTCTCCATGGTTGCAAGGCTCACTTTGATGTTCGATCGTCTACGTTGAAGTGATGGACGCTCTGGCGGATTTTCTCGACGGGGTCAGGGCACGCGGTTCCCCGTTCAGCCAGACTCTGTTGAGCCCACCCTGGTTGCTGCTCTTCTCCCACTCCACGGCTTTGACGGTGGTCACCATGGTCCGGGGGAGCGGCTGGCTGCTTCCGGAGGGCGGCGGACCGCTGCGGCTGAACACCGGCGACATCGCGATCGTGCAGGCCCCCGGTCCGCACACCGTGGCCGGCCACCCCGACACCGTGCCGCAGTACGTGATCAGCGCGGCAGACGTGTGCACCACCCCCGACGGCACCCCGGTCCGCGCCGAGCTCGCCCTGGGCCTGCGGGTGTGCGGAGTCAGTCCGGACGGCCCTGACCTCCTGCTCAGCGGCTCCTACGACGTGGCGGGGGAGATCAGCCGACGCCTGCTCTCGGTCCTGCCCTGCGCGTTCGTCGTCCCGGCCACCGAATACCGGTGCGCCGCGATGGACCTGGTGGTGGAGGAGACCCTCAAGGAACGGTCCGGCCAGCAGGTCGTCCTCGACCGCCTCCTGGACCTGGTGCTGATCTGCGCCCTGCGGCACTGGTTCGACCGCCCCGAAACCCGTGCGCCCTCCTGGTACCCCGCGATGGCCGACCCGGTCG
Source organism: Nocardiopsis valliformis DSM 45023 (assembly GCF_000340985.1). NCBI lineage: Bacteria > Bacillati > Actinomycetota > Actinomycetes > Streptosporangiales > Nocardiopsidaceae > Nocardiopsis > Nocardiopsis valliformis. Next base: position 69,069 of record NZ_ANAZ01000028.1, read on the forward strand.
TGGGCAGTGCGCTACGCCTGATGCACGAGCGGCCCGCGCAGCCCTGGACTGTGGCCTCCCTGGCCGAACGCTGCGGGGTCTCGCGCGCCGCACTGGCCCGGCGCTTTCACACGCTCGTCGGCGAACCGCCGATGGCCTACCTGACCGAATGGCGCATCACCCGCGCTGTCGAACACCTGCGCGAGGGCGAGACGACCGTCGAGACCATCGCCCACCGTGTGGGCTACTCCAGCGCCTTCGCGCTGAGCGTCGCCTTCAAACGCCTGCGCGGAACGACCCCCACCGACTACCGCAGGGCCCTGGTACAGCCCTGACACGCAGACGGGCCCGGACCTGCGCGCAGGAGCGGGGCCGGATGCGTAGAGTCAGTCACCCAGGGTGAGCATTGGGCGAGGGGGAACCATGCCAGACCAGCGGCGGTACTGCTACGTGTCGGGTCTGCGTCTGGGGGTTCCGGCGCTGGAGGAGCTCTGCGCCCAGGGCCGTCCGCCCCACCTGGTGGTCTCCTACCCGGCCGAACTGGCGCACCGCTCCGGCTACGTGGACTTCGAGGAGATCACCCGCCGTCATGACCTGCCCCACCTCAGAGCCGCCGACATCAACACCGACGAGGTGCGCGACGCCCTGAGCGCGCACCGGATCGACCTCATGGTGGTCGCGGGCTGGTCACAGCTGGTCCACGAGCAGGTCCTGTCCTCCCTTCCCCTGGGCGGGGTGGGCCTGCACCCCTCCCCACTGCCGGTCGGCCGCGGCCGCGCACCTATCCCCTGGACGATCCTGCGCGACATGCGCTCCAGCGCCGTCACCCTCTTCCACCTCGAACGCGAGGCCGACGCGGGCGACATCGTGGACCGCATCTGGTTCGACCTGGCCACCGACGTCACCGCCACCGGCCTGTACGAGCGGGCCGCACACCTGCAGTCTGAGTTGCTCGTACGCAACCTGGACGCGCTCCTGGAGGAACGCGCCCCCCGCCGCCCGCAGACCGGCCACGTCTCGGTCTGGCCGCGCCGCCGCCCCAGCGACGGACGCCTGGACCTGACCGCGGCCGGACGGGACGTGGACCGGATGGTGCGCGCCCTGGCCGCCCCCTACCCCGGGGCCTTCGCGATGTTCGGCGGGGCCCGGATCACCCTGTGCAGGGGCAGCCTGTCCGAGGAGGTCGTGGGCGGCGACTCGGGCCAGATCGTCTCCGCCGGGCCCGGCCGCGAGTGGGGCGTCACCTGCGGGGACGGCAGCGTGTTCGTGCCCGAAGCGGTGCGCGTGGACGAAGGTGTGCTCGCCGACCCGACATCCCTGGCCATGTTCCGGCCGGGACGCTACTTCGACGCACCCTCCGAGCACATGCTCGCCGCGACCCGCCGCACCCCGGTCCCCGGCAACGGCGACGCCGAACACCGTCGCCCCGCCGCCCGGATCGATGACGGGCTCGACGACCGGTTCGACGACGGGCTCGGCGGCCGACACGGCGACCAGCTCGACAGCCAGTTCAACACCCGCAGCGGCCTCAACCGTCGATGAGGGTGGCGGCGTGCCGCCCGGCCGCGGCCGCGCTCAGGAAGGCCGCCCGGTCCTCCTCCAACCCGCGCCCCATCGTGGACACCTTCACCGGCAGCGCCCGCACCTCGTCCTCCAGGCCCTGCACCGACACCTCCACGAGCGTGTGCCGCTCGCCCAGGTGCCAGGCCTGGTCGCGAACGCGCTCACCGAAGAAACCGGGCAGGCTGGGCACCACCACGTCCGCCGGGGCCAGAGCCACCCGCCCGTAGGCGGTCAGGCTGTGGTGTGACACTCCCCGGTGCCGACTGCGCGCGTCCGCCTCACTGATCCGCAGGCTGGCCACCGGCCGCCCGCCCAGGACAGCCACGGCGTTGATCGCCTCGCCGCAGGCCACCCCGGAGAACCCCCACGGGGTGCCGGTACCCAGGTTGCCCGGCCCCTGGCACACCACCGCGATCTGTGCCCCCAGTACGTGCCGGGCGGCCAGCAGCCCCGAATGCACGGTGACCGCCTCCAGGTCGCCGCCGAAAGCCTGTCCCGTCGTCACACACCCGGCGAGCAGACCGTCCTCGCGCAGCGCCCCCACGATCCGCGAGAACGCGGCGGGCAGCGCTCCGCCGTCCAGCATCACGTTGACCACCCGGGTGCCGGGGCGTTCGGCGCGCACCCCCGCCAGCACGGCGGGCAGCGCGGAGTGCAGGTCGGCTACGACCACCGGCATCCCGCCGATTCCGTCGGCCGTGCGCAGCGCCTCGTGGTGCGGCGATCCCTGCTCGTCCGCGCCCTGAACGGTGGCCTGGAGCGGGGTGTAGCGGGCCTTGACCAGGTGTCCGGGGCCTTCGCGGTCCACGGGAAGCCGGTCGGGGAGGGCCACCACCAGGGCGTATCCGCCGGTGCCCAGCCCCAGGTCCAGCGCCCCGGTGTTGAGCAGGACGGTGTCGCCGACCTCGGGGGTGCCGACCAGGTCCGTGTAGGCCAGCGCACGGCAGGTCACCGACGCCTCGGAGCTTTTGCCGGTACCTTCTCCCGTGCCTTCTCCTGTGCTTTCCCCGTCAGCGGGTACCGAGACCGCGCACAGACGGACCCCGGGCCAGGAGGGCAGGACCTGACGGACTTCACCACGGCGCCACCGGATCATGCTGGGCACGGTACCGTCGGAGCTGAACCGAAGGTGGGAGGACGCGCCCTCGCGGCCCCGCCCGGTCCAACCACCAAACGGTGACCCCACCACAGCGGGCAACACAGCGGGTAAGAGGAGTGCGGACGATGTCGCGCAGGAAGACCGAACGGCAGCTGAACCTGGTCATCTGCCTGTTGTCCACCCGGCGCCACCTGACTGCGCAGGAGATCCGCGCGACCGTCCACGGCTACGCCGAGGCCGACACCGAGTCGGCTTTCAAGCGCATGTTCGAGCGGGACAAGCGGGAGCTGCGCGACAGCGGCATCCCCATCCAGGTCGGTACCGGAGACGCCTTCAGCGGCGAGGAAGGCTACCGGATCTCCCGCTCGGACTACGAGCTGCCCGAGATCGAGCTCCTACCCGACGAGGCCGTCGTGCTGGGTCTGGCCGCCCGCGCCTGGCGGCATGCCTCCCTGGGCGAGGCCGCCGCTAACGCCCTGTTCAAGCTCCGCTCGGCCGGGGTACCGGTGGACACCGAGGCCGCCCCCGGGTTGACCCCGGCGATGCGCACTGACGAACCCGCCTTCGGCCCCGTCTGGCAGGCGATCCGCGACCGCCGCCCGATCTCCTTCGACTACCGCAAGCCCGGGCAGAGCCGGGCCCAGCGCCGGGAGATCGAGCCCTGGGGCATCGTCAACCTGCAGGGGCACTGGTACGTGGTCGGCCACGACCGGCTGCGCGACGCCCGCCGGGTGTTCCGCCTCGGCCGGATTCGGGGCGGGGTGACTGTGGTGCGCACCGGATCGGACGTGGTCGTGCCCGAGGGTGTGGACCTGCGTTCGGTCGCCTCCCGGCACAGCGCCGTGCCCGAGCGGACCGCGACCCTGCGGGTGCGCACCGACTCCGCGCACGCCCTGCGCCGCCGCGCGCTGCGCGTGGTCCCGGGGGAGCGGGACAGCACCGGCGCCGGTTGGGACACGCTCACCCTGCCCTACACCAGCACGAGTGGGCTGGTGCGGCAGGTGGCCGCGTACGGTTCGCGCGCGGTGGTGGTGGAGCCCGAGCAGGCCCGGGCGGCGATGGTCGAGCACCTGACCGGGGTGGTCGAGAGCGCCGACACCGTGGAGAACGCGGAGGCCGCGGGGGAGCAGGAGGGTGAGGACACCCCCGCTCGCGGGCCCCGTTCCGCCGACCAGCTGCGCCGACTCCTCATGCTGGTCCCCTACGCGCTCGGCCGCGACGTGCGGGTGCCCGAGGTGGCCCGGCACTTCGGACTCAGCGAGAAGCAGGTGGTCTCGGACCTGAGCCTGCTGTGGATGTGCGGCCTGCCCGGCTACACCCCCGGCGACCTGATCGACGTGGACCTGGACGCGGCCAAGGAGACCGGCGAGATCATCATCGCCAACGCCGACACCCTGGCCCAGCCGCTCCGGCTGACCGCGGACGAGGCGGCCAGCCTGGTCGTGGGTCTGTCCCTGCTGGAGGCGCTGCCCGAGGCGCAGGGCGTGGAGGGCGGTGCTCTCAAGCGAGTGGGGGAGAAGCTGCGCACCGCCGCCGGCGGTGCCGTGAGCGACCTGGCCGACGCGGTGCAGGTGCGGGTCGAGGTGGACGAGCAGGTGGCTCAGACCCAGCAGCGCTGCGCCGACGCCCTGGGCGCCGGGCAGCGCCTGCACCTGCGCTACCTGTCCGGGTACCTGGACCAGGTGACCGAGCGCGACGTGGACCCCATGGGCCTGGTGGTCCAGGACGGCCAGACCTTCCTCGAGGGGTACTGCCACCTGCGTGAGGACGTGCGGCTGTTCCGCCTGGACCGGGTCTTGGAACTGACCGTGCTGCCCTTCGCCGCCGAGGTGCCCGAGGGGGTGGCCCGCCGCGATCTGTCCGCCGGGGTGCTCCAGCGCTCCGAGCGCGACGCCCTGGTGACCCTGCTCCTGGAGCCCTCCGCGCGCTGGGTCACCGAGGACTACGTGTGCGAGTCGACGGCGGAGCTCCCGGGTGGCGGGGTGCGGGCGACCCTGCGCACCCCCGCTCCGGCGTGGGTGGCCAGGCTCGCCCTGGCTCTGGGGCGGGAGGGGCGCCTGGTGTCTCCGGAGGGACTGGCCAAGGACGTCCGGGCCGAGGCCCAGCGAGCGCTCAACCACTACGGCACAGGGCAAACCTCCGGAAAATTGGTCGAGACCACTTCGTCGCCGGAGTGAGGCTTACCTGTTCACCGGGGGGTGGGGTGTAGGTCATCCCGAAAGGGATATGGTGAAAGCGTGATCGCCCTCGCTGTCCTTTTCGGTGCGTTTTGTATCGGAGCGTACTTCGTCGGCGCCCTCGTCGTGAGAGCGCGCCGCGAGGCCTCCGTGCTGTCCGAAGAGGTGACACGGGCGGCGGGCGGGTATCAGGCGAGCAGCGCTGACCTGCGTGAGCGCATCCGCCGTGGCGGTGCTGGGACATGACGGTCCCGCGGATGAATGCGCGTACCATCAGAGGCGCTTGGTCGCGCCCCGTAGAGAGGTAGAACCATGGGACCGTTCAACGGACCTACGATCGCCATCCTGGTGATCCTGGCCATCTTGCTGTTCGGAGCCAAGAAGCTCCCGGACCTGGCCCGTTCCCTGGGGCGCAGCGCGCGCATCCTCAAGGCCGAGAGCAAGGGCCTGGTCGACGACGACAACGAGACCAAGGGCGAGGGCGAGCCCCAGGCCCAGCAGCCGCAGCAGCCCCAGCAGCAGGCCGCGCAGCCGAGCCAGCCCCAGGCCGACAACCAGCAGGCGCAGCAGCAGAGCTACCCGCAGCTGCCGCCCGGCCAGCGCATCGTCAACGAGTCCGGTGAGCCCACCAACCAGACCTACAACAAGTAGAGCCACGTAGCTGACTGGTAGTCGCCTGGTTCTGGCCGGTGGACTGGCGCGGTACCCTCCGGTGCCGCGCCGGACGGCTGTTTTCGGCGGGGCCGTCCTCAGGGGCGCCTCGCGCCGTCGGCCCGGGCCCGGACGAGAGCGGATGAGAAGAGAGTGACCGCACGATGAGGTCCCCACGTCGAACGGCGAACCCGGACGCCCGGATGCCGCTCATGGACCACCTGCGCGAGCTGCGCAACAGGTTGGCCAAGGTGCTGCTCATCCTCGGCCTGGGGGCCGTGGTCGGCTTCGTCTTCTACGACCAGATCTGGGACTTCCTCAGCCGGCCCTACTGCTCCCTGCCCGCCTCCCAGGTGGTCGAGGACGGCGGCTGCTCCCTCATCGTCACCGGCCCCTTCGACGCCTTCTTCGTGGCCTTCAAGATCTGGCTGTTCGCCGGAGCCATGGTCACCGCCCCCCTCTGGCTCTACCAGTTGTGGGCCTTCGTGGCCCCCGCACTGCACAAGAGCGAGAAGAAGTACGCCTACATCTTCGCCCCGCTGGCCGGGATCCTCTTCATCTGCGGCGCAGCCCTGGCGTACACGATCACCGCGCTCGCCCTCCAGATGCTCTTCGGTTTCCTGCCCGAGGAAGCGGACCCGTACCTGACCATCGGCGAGTACCTCAGCTACATGCTCATCATGATGGGCATGTTCGGCATCGGCTTCGTCATGCCGCTGCTGGTGGTCCTGCTCAACATCGCCGGCATCCTCTCCCACGAGGCCATCGCCAAGTGGCGCCGCGTCATCATCTTCTGCGCCTTCCTGGTCGCGGCGGTCCTCACCCCGGCCGAGCCCGTCTCCATGCTCGCCCTGGCCGTCCCCCTCGTGGTCCTCTTCGAGATCGCCGAACTGTTCTGCTTCCTCAACGACCGCCGCAGGAAGCGCAAGGACCCCGCCGGCGACCTGGACGACGACCAGATCTCCGACCTGGACGACCAACCCTCCGACCTCGACTACACCCCCTCCTCGCTGGAGGAATCCGACTCCGAGGGCGAATCGACCAAGCGCTCCTGAACACCTTCGGCGACACGCTAGGGTTCGGCTGGGGAAGGCCCCGGAGACGGTCCTTCGGCGACCGAACCCTCAGTCGGGAACTCCGCCGAACACACCGCTGAACCATCCGTCCGGCCCTCCTCCACCGATCTCCCGGACTAGGAAGTGAAGATGAGCGAGCAGACCGAGACCAAGAAGGAACTGCCGCCCGAGGCCATGGGCAACGAGAAGTGGCACGACACCACGCACGCCGTGTGGATGCGCTCCTCCCTGTCCAACCCGGACTCCGAGGCGATCGTCGAGGTCGCCGAGTTCGACGACGGCTTCCGCGCGGTGCGCGACGGCAAGTCCCCGGAGAAGGGCACGCTCTTCTTCACCCCCCAGGAGTGGGAGGCGTTCGTCCTGGGTGCTCGCGACGGCGAGTTCGACATCCCGGAGGAGTACCTCACCGAGGAGGAGATCAAGATCCAGCGCGGCGAGACCGAGGTCGAGGCGACCTGGGTGCCCTCCCCGCTGAACACGCCGGAGGTCATGGAGGAGTACCATCGCCGCCAGCGTGAGGAGGCCGAGCGCAAGTCCGCGACCGAGGACGACTGAAGCGGCTCGCCCGCACCCGGGCGCGCGGGTGTACGGGCCCTCACCCGACCCGTACACCCCACTGGTCCCGGATCCGAACGGCTCGACCCCGGCTCCGGGTAGGTAAGGACCGGTACATGCCCCCTCATATCGCCCTTCTGGTCAACCCGGCCTCCGGCCGACGCCGCGCCGCCGTCATCGCGGTGCGCCTGAAGGAAGCCCTGCGCGACGCAGGCGCCCGCGTGCACGTCTACACCGGACGCTCCGCCGCGGACAGCCGCCGCCTGGCCCGTCTGGCTGCCGCCGACCGCCCTGATGCCCTGGTCGCCGTCGGTGGCGACGGCCTGGTCCACCAGGCCCTCCAGGGTGTAGTGGGTACCGGGGTGCCCCTGGCCGTGGTCCCGGCGGGCAGCGGCAACGACGTGGCCCGTGCCTTCGGAGTCCCCCGCGGCTCGGCCCACACGACCGCCCAGGCGATCCTCGCCGGGCGCACCCGCCCCAGCGACGTGGTCCGCCTGACCATGGCCGACGGCTCCCAGCGCTACTACATGAGCGTCCTGGCCTGCGGCTTCGATGCCCGAGTCAACGAGCGGTTCAACAACTTCCGCTTCAGCATCGGCCGCGCCGGATACCTGGTCGGACTGATCGCCGAACTGCGCTCCTTCCAGCCCATCGACTTCGAGATCGACATCGACGACCGCCGCATCGCCGAACCCGGCATGCTCGTGGCCGTCGGCAACACCAGCGCCTACGGCGGCGGCATGCACGTGTGCGCCGAAGCCGTCCCCGACGACGGCCTCCTGGACGTGGTCTTCGTCAAGGAGGGTCCCATCGGCCGCTTCCTGCGCATGTTCCCCCGGGTCTTCAACGGCAGCCACTTGGGCCTGGACGAGGTCGTCTTCGAACGCGGGCGCGTCGTCACCATCCGCGGCGACGCCGGGACCGCCTACGCCGACGGGGAACGCACGGGTCCCCCGCGACTGGTGTGCGAGGTGGTACCCAAGGCGGTCGAGATGCTGGAGCTGACCTCATAGGCTGGGAGCCCTATGAGTAGTCACTCCGAGCGTTACGCCGCCTTCCGTCGGCGCCAGAGCGCCTCCAGCGCCGCGATCGAGGCCTTCCAGGGGCTCTACGGGTTCGAGTTCGACCCCTTCCAGATCAGGGCCTGCAAGGCCCTGGAGGGCGGACACGGGGTGCTGGTCGCCGCGCCGACCGGCTCCGGCAAGACCGTGGTCGGCGAGTTCGCCGTGCACCTGGCCCTGGCCGAGGGCACCAAGTGCTTCTACACCACGCCGATCAAGGCCCTGTCCAACCAGAAGTACAACGACCTGGTCAAGCGCTACGGCGCTGACCAGGTCGGTCTGCTCACCGGCGACAACAGCGTCAACGGTGAGGCACCCGTGGTCGTGATGACCACCGAGGTCCTGCGCAACATGCTCTACGAGGGATCCTCCACCCTCGGCGGGCTGGCCTACGTGGTCATGGACGAGGTGCACTACCTCGCCGACCGCTTCCGCGGCGCGGTCTGGGAGGAGGTGATCATCCACCTGCCGGAGTCGGTGCGCATGGTCGCGTTGTCCGCCACGGTCAGCAACGCCGAGGAGTTCGGCGAGTGGCTCCAGCAGGTGCGCGGCGACACCACCGTGATCGTCGACGAGAAGCGTCCTGTGCCGCTGTGGCAGCACGTGATGGTGGGCAAGCGCCTGCACGACCTGTTCGTCGACGAGCAGCCCGAGGAGACCGCCTCCGGCGGTGAGGACGACGAGGAGGAGCGCGGCGGCCGTGCCAAACGCAAGCGCGAACGGCGCCGCTCCCAGCAGCAGCGCCCGCGAGAAATTCAGGTGGGCGGCCGTAAGCTGCTCATCAACCCCTACCTGACCCGCACTGCCGAGGACGACTCGCGCACCACCCAGCTGGCCAACCGGCGCCGCCACCCGCAGAGCCGGGCCCGTGGCAACGTGCGCCCACGCACCCGCTTCGCCCCGCCCACGCGGCCGATGATCATCGAGGAGCTGGACGCCGAGGGGCTGCTCCCGGCGATCACCTTCATCTTCAGCCGCGCCGGCTGCGATGACGCTGTCCGCCAGTGCGTGGCCTCCGGACTGGTGCTCACCACCCCAGACGAGGCCGACTACATCCGCGAGTACGCCGAATCCCGCTGCGCGGACATCCCGCGCGCGGACCTGACCGTGCTCGGCTTCGACTCCTGGCTGCGCGCCCTGGAGGCTGGCATCTCCGCGCACCACGCCGGGATGCTGCCCACCTTCAAGGAGATCGTGGAGCACCTGTTCTCCAAGGGGCTCATCCGGGCGGTCTTCGCCACCGAGACACTGGCCCTGGGTATCAACATGCCCGCGCGCACCACGGTGATCGAGAAACTCGACAAGTGGAACGGCGAGACCCACGCCGCGCTCACCCCGGGCGAGTACACCCAGCTCACCGGGCGCGCCGGGCGCCGCGGCATCGACGTCGAGGGGCACGCGGTCGTCGTCTGGCAGGCCGGGACCGATCCCGAGTCGGTGGCCAGCCTGGCGGGCACCCGCACCTATCCGCTCAACTCCAGCTTCCAGCCCTCCTACAACATGGCGGTCAACCTGGTCGGCCAGGTCGGCCGCCAGCGCAGCCGCAACATGCTGGAGGCTTCCTTCGCCCAGTTCCAGGCCGACCGCGCGGTGGTCGGGCTGGTCAAGCAGCTGCGCAAGCACGAGGAGGCCCTGGACGGCTACGCCAAGGCCGCCGAGTGCCACCTGGGCGACTTTATGGAGTACGCGGGGCTGCGCCGCGCCCTGAGCGACCGCGAGTCCATGCTGGCCAGGAACCGTTCGGCCCAGCGCCGCGACGAGGCCCTGGAGAGCCTGGAGAGGCTGCGCACCGGCGACATCATCCGCATCCCGGCGGGCCGCTACTCCGGGCACGCCGTGGTCCTGGACCCGGGCCTCAAACACGACCTGCCCGCCCCCCTGGTCCTGACCGTGGACAAGCAGGTCAAGCGGGTCAACTCCAGTGACTTCCCGGTCCCGGTGCACCCCTCGGGGCGCATGCGCGTCCCCAAGTCCTTCTCGGCGCGCTCCCCGCGCTCGCGCCAGGACCTGGCCTCGACCCTGCGCAACAAGCTCAAGGAGCAGGGCACCGATGCCTCCTACGAGCGCGGTCGGCGCCGCGGCGACCAGGAGGACCCCGAGGTCCAGCGGCTGCGCACCGCACTCAAGGAGCACCCCTGCCACGGCTGCTCCGACCGCGAGGACCACGCCCGCTGGGCCGAGCGGTACTTCCGCCTGCAGAAGGACACCGACGCCCTGCGCCGCCGCGTGGAAGGGCGCTCGCACGTCATCTCCCGCACCTTCGACCGGGTGTGCGGCGTCCTGGAGGACCTGGAGTACCTGTCCGGCGACGACGTCTCCGAGGACGGCGCCAAACTGGCCAAGATCTACTCCGAACTCGACCTGCTGGTCGCCGAGTGCCTGCGCCGGGGGGTGTGGGACGACCTCAACCCGGTGGAACTGGCCGCCTGCGCCGCCTCACTGGTCTACGAGGCGCGCCGCAACGACGACGCCTACCCGCGCCTGCCCGAGGGCAAGGTCGAGGAGGCCCTCACCGAGATGATGCGGCTGTGGGGCGAGCTGAACGAGGTGGAGAGCCGGCACCGGGTCTCCTTCCTTCGCCAGCCCGACCTCGGCTTCGTGTGGACCGCGCACCGCTGGGCGCGCGGCGACCGGCTCGACGCGATCCTGCGCCAGTCCGAGATGACCGCGGGCGACTTCGTGCGCACCGCCAAGATGCTGGTCGACATGCTCAGCCAGATCGCGGGCGCCGCCGCCGACCCGCAGATGCGCAGCAACGCCCGCAAGTCCGCGGACCTGGTCCGCCGCGGCGTGGTCGCCTACTCCTCCTTCAACTAGGAGCGACGAGGAACTTCGCGTCCGCCCCTCCGGGAAGTGTCACCGCTCCCCGGAGGGGTTCTCATCTGTTCACGGACACTGTCATGTGAGACCGAGGATCTCCGATCCCAGGCCCCTTCCGGATGGTCGGCCGACCGGGATCCGGTGGCAAGGGTGTGGTCCGTGCCGCCCTGGCCGGACTTCGGGTTCCGAACCCTGGCCCCGTTTCAGGCGGGCGGGGGGATCTCGCCCGAGCCGCGGGGGATCAGGGTGGTGGGCACCCGGAACTCGCGGGGTTCGGCGCCCCCGCCCGAGATGCGTTCGAACAGTCTGCGCACGGCCAGCGTGCCGATCTCCAGCACGTCCTGGGCGACCACGCTCACCCGGGGGACCAGCAGGTCCGCCATCGGGAAGTCGTCGAAACCCACGACCGCGATCCGCTCGTGCAGGCCGCGCTCCTGGAGCGCGTGGATCGCGCCGATGGTGACCAGGTTCTGTGCGGTGAACAGCGCCGTGGGCGGGTGCTCGGAGTCCAGCAGGTCGGCCACGGCGCGCGCCGCCGTCTCGGGGCTCGGCAGGTCGCGCACGACCCGTCCGGGGCGCTCGGGCAGGCCGCGTTCGGCCAGCGCCGCGCGGTAGCCCGCCACGCGTTCGTTGACCGTGCTGATGGTCTGTTCGTCCCCGAGGAACGCGATCTCGGTGTGCCCGTGGTCGGCCAGGTGCAGGACCGCCTCGCGCGCCCCCTCGGTGTTGGTGCACAGCACGGCGTCGGCGGCCAGGCCGCGCGGCGGGCGGTCCACGAACACCACCGGGGTGCCGGTCCGGATCTCCCGGTGCAGGTAGCCGTGGTCGGGTGCGGCCGGGGCGATAATGATCCCGTCCACCCGGTGCAGGGTCGCGGCGCGTACCAGCTCCAACTCGCGCCGAGGATCCTCGTCCAGGCTTCCGGCGAACACCAGGGTGCCGTGTTCGCGGGCCACGTTCTCCACCGCGCGGCTGAGCGTGGCCGAGAACGGGTTGGCGACGTCCTCCAGCAGCAGGGCGATCTGCCGGGTGGCGCCGTCGGTGCGGCGCAGGCTGCTCGCGGCCAGGTTGGGCTGGAAGTCCAACTGGGCGATGGCCTTGTGCACGCGGTCGCGCAGCTCGTCGGAGACCGTGGCGACGCCGTTGATCACGCGCGAGACCGTCTTGATGCTCACCCCGGACAGGGCGGCGACGTCACGCATGGTGGCGCGGCGCAGCTGCTGCCCGGACCCTGCCTGCGGCTCGCTCGCGCTCTCGTTCACCGACACGTCGCCTGATACCTCGGACTCTCTCCCCGACACTGTGACCCGCCCCGCAGTGCGAGCCGGTTCGGTACGCGGCGTGCACCGCACCGGTGCGTTCACGGCCACCGCGGTGCGGGCGGGACGGGACTCATTGTGCCGCAACTGTCTGAGCGGTGGTCAGCGGACTGACCCGCAGGTCCTCCACCAAGGGAGTCGGCGCCCTCGGTGTACAGGGCGGTCCCGGTGGCGTCCGGGCCGGGGAAAGACCGTCTCGGTGAGGGTTCGGGGGCGTCGGGTCTGTCGGTGCACGCGATCTCTCCGTTCCCGGACAGCGGGGAGGAGCAGGCGGCCGGTGATGCGGCTCACCCTGCACCGTTTGAGTCAACGTTGTCAACCGGCCGGACCGAAGCGCATCGGGCTTCTGAACTCAGTGGATTCAAGGGGTTGACACGAGAGTGAAGCCTCGTTGAAACTTTCGGGACATCGTTGTCTCGGAGTGGTGCGGAGCCTCGCCCCTCCCAGGCATCCCCAGCCCGACCCAGGGCGCACCGAAGGAGAACCCCCCATGAAGCACGCCCTTCGCCGGACCCGCCGGGTGCTGGCCGCCGCCGTCGGACTGGGGCTGGCCGCCGCGCTCACGGCCTGTTCCGACGACGCCGCCGGAGACGGCTCCGTCCTGGTCGGCCTGATCACCAAGACCGAGACCAACCCATTCTTCGTCAAGATGAAGGAGGGCGCCCAGGAGGCCGCGAGCGAACACGGCGTCACCCTCCAGAGCTTCGCCGGGGACTACGACGGCGACAACGCCACCCAGGTCCAGGCGGTGGAGAACCTCATCGCCTCCGGGGCCGACGGCATCCTCATCACCCCCAACGACTCCGCCGCGATCGTCCCCGTCCTGGAACAGGCCGCGGCCGCCGGGATCATGGTCATCGCCCTGGACACCCCCACCGAGCCGGCCGACGCCGTGGACGCCACCTTCGCCACCGACAACTTCCTGGCCGGGGAACTCATCGGCGAGTGGGCCCAGAAGCGCTTCGAAGCCGAGGGGGTGGAGCCGCGCGTGGCCATGCTCGACCTCAACCCGAACCAGATCGCCGTGGACGTGGCCCGCAACCAGGGCTTCCTCCAGGGCCTGGGCGTCGACATCGCCGATGAGAACCAGATCGGTGACGAGGACGACCCCCGCATCGTCGGCCACGACGTCACCGACGGCGCTGAGGAGGGCGGGCGCACCGCCATGGAGAACCTCCTCCAGCGCGACCCCGACCTCAACCTCGTGTACACGATCAACGAACCCGCCGCCGCGGGCGCCCACGAGGCGCTCAAGGCAGCGGGCAAGGCCGACGACGTGGTGATCGTGTCCGTGGACGGCGGCTGCCCCGGGGTGGAGAACGTGGAGTCGGGCGTTATCGGCGCCACCGCCATGCAGTTCCCGCTGAAGATGGCGTCGATGGGCGTGGACGCGGTCGTGGAGTTCGCCGAGTCCGGTCAGACCCCCGACCCGGACACCGGCCTGGACTTCGTCGACACCGGGGTCGAGCTCATCACCGACGAGGACATCGAGGGCCTGGAGTCCCAGGACAGCGCCTGGGGCCTGGAGAACTGCTGGGGCTAGCCCCAGCGCCGGATCCCGCACCGGATCCCGCGCCCTCGTCTCCGCGCACCCTGAACGGTCCCGACGACAAGGAAGACCAGAACCACCGTGACCACATCGCACCCCCCGAAGGCGAGCCCTGAACCGCCTTCACCGGTGACCCTCGACGACGACGTCCGACCACCCTCCCTGGCGGACCGCCTCCAACGGCTGCTGCACGCCCAGGCCACCCTCGGCCCGGCCGCGGTCCTGCTCGTCGCCGTCGCCGCCTTCGCGGTGATCAGCCCGGCCTTCCTCCAGGCCTCGAACATCTCGCTGATCCTCCAGCAGACCGCGGTGATCGGCACCCTGGCCCTGGGCCAGACCCTGATCATCCTCACCGCCGGGATCGACCTGTCCGTGGGCGCGATCATGGTGCTGTGCTCCATCGTCATGGGGCGCCTGTCCGCCGAGCTGGGACTGCCCGGACCCACGGCGCTGCTCGCCGGACTGGCCTGCGGTATCGCCTGCGGACTGTTCAACGGCTTCCTGGTCACCAAGGTCAAGCTGCCGCCGTTCATCGTCACCCTGGGCTCGATGAACATCTTCTTCGCGCTCAACCTGTGGATCTCACGCGGCGAGACCATCCGCGGCTCCGAGATGTCGGACCTGCTGCTGTGGACCGGCCAGGTGGTGACCATCGGTGACGCGCGCATCACCTACGGGTCCGTCCTCATGCTGGTCATCGTCGCGGTTCTTGCCTACGCCCTGCACCGCACCCGCTGGGGACGGCACGTGTACGCCACCGGCGACGATCGGGAGGCCGCCCGCCTGGCTGGCATCCGGGTCAACCGGGTCCTGCTCAGCGTGTACGCCGTCGCCGGTCTGGTCTACGCGGTGGGCGCGTGGATCATGATCGGCCGGATCGCCTCGGCCAGCCCGCAGGCCGGACTCATGGACAACCTCGACAGCATCACCGCCGTGGTCCTGGGCGGTACCAGCCTCTTCGGCGGCCGGGGACTGATCATCGGCACCGTCATGGGCGCGCTGATCGTCGGCGTGTGCCGCAACGGCCTGTCCCTGGCCGGGGTGGACGTGCTGTGGCAGAACTTCGCGGTGGGGCTGTTGGTGATCCTGGCCGTGTCCCTCGACCAGTGGATCAGGAAGGGGCGACGTTGAAGCCGACGACAGAGGAAGCGACCGTGTCCGAGAAACCGGCGCCCGAAACAGCGGCGTCCGATACACCCGCGACCGACCAGACCCCGATCCTCCAGGCGCGCGGGCTGGTCAAACGCTACGGCCGGGTGACCGCCCTGGCCGGGGCCGACCTGGAGCTGTACCCCGGGGAGATCCTCGCGGTGATCGGCGACAACGGCGCGGGCAAGTCCAGCCTGATCAAGGCGTTGTCCGGGGCGCTGGCACCGGACGCCGGGGAGATCCTGGTGGACAGTGCGCCGGTCCGCCTGCCTAGCCCGATCGCGGCCCGCGAGGCCGGGATCGAGACGGTGCACCAGTCCCTGGCGGTCTCACCCTCCCTGGACATCGCCACCAACCTGTTCCTCGGCCGCGAGCTGCGCAAGCCCGGCATCCTGGGTTCGGTGTTCCGGATGCTGGACCGCTCCCGGATGCGTGACGAGGCCCGCCGCCACCTGGACGACCTCGGCATCATGACGATCCAGAACCCCGGCCAGGCCGTGGAGACGCTCTCCGGCGGCCAGCGCCAGGCGGTCGCGGTGGCTCGGGCGGCGGCCTTCGGCAACAAGGTCGTCATCATGGACGAACCCACCGCCGCGCTGGGCGTACGCGAGTCCCGCGCGGTGCTCGACCTGATCCTGCGGGTGCGCGACAACGGTCTTCCGGTCATCCTGATCAGCCACAACATGCCGCACGTGTTCGAGGTCGCCGACCGCGTGCACGTCCAACGCCTGGGGCGGCGCATCGCCACCCTGGACCCGGCGGGCTGCGGGATGGCGGACGCGGTCGCGGTGATGACGGGTGCGGTGGACCCCGCCGACCTGCCCGAAGAAGCTCATGCCCCGGGAGGACTGCTGTGATCGTCGTGTGCGGTGAGGCCCTGGTGGACCTCGTCCCCCAGAGCGGTGAGAGCGGACCGGGTCAGTGGCGGGCTGTTCCGGGTGGTGGGCCCGCCAACACCGCCGTGGCCCTGTCCCGCCTGGGCGCCCCCGCCGCGCTGCTAGCGCGACTGTCCGGTGACGTCTTCGGTCGTCAGATCCGCGCCCACCTGGTCGAACGCGGGGTGGACCTGTCCCTGGCCGTGGCCGCGACCGAACCCACCACCTTGGCGGTGGTCGCGCTCGGGCCTTCCGGCGGTGCGGAGTACGCCTTCTATCTGGAGGGCACCGCGGACTGGGCCTGGCGGGCCGAGGAACTCCCCGAACCGTCAGCGCGGGTCAGCGCGGTGCACGTGGGTTCGCTCGCGGCCGTGGTGGCCCCCGGTGCCCAGCGGTTGCGTGACTGGGCGCGGGCCCAGGGGCAGAGTTCCGTGGTGTGTTACGACGTCAACGCCCGGCCCGCGGTCGGCCTGGACCGGGCGGAGACGGCGGCCCAGGCCCGGGAGTGGATGGACCTGGCCCACATCGTGAAGGTCAGCGACGAGGACCTGGCCTGGCTCGAACCCGGCCGGGACCCGCTGGTCACCGCCGAGCGCTGGGTGGTCCGCCACGAGCTCGACCTGCTGTTGCTCACCCGGGGCGGAGAGGGTGCCATGGCGCTGTCCTCGCACTGGGGCGACCACGTGACGGTCCCGGGTGTCCCCGTCACGGTCCGGGACACCGTGGGCGCGGGCGACACTTTCGGCGCCGCGGTACTGGCCCGCCTCGACGACCTCGGCCGACTGGGCGATCCGGCCCGACTGGTCGAACTGGACCCGGCGACGGTCCGGGAGGTACTGCGGTTCGCCACCGCGACGGCCGCCCTGGCCTGCACCACGGAGGGCGCCGACCCACCGGAGCGGACCCAGGTGGAGGCTCTCCTGAAGGAGGCGGCCCCCGCCTGACCGGGTCCGCCCGATGCGCCCCCCGGGATGCTGAACCCGACTCGGGCCGCCCGGCTGGCGACTACCTGCCGAGAGCCGTGCGGGCCTCCTCGGTCACCCGGTCGAGCCCGGCGTGGGGGCGGGCCAGGGGAGCACGGTGAGTTCAGGCCACAGCCGCTGCCAGCGCTCGGCCTTGGCCCGGTAGACCGGCTCGGGGGCCAGGGCGGGGTTGGGGCGCAGGACCAGGTTGAACACGTCGGACAGGCCGTGTGGTGCGTAGAAGCGCCACCGGCCGTCATGCTTCTGGCGCACTGCCAGACAGCAGGTGGTCGCGGCGAAGGAGTCGACGGCGGACTCCACGCTCGTGTGCGGTGGACAGGGGACCCCGAACTTCTCCTCGTACCAGAGGTGGACCCGGGCCTCGTTGCGGATCTCCACGGAGACGGGCAGGTCCGCGAACAGAGCGGCAGCGTCCTGGATGACACGGTCCTCCGCCGCCCAGGACAGATCCGCGGGATCGAAGTAGAAGAGGTCGTAGTCCCTGATCCCGTGTGTGGGCGGTCGGCCGGTGACCACGTTCCAGACCGTCTGGAACAAGCACCCCGCGGTCAGGTACCAGTCGGGTGCGGCCAGTTCGGCGGCCCGGTCCAAGACCTCGACCAGGGTGTCGTTGCGGGAGAGCGCCTCCTCCAGGGCGACGAGCTGTTCATCGACGGGCAGGCGGCCGGCGGCGGCCCAGCCCGGCGCGGTCTCGTCGGTTGGCACGGGCATGTGCGACTCCTTCTCGAAGCGGAACATCGGGGCGGGGGCGGGCGTTCGAGTCCCTAGTGGTGCCCCGGTGGACGAAGCAGGCCATGCCGGGCACCATCATGGGATACGCACGGGACCCCGCAGGGGGCCTGTAGTCCGCAAGACATCCTGAAACGAGGCTTCAGCAGTGCTGCGCACCCTCATGAACGGCAAGATCCACCGTGCCACGGTCACCCAGGCCGACCTGCACTACGTCGGTTCGGTCACCATCGACGCCGACCTGATGGACGCCGCCGACATCGTCGACGGCGAGCAGGTCCACATCGTCGACATCGACAACGGCAACCGCCTGGTCACCTACGCCCTCGTCGGGGAGCGGGGCAGCGGTGTGATCGGTATCAACGGCGCGGCCGCGCGTCTGGTCAGCCCCGGAGACCTGGTCATCATCATCGGCTACGCCCAGGTGGACGAGAAGGAGCGGGCCGACCACGTCCAGCACATCGTGCACGTGGACCGGGAGAACAGGATCGTCGCCCTGGGCAACGATCCGGCCGAGCCGGTTCCCGGCAGCGACCTCGTCGCCGGTCGCTGACACCGAGTTCCCGACGGGCGCCCGTGCTTCGGCGCGGGCGTCCGTGTTTTCCTAGGTCTGAGCACCCGGGGTACCCAAAGGCCCGAAAACCCGGCAGGGTGGCCGGTTCTGGCCTGATCGGACATCCGACTCTCGGGTATGCCCAGGGGCGGCATGGACGAACGGGACGAGGAACGGCGCATGGTCGCCGCACACATCGAGTGGCAGAAGCAGGGCGCGTGGGTCATCCTCTGGGGGACCTACACCCGGACCTTCTGGGCGTTCGCCTGCTGGCCGGTGATCCCCGAGGGCGGGGTGGTCGTCCACGCCGAGGACCCCGATCTTCTGTACGCCGAGATGCGCTTCGTGGAGCGCGAACACGACTTCCTGCGGTGGCGCTACGGGCGTGGCCACCCGGGTTGACGGAGTGGTTCCGGGGTGTGCAGGAGGGTTACGATTCGTCTGTTGTCCGGATGAATCGAAAGAAGTGACCAGGTGTCCACAGAAACCACTCCGGGCAGCGGGGCCCTCACCTCGGCGGAGCGTGCCCGGCTGCAGCGGCGTACCGTGCTGGTCCTCATGCTCGCCCAGGTCGTCGGCAGCGTCGGCATGGGCGCCATGCTCGCCGTGGGTGCTCTCATCGCCCTGGACCTGAGCGGTTCGGACGCCTGGTCCGGGATGGCCACCACCATGATCACCCTGGGCGCGGCCGCCTTCGCCCTGCCGCTGGCCTCCCTGGCCGCCCGGCGCGGCCGCCGGCCCGGTCTGGCTTTGGGGTGGTTCCTGGGCGCCGCGGGCGGGCTCGTGGTCGTCGCCGCCACCCTGTGGGACCTGTTTGCGCTCTTCCTGGTCGGAATGCTGCTGATCGGCGCGGGCACCGCCACCAACCTCCAGTCCCGGCACGCCGCCGCGGACCTGGCCACCGAGCGCACCCGCGGCCGCGACCTGTCGATCGTGGTGTGGGCGACCACGGTGGGATCGGTGCTCGGTCCCAACCTGATCGGTCCTACCGGGGGCCTGGCCGTGTCTTTGGGCCTGCCCGACCTGCTCGGTCCGGTCCTGCTCACCACGATCGGTTTCCTGGGCGGGGCCGTGCTCATCGTCGCGCTGCTGCGCCCCGACCCGCTGGTGACCGCCACCGCCGAGACCGCCCGGGTCGAACGGGACCGGGGCCAGGCCCCGAAGCCCGCGGTCAGTCTGGCCGACGGACTCCGCGCGATCCGCCGCAGCCCGGCCGCGCTGCTGGCGGTGGTGGGGATCGTGGCCAGCCACACGGTGATGGTGGCGGTCATGACGATGACGCCGGTGCACATGTCGCACCACGGGGCCGCGCTCACCGTCATCGGGCTGACGATCTCCCTGCACATCGCCGGGATGTACGGGCTCTCCCCGATCGTGGGCTGGCTGGCCGACCGCTTCGGACGGGTGCCCGTGCTCCTGGCCGGTCAGGTGGTCCTGCTGGTGGCCACCGCCGTCTCGGGCACAGCCGGGCACAACGAGGCCCTGGTGACCACCGGGCTGATCCTGCTCGGCCTGGGCTGGTCCTTCGGGCTGGTGGCGGGCAGTACTCTGCTGGCCGAGTCGCTTTCGGCCGAGGTGCGCCCCCGCGCGCAGGGCTTCAGTGACCTGGCGATGAACCTGGGTGCGGCCTCGGCCGGCGCGCTCTCGGGAATGGTGCTGGCCGTGGTGGGCTTCGGCGGTCTGAACCTGTTCGCGGCCCTGTTCACGGTCCCGGTGTTCGTGCTCGCGATCCGCGCGCTGCTCTCCCGCGATCGGCCCTGAGCGCACCTGACGCATCTGAGCGCACCTGAACCCAGGTGAGCGCAAAACACTTCCGGACCTTTACCGGAAACGCCCCGTGAGCTTCCCTCAGACCCTCCTTTACGCGGTTACGGTGCAGTTTTGAGGCGCCTACCGGTCTTGGTGGGCCCGTGCCGCTGGACGAAGGGGTGTTCTCAGTGAGCGATCGGGAACCCGAGGAAGGGGCCGGTGAGCGGCCGGAACGGGATCCGGTGAACCACCGTCCGCCGGAGGAGTGGCGCCCGGGCGACCCCGGGGACCCGATCGAGGGCGGACCGCAGCCGCCGGGGGAACCCAAACATGGCTTCCCCGACTACGGCCCTCCCTTGGGCGAGGCCCGCGGGCACGGCGACCCGTCCTCGGATCAGCCCTTCGGTGGTCCGCCACCCGGTAACCCGCCGCCGACCGGCCGCCCGTACGGCGGTGCGCCGCCGGCGGGGCAGCCATCCGGCAGTCAAGCGCCTGGCGGGCAGCCGCCCCAGGAGCCCCTCTCTGGTGGAGACCACCAGTACGGCACCCCATCTGGGGGAAACCCCACCTACCGGCCTCCGGCAGCGGAACCCGGAGGTTCCGGCGGTCGGCCTTCCGGGGGACAGCCTCCGCAGGGGCCACCGCAGTACGAACCGCCCGGTGGACATCCCACCGGGGGTCCGCCAGAGCCGGTGGATCCGGGTGAGCTCTCCGAGGGGCCCAGCGGTCCCGGCGGCGCGGGCCCCGAGCACCAGGGCTATGCCCCCGGGTACGGCGAGTATCCGAGCGAACCGGTCGAGTACGGCCCGCCGGGTGGCTACGGCCCGCCTGGCCAGGGAGGTTACGGTCCGCCTCCGCCCAAGCCGACGCCCTGGGGCAAGATCGTCGGGATCGGCTGCGGGGTCCTGTTGCTCCTGCTTCTGGTTCTCGGCGGCTGCGCGGCGCTGCTCCTGGTCACCGCGAGCGGCAACGTGCCCGGTGCGGACGGCATCCCGGGGACCAGCCAGCCGGGGTCGGAGGGGCAGGAGGAGGGCGAGCCCTCGGGGGCCGAGGTAAGCGCCAACAACACCGAGTTCGAGCCCAGCTCCCTCTACGTGTCCGGCGATTACACCAGCGTGGAGGTCTCGGTCACCAACGGCGGCACGGACGCCCTGGACGTCAACCCGCTCTACTTCACCGTGGTGGATGTGGAGGGCGTGGAGCACGACCCGCGTGAGGCGATCGCGATGGACGTCAACGAACTCGACGTGCAGACCCTCGATCCGGGCCAGAGCGCCAGCGGCGCGATCACGGTGGCCGGGCAGGTCGAGCCCGAACGGGTGCTCTTCGACCCGGTCTTCACCGGCCCGGTGGAGGTCCCGGTGACCTGACCGGTGAAGCAGCCCGAAAGAGCCCGCTGGAAACGGTGACGGTTCTGCGGAGGGGTCCGCTCACACGCTCAGGAGCACGAAGATCGCGGGGCTCTGTCAGGGGGCGAGCGCGGGATCGCGCAGCCACTCCGACAGGGCCTCCTTGCGTTCGCTGTCGCACTTGAGCGGGCAGGTCGTGCAGAAGCCGTGCTCGGGGTCGCCCTTGTAGTCGAAGCAGCAGGTGCCGCGGACCGCCCAGGTGCCCCGGGGGTGGCCCGGGGCGAAGGGGAACAGGCGCGGACGCTTGCGAGTGACCGCGCCCGCGGCGACCACCGAGTCTCCCAACCGGGTGGCCAGCTCCCAGGCCTGCTCGGCGTCCTGGCCCAGGTAACGGGCCGGGTTGAGCATGTAGAAGTGCAGGGTGTCCAGCACCCAGCCCCACAGGGTGCGCTTGCCCGCGCGCGAGTGCGCGTGCAGCGTGTCGATGAGGGGTTCGAACGTGGCGAAGAGCCCTTCGGCGACCAGGCGCAGCTGCTCGTCCTCGTCGCGGGCGACCACGGTGTCGGGGTGCTCGGCGGCGGGGTCGTCGGCAAGGACCACGGAGCGAACGTTGACGACGGCGGGGGTGCCGAACTTGGACCGGGCGGTGTCCCAGGGCAGGTGGAGGGTGTCTGGGGTGAGCAGCGGCCCGCGGCCGGTCAGGTACAGGGACGCGGCCACCATGAAGACGGGTTCGCGCAGGGTGACCCGCAGGAAGTTGGTGGCGGCGGGGAGCCGGTGCCCGGGGCCGTGTTCGGTCTGGAGCTTGTCGAACAGGATCGGGAGCCAGCCGTGATCGGTCATCGACGCGACACTGTGCTGCTGGATGCCGTCCAGGGGGCGGGCGTGCAGCTGGTCGAAGCCGGTGATCTCGGGCAGCGGCGCGAACTTCAGCCGCGCGCAGACACCGTGCAGAGCGTCGAGCGGATCTGGAGTCACCTGGCAACCCTTCGTCGCATAGCGGAACCGTCAAGTCCGGGGGCTGTGTGGTCGCAGCTACCGCCGGGGGATCGGGTTCACTTGCGCCTCTTAAGTGAGGCTACCCTAACCCTGCTTTCGGTCGCAATGCGTGCCGGGTTCAGTTTGCCCAAACCTGGATCTCCGGTGCCCGGACGAAGAGCAGGTCAGGGCGGGGTCAGAGCCCTTGATCAGTTGCTGCTGTGCAGGGTCTGCCCTGGGGTCAGGGTGTGTGGGGCGAGACGGATGTGCTCGGGGTTCCGGGCTTCTTTCCGGCCGTTCGGGCGTGTCGGGAGCGGCGACGAACAGCGGGTGAGAGCGGCCGCCGCGGGGTAGGAGTCGTGGCAGGAGCGCAGTGCCCCCGCCGCCCCCTTCTCCTCCGACCCCCTCCGAGGCCCCGGCCCGGCCGGGCCGCCTAAGAAAGGCACGGCCCCCACCAATGACCCACCAGATCAACGCCTGGGTGTGCGAGAACCTGCGCGGGCTCCGTGAACGCGCCGAATCCCGCGGCCGGGGAAGACGTGCGGTGGAGGGCCTGGCGCGCTCTGTCCTCAAGGGTGAGGCAGTCACCGCCGATCGCGTCTTCTCCGTTCTCCGCACTCTGGATCTGCGACCCGAGGACCTCGTCGGCAAGGGCGGCGACCGTTCCGCGGGCGAGGGCGGTTCGGCCCTGGACGGCCTCGGCCTGGGCTCCGGCGCCCCGGTCGACGCCGACTACGCCTGCCGACACTCCCTGTGCCCGCGCCAGGCCGACCTGGACGGGGTGGACGGCGAACCGTTCTGCGAGGTGCAGAACCTTCCCATGACCCTCAAACCCCTGTCGCTGTGAGCGCCGTCGTGAACCCGTTCATCGCCGGTCTGGGCGAGGAATTCACCGGCCGCTGGTGGTCCCTGCTCACCCTGCCCGGGGCCCTGTTCGTGGCGGTGGCCGGGGCCACGGTGTTTCTCGGCACGGTTGATCCCGCCGACCAGACCCGGTTGGGCGCAGCCGCGGCCAGGACCACCGCCCTGCTCACCACGCACGACGACGTACTCACCACCACCGTTTTCCTGGCCACCGCGCTGCTCCTGTTGCTGGTCAGCTACGCGGTCGGGCTGGCCGCGCGCACTCTCGGAGGGGTGGTCCGCGCGATGTGGTTTGCCCGGCCTCTCTTCGGCTGGGCGGTGGCCTGGAACACCGGACTGCGCCACGAACGCTGGCGAAAGTACGAGAGGCGGGCCCGTACCAGCGACCCCGGAACCCGCCGTGCCGCCTTGCACCGCCTGTACCGGATCGCGCCCGCACCGCCCTCCCGCCCCACCTGGATGGCCGACCAGGTCGCCGGGGTGGAGCGACGCCTCCGGACGACCTACGGCCTGGATCTGGTCTCCACCTGGCCCAGACTGGCGCCGCTGCTGCCCGAGACGCTCCGGACCGGCCTGGACGGGGCCCGCGCCGCGTTGGACCGGGCCTGCGTCCTGGGTGGCTGGGCCCTGCTCTACCTGGCCGCCGCCGCGGCCGCGTTCTCCCTGTCCTGGCCCTGGTGGCCCCTGTGCGCCGTCGCGCTCGTCACCTGGGTGGTGGCCTGGGTCAGGGCGCGTACCGCCGTCCACGCCCTGGCCACCCTCATGGAGACCTCCTACGACCTACACGCCCGGGACCTCGCCGAGGCCCTCGGTTTCGCCATGGCATCTCCGGCCTCCGTTCCCGCTCTTGCACCTGAACCCGCCCCGTCGCGCCCGGTGCGCTGGGTACGCCGACGCGCATCCGTACCGACCCCGCCACCGGTGCAGCCCGGTGCCCGTGTCCTGACCCGCAGGATCGGGGTGTTGATCACCCACCACCTGCGTAAGGACCCGCCGCGCAGGGCTCCGTGAGGTCGGGCTGGAAGCGGCTGAAAGGGGACAGAAGCTGTCCACCGACCCCGCTCACCAGCCCTGGTGGCCGAAGGCGGCCCAGCAGCGCAGGTCGTCCGGCCCCGGATCCTGGCGCAGCTCCGGGGGCATGTCGTCGGGGAAGACCCGCACCGGCGCGGCCATCCACGCCTGCGCGGCCCGGAGGGCGTCCGCCGGGCGCATCCCCTCGACCACCAGGTTGCGGTGGAACTGGAAGGAGAGCATGGCCGCGAGCCGGTCGGGCACCGACCACCGCGACCCCACCGTGGTGGCCGCGCCAGCGGCCAGAAACCCGGTGGCCAGGGTGAGCGCCTCGTCGTAGTGATCCAGGGACACGTCGGCCAGGCAGGCCATCATCACCACCAGGGCGCCCGGTTCCCCCTCCGGCAGCCCCAGGGCCTGATCCAGGACGCGCGCCAGCGACAGCCGTTCCCCGGCCAGGGACACGAAGGACCGCTCGGGCGAGCCCATCGCGAGCATGTGCGTGCTGAAATGCAGCAGCGAGCCCCCCGGGCCCCGTTCGGACGGCAGTCGGTCCAGTACCTCCCGGGGTGTTCCCGGGGCGTCCCCGCCGGGACCCAGGAGTTCGGCGTTCGGGTGCAGGATCCGGCGCAGAGCCGACACCTCGGCGCTTGCCCCGGGCAGGGTACCGGTTGGGTCCAGCACCAGGACCGGCCGGGAGGTGACGTCCGCCGGGGCACGCCCGGCCACAGTGACGAACTGGCGTGCGGTCGAGGCGGTGGAGATGACGGCCCTGCTCAGCGCCGGATGCGGCCGGATCTGATCTGGTCCGCCCGGACGCCCGGGCAGGGTCACCGCGGGCCAGGGGATGGCACCCAGCCGACCGGTTGGGACCAGGACCAGCCGGGGCGGCCGGTCCAGCCACGCGAAGGCTTCCGAAGCCAGCAGCGGTGCGAGCGCCGTCCGCCCGGCCCAGCGCAGAACGCCGGGCAGCTCCCGGTTGAAGTTCTCCGTCGCCTGGCCGCGCAGGGCGGGAGAGGCCCTGGCCACACGTTGCTGGGCGCGTAGCAGTCGGTGCGCCGAGCCGTCCTCCAGGTCGGTGAGACCGCCGAGCGGCTCGTACCGGAGCGCTCCGCTCGCGCTGACGACCACCGCCACCCCGATGGGCGGGCCCTGCCCGGCGGGGGCCGGAACCAGGTAGACCAGGGCGTCCTGCCCGGTTCGGCGCAGGGATTCGGCGATCTCCCCGGTCGTCGGGGTCCGCAGCAGCAGGCGCAGCCGGGGGCTGTCCTCCAGCGCGCGAAGGACCCGGTGGCGCAGGTCGTCGGGCACCCGCGCGGTCGGCACCATGCCCGCATCGGCCAGCAGATCCCGCAACCCGGTATCGGACAGCCCTCCGGGTTCCGGTTCCCCGAGGTCCGGTACCTCTGGTGCATGATCACCGGTCCCCCCGGCACGGGACCGCGAGTACTCGCGCCACCGGTAGGCCAGTGCGTCCTTCCCGGCGGACTCCAGCAGCTCGGCGAGGGACAGGACGGAGGTGGTCGCGTGCAGGATCAGCCCGCGTCCTAGTTCGAGGGCCTCGACGGCGCCGCGCACCTCTCCGTCGACCGTGTGCCAGTGGGCCAGAACCGCGGCGAACCCGGCCGCCTCACGGGCCCTCTCAAGAGCCTGGGACACAGTCGGCTGGAGGAAGACCTGGTAGGCGGCAGCGCGCAGGGACTCCGCGCCCGCGGCCCGTGCCCGCTCGCGGTCGTCCCGGCCCCACGACCCGGCCCTTTTCCAGTACATCCGGGCCAGGGAGCGCCGCTGCTGGTGAGCGGTGGGGTGGGAGAGGGGGAACTGTTCCCGGCTCTTCTCCATGCTCTGGATCGCCCGGGTGAGGTTCATGGGGTCGCGGTCACGCTCGTACAAGGTCTGGGTGGCCAGACCCAGCAGCCCCGAGGCCCTGGCGGCGACGGCCGTGTCGGCGTTCTCCGCCAGCTCGGCCAACCACTGCCGAGCCTCGTCCAGCGTCTCGGGTTCCTGGTCTCCGCTGATGTGGTGGACGGTCACCATGAGCGAGGCTGCGCGCAGGCGGGCCAGGTCCCGGTGCGTGTTCTGACCCGTCCGGGGCCATTCGAGCGCGGCCCGGCGCAGCATGGCCAGCCCTTCGGAGTCGGCCGTCAGGGTGCGGGCGTGGAGTTCGGCCAAAGCCAGCGCGAGTCCGAATTCGCTCATCAGCCGGAGTCTGTCGGGCGAGTCCTTGTCCATGGCCTCCAGCGCCTGCCTGATCTCCGCCGCGTCCCCGGAGTCCATCGCCGGCCACCGGCCGGTCCGGGCCTGGTGGACGAGGGCCTGGGCGAGGTAGTACTGCACACGAATGGTCGGCACAGACTTGTCCACGATGTCGGCCCGGGCCGTGGGGTTGGTCTCCAGGAAACCGAGGAGCGACCTCAGGGCGTCCGCCGCGGCCTGTGCGTCGGCCAGGTCTCCACGTTGGAAGTAGCGGGTGAGCACCGCGCTGCCGAGTCCGTTCAGCGCCATGGCACGGGAACCGGGGTCCGGCACGGTGGCGGCAACGCGCAGATCCTTGATACCCCGGTCGAGATCGTCGTCGTCCCGCGCGGCGGCGGCCCGTTGGATGCGCATCAGTCCGCGCATCAGGATGGGGAGTCTGTCGCCGGTGCTGTCCGGTGGCCCTGTGGGTTCCTCGTCGAGCAGGGGCAGAACCCGGTCCATCCACTCCTCGCCCAGGACGTTGGACTGGATGCCCACGAACACCGCTGTGCTCAGAACGCCGCGCACGTCCGTTTCCTGTTCCACGGTCATGGGGCGTTCCAGCAGGGCGGTCAGTCTGGCCACGGCCTCGTGCACGTACCCGGCCGTTCTCGGTGTCGTCCGGTTCTCGGTCTGGACCAGGGTGACCAGGCACTGGGCGATCATGGTTCCGAAATTCACCACGTCGTCCCCGTGGCTGCCGGTGAGACCCGAACCGTTCTCCTCGGCGCGCGCGCCCGCTTCCTCCCCGGCGACCGCGGTCGCTTCCACCGCACGCAGGATCCCGAGCGCGCGCTCGATCCTGGGGATCGCGGTTCCTTCGATCAGGACAGCCGGCTGATCGACCCAGAGCGCGGTGCCGATGGCGTAACGCAGCCGGATCATCTCCCCGACCTCGGGCCGCAGGTCCCGTACCGGGCGGTCCAACAGCTCCTCGGCGTGGCCGACCATGCGGTCCAGCCGCTCGCTCCTGAGCAGATCCTTGTTCTCGATCCAGTACCACTCCACCAGGTGGAGCAGGACCTCGATCCGCTCCCCGTGGTCTGGCGGGAACTCCTCCGGGTAGCGGTCGAAGAGCGCGAGGAGGTCCTCGTAACAGCTGATGGCGGTGGCCAAGTCCGTGCGCTGGGCCGGGGTGAGACTCTGGGGGCCCACCTCGACGGGCGGGATCCGCAGGTCGAGGCAGGATCCGAGTCGCAGGAGCGTGAGCGCCCTGGTGACCACGTCCGTCTCGGTCAGGGAGCGTTGCAGGATCAGGGCGTCCACGGCGGCATCGTTGTCGGCGCCGGGCCGCCCGCACGACCGCTCCTCGTGCAGTTCCGCGATGATCCCCGGCAGCCGGTGGTCGTCCAGTGCGTCGTCCCGCACGGCGCGCACCGCCCACGCGGAGTGCCCGAGGGCCTCCTCCGACAGGGCCCCGGCCTCCTCGTCCCGATCCTCGTTCCGGAGCGCCCAGTAGCGGGAGCACAGGGCTCGGATCAGCAGGGCCCGCCCTTCGGGGGACACACTGCCGGTCGTCGCCGTGGCGACGCGCTGTCCGAGCCGCAGCCACACCAGCGCCTCCTCCTCGTCCGCCACGCCGTTCGTGCTCCGCCCGGTCCAGACGCGGTCGAGCAGCGACTCGCCCAGATCCTGGTAGAGCACGGCCGCCTCCGCGAGTAGCTCCTCCGGCCGGGCCGGGTCGCGGAGCAGTTCACGCAGGCGTACACCGTCCGCGACTGCCCGGTTCAGGGAGAGGTCCGCCTGCTCCGGCTCGCTGGGCAAGAGCAGGTGGTAGCGGAGCAGGTGCCCCTCGGTCGAGACCCCGCAGCGGGCGCGGAGTTCTCCGCGGACCTCCTCGCCGTCCCAGCGGGTCCCGACCACGCTGGTGAGCGCGTCGATCAGCCAGACGTTGTGTTCCAGCGCCCGGTCCAGGAACGCCAGGGCGGTGTCCTCCTCGCCCAGCGCCCCGTGGAAGACGGAGAGCTCGTCACAGGCGTCGGCCATCTCCGAGCGCAGGAGGTATTCGTTGGTGCCCTCCTCCGCAAGGAACGAGCCGTCGTGGAGCAGCGTGTGGAGCCGCTCCACCCGCTCGGCTAGGGCGGCCGCCTCCTCGGAGTCGAGGTCGGGTGTCTCCTGTTCGTCGGGGCCGTGCTCATCCGGGGACTGCCCACTCGTCTCCCGTTCGCTCACGGGGTGGTCTGTACCAGACGTCGGGACTGGCGCTGCCCCTGGGCGGAATCCGCCGGGCGTGGGGTCCCGGCGGGGACGGCTCGCTCACGCCCCCAGGCCCGGATCTGTTCGATCTGCTCCGGGTTGGTCCTGATGAGCGGCATGGTGTTGGTGAACACGTCGATGACGTAGGTGTCGCTGACTGTCTCGGTGCCGCCGTTGAGCAGGGCCTCGGCGCCCACGTCGTGCAGAGCGGCCTCGATGTCGGAGCCCGCGAACCCCTCGGAGCGCGCGACCAGCTTCTCCAGCAGCTCCGGCGCGGGCTCGTTCTTCAGGTAGCGCTGGTGGTACAGGGTGATGATCTCCCTGCGGTCGTCCTCGTCTGGCAGGTCCACGAAGAACAGTTCGTCGAAGCGCCCCTTGCGCAGCAGCTCGGGGGGCAACCCCTGGACGTTGTTGGCAGTGGCCACCACGAACACACGCGAGTCCGACTCCTGGAGCCAGAACAGGAACTGCCCGATCAACCGCTGGCTCACCCCGGTGCTGTCGTGTTCGCCGGCACCCAGGCCCTTCTCGATCTCGTCGATCCACAGCACGCATGGCGCCACCCGATCGGCGGTCTCCAGCGCCTCGCGCAGCCGCCCCTCGGACTGGCCGAGGTACTGGCCCAGGATGGAGGCCAGGTCCAACCGGTACAGCGGCAGGTTCCATCGGGCCGCCACAGCCTTGGCCGAGAGTGACTTGCCGCAGCCGGGCACCCCCACCAACAGCGCTCCCCGGGGCGGGCGCAGGGCCGTGCCGCGCAGGTCCGAGACCATGAGCTGCTGTTTGCGGTCCAGCCAGCGCCCGAGGTTGCGCAGCCCACCCACCTCGTGCTCTCCCTTCCTGGTTGCGATCCGGTCCAGTCCGGCCAGGTCGCCGAAGATACGGTCCTTGTATCCCACCAGCTCGAGGACGTCGGAGCGTTCCAGGCGGCCCTTGGCGAGCATGGTGGTGAGCATGTTGATCGCCTCGCCCTCGGTCACCCCCACCAGGAAGTCTGCGGCTTGGCGGGCGTCCGCCTCGGTCCAGTGGATGTCGATACCGGGGACACCCCGGTGGTCGTTGAGCACCCCGGCGATGGTCTCGTACATCTCCTCGGAGTTGGGCAGGTCCAGCCGCATCCCCATGCCCAGGCGTTGCAGGCCGCTCCAGATCGGGGTGTCGGTGATGAGGATCAGCGCGCCCCCGTTGGTCTCTGCCTGCCGGGCCAGCTCGGCCACGTGCCTGCTTGCGGAGGTGTCCGAGGTCAGGTCGTCGGGGTCCACGAACACGAAGGTGGAGTTGGGCCGCTTGGTGAACTGTTCGGCGGCGAAGTCCATCGCGCCGATCAGTGAGCGGTCGTCGATGACGGGGCGGCCGCTGCGTAGGTCGCTCAGCCCGGTGGCCCTGGTGTACTTGAGGAACGGCAGGTCCGCGCGGTGCGGAGAGGACGCGGTCTCCCCGACCAGGCGTAGTGCGCGTTGCTGTTCGATGGTGGTCACGGTGATGAGGGGGACCCGCGCCTTGACGTAGCTGTCCAGCGTTTCCTGGGCCTCGGCGTAATGCGCCATGGACGGTTCTCCCTGCCTGGGGGTCGGTGGTTCAGTCAGTGATGATCCGGCGGCGCGGCGGCCCGGGAGGGATCGCCTTCCAGGGGTGGCTCGCCCCGCGCCCCGCCTCTGTTCCAGAGCCCGCTGCCGTGCTCCGTGTGTCCTGTCCACCGCTTGAGGGAGCCGCGGCGAGGACGGCCGTGAGCGGGTTCTCGCGCACTGCCCGGAGCAGAGCCTGCATCTGGGCGGTGTCGGCACCGCGGGCCACGGGGCGCGCGGCCTGCTCCTCCAGCTGCTGCTGAGCCGACCGCACCTGCGCGTCGACCTGTTCCAGGAGCTGTCTGGTCAGATCACCCGGCAGGTGCGGATGCCCGGCCACGGCGCGCAGGGCGTGCAGCCCGGACCGGCTCTGCGCCAGGGCCCTGCCGATCGAGAAGGGGTCATTGGCCTGGGCGATCGCCCTGGTCAGAGCTGCGTTCCAGATGCCGAGCCGGGTGCTGACGGCACCGACGAGGTGGTTGACCAGCAGGGGCCAGGAGGTCGAGGGAAGAGAACCCTGGGTGAGCACGGGGAGCGCGTCCGCCTCGTGGGAACCCGCCTCCTGCCGTTCCCAGGCTCGGAGGAAACCCACCCAGCGGCCGTAGTCGCTGTCGCCGACGAGCACGGCCTCACCGCGGCCTTCGTCGGATCAGGGTCTCCCCGGGCGGGAGCGGGTCCCAATCGGGCAGGGAATCTACCACCTCGCGGCGGCGCTCGGTGACCTTCTCCCCGCCGGATTCCTGCTGTGCGCCCCACCGGGCGGTGGGCGCATCCGCCGCGGCACCGTTCACCGTGACACCGGGCTGACCGGAGCCGAACTGCCCTGAACCGGGCTGTACCTCGTTGTGCCGCCCGCGGGCGGGCCCGCTCGTGTGGTCCTGGTTCACTGGTTCTCCCTCTGGATGGTCACTGCTCGCTGCTCGAACACGGGAGCGCTGTGGCTGCCCTTGGAGAGGTCGTCGATTACGGCGCGTACCCCGTTCTCCTCCGTGTCGGCCTCCCCGTAGCGGAGCCAGAACTCGGTCAGTTCGGTGTGCGCGCTGACCAGGGTGCGCTCGGAGTTCCGCTGCTCCGCGTCGAGAATCCTGCTCGCCTGGCCCTTGAGCTCGACGGCTTGGGTGTGCTTCTGGTGGACGGCGAACCCCCAGACCCCGGCCACGCCCAGGGCGATCAGCGAGCCGACCCAGGACATGACGGCGGTGAGGAAGATGAACACCAGCACGCACACCACGGCCAGGACGATCGAGTTCTGCGTGGTGTTGTAGGTGAACTTGTCTAGGAACGTGGCGATGCGCCGCTCCCAGTGATGGCGCAGGCCGAGCTTCAGCTGCTCCAGGGGTTGGTCCAGGCTCTGTTCCCACGGGCTCAGCGTGAACTCGTGCCCCTCGAAGGAGGACCGGTGGGTCAACCGCACCCGCACCTGTTCGGGCAGGGCGGCCCGGTAGTCGCGGCAGAACTGCCCGTGGGCGTCGGCGAACCAGGGCGTGCAGGAGGCAAGGGCCACCTTCTGGGTGGCGGTTGACACCCCGATCGCCTCGGGGGCCAGCGCCGCCGTGGACTGGAGGGTGAGGTAGTCGATGGTCTCCTCCAGGGCGACGTTGTCGGCGTCGGCCGCCGTGCGCGCCGCCGTCAGGTCGCCCCCGTTGCTGCGGATCTGCTCCTTGTAGCGCAGCTCCCTGCGCAGCGGCAGCTCCTCGGAGTCGTACTCGCCCACCAACCGGTCGAGGATGTCGTCCACCGCGTCCTCGACCGCCGCCGGGGGCGAGGTCTGCGTGCCTTCCAACGCCCGGTAGTGCTTGACCAGTGAGGGGTTGGCCCGGGCGGACCGCAGTCCGGCCTCCAGCTGATCCCACTGGGGGGAGACCGCGGCCAGCGTGGGGAAGGCGTCCGCGCACGGGCTGCCCCGGTGGGTCTCCACCGCCTTCGTCCAACGGGCCACCTGCGCGGCGTCGTCGTGCAGCAGCTCGTTGCGCCAGGTGCTCAGTGTCTCCTGCACGATGCCGCGGCCCGCCGCCCCGAACGCCCCCTGCGAGGTGGACTCGAGGATGATCGCGAACTCCCGGCCGAGCCCTTCGGGATCCTGTGCCCTCAGGTAGTGGTGCAGCCAGCGCACGGAGCTCTCCAACCGGTTCTGCCTGCGTAGGACCAGGGAGAACATCAGTGAGGTGCGCGCCGGTGAGCGTTTGAAGGCCTCGCTGATCGCCTGCTCGCAGATCTTCCGGTCGTCGGCCGCCCAGGAACCGAGGGCGACCAGGGCCGGGGCGAGCCAGTAGCGCGGGGTCTCGATCATCAGTTCCTCGCCCGCCACACGCACGGTCTCCTCGGAGACCAGTCCGGTGTCGAACGCCTGGAGGAGGCCCACCGCGGTCCTGCGGACCTTCTTGTAGTGGCCGAACTCCTGTTCCAGGTTGGCCTCGAGTGCGACGATGTCGGTAGCCGCCTGCTGGACGTTGGCGGTGCGTTCGCTGACCCGGACGAACTCCCTGAGCTCGTCCCGGATCTGTTCGAGGTCACTGCGGGCCCTGACTTGCTCGTTCTTGACGTGGTCGACCCGTCCCGAGACATCGTTGATGTCCACGTGCAGGTCGCGGTTCATCTGGACGACCATCTCGGTCAACCTGTTGACCTGGCCGCGCAGATGGTGGTCGATATCGCTCATGTGCTGCTTTCCGGGAGGAGGGTCACGGGGGGACTACGGAGCCGTCCTCGCGCACGGGCACGAGGGTTCCGTCGTGGTACACCTCGATGAAGGCGTAGGCGGGGCTGCGCGCGAGCACACGCGCGGCGGCGAAGGGTTCCGGCACGGGGTCCGGCGACCGGAAGTGCTCGATGATCATGTGGGTGAGCCCGAGCCGGTGGTCGACGTAGGGCGGGCCCAGGTAGCACCGGGAGAAGAAGCCGAGCGGAATCGCCTCCACCTGTTCCTCGTAGGCGCCGGTGATCCAGGCCACGAGTTCGGCGCGGGAGGTCTCGCTCATCTCCGTGTCGATCCTGGCCACGGCGCGCATCAGGTCCCGGTTGCGCGGGCCGCGAAAGGCCCTGTCCTGGTAGGGCGAGGCGATGCGGCCTCCGGCCCCGCTCCTCGCCGTCTTCTGGCCCTGGCTCACGGTGAGGTGGTCCGGGGAAATGACGCGGCGCTGTCTGCGGCGGTAATCCACGAAATTGACGTCCCTTCGCGCAGGGTACGGCTGTGGGCCCTCAACAGTCTCGGATTACGGCCAGGCGGGGCGGCCGTCGTTGAATATGCGGTGCCGGCGCGGGGACGGTTTCGTACCGTTCTTTCCGGTCGGCCATCGGGGGTGGAGGAAAGTTTCGCCAGGGCTGCCGTCTCCTGCCGACCCTGGTCCTTTTCTGAAAGATAGCAGAGCTCTGGTGGGAGGGAAGTGCTTTTGGGTTTGGCTTTCCTCGGATTTCGGCCCATTTGGTCGACAAAACACCACAAGCCAACCATTTGCACCACGAGCACCATTTCGTGCAGAAGTAAATGGCGGTGGAAAGGTTGGCTGGTGGCTTTCTTGGCGGTCGGAAGGTCTGACGGCTCAGCGGCTCAGCGGCTGAGTGAGCGGAAGCGGCGCAGGCTCAGCGGCACGCACACGGCGATGAGCAGGAGCGGGATGGCCACGGCCAGGACCAGGGCGTTCTCGGCGGGCCAGGCGTCCGAGGGCAGTGACGGGTTCCCGAACAGGTCGCGGGTGGCGGTGACCACGGCCGACAGCGGGTTCCACTCGGCGATGGGGGCGAGCCAGGAGGGCATCGCGGCGGCCGGGATGAAACTCGTGGACAGCATGCTGAGCGGGAAGGCCAACGGGTAAACGATCATGCTCGCCGCGTCCGGGGCGGGCGAGTAGAGGCCGATCAGGACCCCGACCCACACCAGGGCGAAACGGAAGAGCAGTAGGAGGCCCACGGCGGCCAGCACACCGCCCGGGCCGTCCTCGAACCGCCAGCCCATGAGCACGCCGCAGCCGATCAGCAACACGATCTCGACAGTGGCGCGCATCATGTCGGTGAGCGTGCGCGCGCCCAGAATCGCCATCGGCGACATGGGCATGGAACGGAACCGGCTCATGACGTCGCGTTCGGTGTCCCGGGCGATACCCGTGGCGGTCCCGGCGACGCCGTACAGCATGACCATGGCGAGCATGGCGGGCACCAGGAACGCCCGGTAGTTGTCGGCCCCGGTGCCGGACATGACGTCGCCGAAGACGTACCCGAACAGCAGGACCATCAGCAGGGGCATGGTGATCGCCATGATCACCTCGAAGGGGTCGCGGACCATGTGCCGCAGGTTGCGCTGGGCCAGGACCAGGATGTCCGACCAGGTCTTGCGCCAGCCGCTGGTCTCGCGGTGGGGTGTGGGTCCGGTGCTCCGGGCGGGCTGGGTGCGGTGGTCGGTGGCGGTGGCCATTAGAGGGCCTCCTCGCTCTGTGCGTTGACGGTGGAGCTGGTGGTCGGGGTGTTGTGAGCGGCCGTCTTTCCGCGGCCCACGGACGTGCTGTCGTCGGTCCCGGTGCTCCCGGTCCGGTTCGCGCCCGCGGCGGCCGTGTTTTCTGTGCTCTCGCCACTGGGGATCCCCCGGCCGGTCAGCCCGAGGAAGACCTCGTCGAGGCTGGGTCGGCGCACCCCGAGATCGGCGATCCTGAGACCGGAGCCGTCCAAGGCGCGCACGGCTCCGGTCAGGGCGGCCATCCGGTCCTCGGCGGGCACGCTGACCCGGTGCTCGGCCGGGTGAATCTGCGCGGGGGCGGCCAGCGCGGCCCCGAGCAGTTCGGCGACGGCGGTCAGGTCGGCGGGGTCGTGCACGAGTACGTCCAGGCGGTCACCGCCCACCTGCGACTTCAGCGAGTCCGGGGCGCCTTCGGCGATCACCTTGCCGTGGTCGATGACCGCGACGGTGTCGGCGAGCTGGTCGGCCTCCTCCAGGTACTGGGTGGTGAGCAGCACGGTGGTACCGGCGCGGACCAGGGAGCGGACCGCGTCCCACACCTGGATGCGGCTGCGCGGGTCCAGGCCGGTGGTGGGCTCGTCCAGGAACAGGATGCGGGGCTCCTGGATGAGGCTGACGGCGAGGTCCAGGCGCCTGCGCATGCCGCCGGAGTAGCCGCTGGCCGTGCGGTCGGCCGCCTCGACGAGGTCGAAGCGCTCCAACAGGGCTTCAGCGCGTTCCTTGGCGGTGGCCCGGTCGAAGCCGTACAGGCGGCTGAACATCACGAGGTTCTCGCGGGCGGTCAGCATCTCGTCGACGGCGGCGTACTGGCCGGTAAGACCGATGGCGGAGCGGACCTTCTCGGGCTCGTCGGCGATGTCGTGGCCGCCGACGGTGGCGCTGCCGGCATCCGGCCGCAGCAGCGTGGCCAGGGCGCGCACGGCGGTGGTCTTGCCGGCGCCGTTGGGGCCGAGAAGGCCGAACACCGTGCCGGGGGCGACGGTCAGGTCGAGGCCCTCCAGAGCCCGGGTGTCGCCGTACCGCTTGTGGAGTCCCCGGGCCCTGATGGCCGGGAGTAGCTGAGTCATATTGCATACCTCATAAACTGTGTATCTCGTACGCTTAACAGTTTAAGTGATACACAGATCTAGGATGTGTGTCAACCGAAGTGACGGACCGGAATCGGCCGGTCCGTGCGTGGGCAGTGCCGAAAATCTGGTGGGGGTATGACGAGCGAGCAGCAGCCGAGGACGGGGCTCAGCCGGGAGATCGAACTCCTGTGGGGGCTGAAGGAGACCGCCAGGCGCGGGCCCAAGCCCAAACTGAGCCGGGCGGCGATCGTGGACGCCGCCATCGCGCTGGCCGACGCCGAAGGGCTGGAAGCCGTCTCCATGCAGCGCGTGGCCAAGGAACTCGGTTACACGACCATGTCCCTGTACCGGCACGTGGACAGCAAGGAGGACCTGCTCGCCCTGATGAGCGACACAGCCATGGCTCGACCTCCCTTGGAACCGCGCGCTGATCGCGATTGGCGGTCCGGGATCGAGCAGTGGTGTCACGAGGGGCTCGACCAGTATCGGAAGCACCCGTGGGTGGCCTACGTCCCGCAGTCCGGCCCGCCCAGCGGTCCGGGCAGCCTCCGGTGGATGGAGGCCGGACTCCGCGAGCTCAACGCCTCCGGGCTCGCCCCGGCCGAGTCGCTCCAGATCCTGCTGATGCTGTCCTACACCCTGCGGGACGTTCTCCGTATGGAGCACGACATGGAGATCGCCACCCGGCGGAGCGGAATCGGCCAACTGGAGAACGAGGAGCGCTGGGTCCAGGGCCTGCGCGAGGTCCTCGACCCCGAGGAGTTCCCGGAGATCCTGCGGACCTTTGATGAGGGCGTGTTCGAGGAGGAACCCCCGGGCTACTCCGGAGACCCGGGCCCGGCGGGTGGGCTGGACTTCGCCATCCAGCGGACCCTCGACGGGGTGGAGGCCTACGTACGGGCCCGCCGCGAGAGCGGCCGGGGCTGATCCGGCTACCGGCGATCACCGAACCCGATACATCTGACTCAGCGCATTAAACCCAGTGCACCGGGCTCATGAACTGGGCTCAGGACGATCAACCCAGTACACCGGGCTCCAGCGCACCGGGCTCCAGCGCACCGGGCTCGGAGCGCCCGGTTCAGGGCGTCGAACCCGGTGCGCCTGTTCTTCTTCTCAGCGCACCTGTGCTCAGCGGACCAGAACCAGGTGGTGGCGGCTGAGCGCGGCCACCACTTGGGCGCACACGTCCACCTCCACGCCCGCGTGTTCGGCCAGCTCGGCCACCGACAGCTCGCGGCGCTCGGCGATCGCCGCCAGCACCGGCTCCGTCACCATCGGCAGCCGGTACCGCTTCCCGGCGACGGTGAGCGCCACCTTGGCGTCCGCACCCTCGCCCTCGTGCTCCAGTGGCGGCGGCAGGATCGGCACGAACTTCACCAGGGCATCCGCGGGCGGCGCGCCCTCCTCTACCGTCCAGGGCAGCGAGAACGAGGTCCGGCGAGGGAAGCGCGCGTCGCGTTCGGCGAGGAAGGCGTCCAGGTCCATCGACTCGGCGAGTTCGGTGATGCGCGACACCAGCTCGTGCCGGTGCTTGCGGCGCACGTCCGGCTCGGCGAAGCGCGGCAGGTCCTGCCGGAACGCCTCCTGCTCGAACAGCCGGCGCACCAGCGCGTCCGCCCAGTCGATCCCGGTCGCCCGGGTGAAACCGAAGGTCAGGTGCATGCTGACCTCGCCCGTTCCGGTCACCGTGTGCCACCAGCCGCGCGGCACGTGGATCACCTGGCCGGGCCGCAGCACCCCCTCCCACACCATGTGCAGCTCACCGTCGGCGTCCCGCGGCGGGGTGTGCGTGTGGTCGGTGTCGTTCTTCATCGGGAACGGGCGCGAACCCGGGCCGTGCACCTGCCAGTGCTTGGTCCCCTCCACCTGGACGATCACCGTGTCGTGGTCGTCCCAGTGGGTGTCGAACCCGCGCGACTCACCCCAGATCAGGTACAGGTTGGCCTGGGCGCGCTCCTTGGTCAGCCGCATCAGGTCGTCGGCGGCCGCGCCGATCGGCGGATGCATCCGGTCCATGCCGTCCAGGACCAGGCTCGCCCCGGAGCGGAGCTCGCGGTACAGCGACTCCGGGCGCACGATCCGCCGGGCGGTCCGCGAGGCGGTGCCCTGCTCGGTGTAGCGGTCCAACGGGACCGGCGACCCGTCCTTGTGCAGGCGCAGGCGCGGCGGCTCCGGGGCGCAGTTGGCCAGCAGCTGGTTGAGGTCGTCGAAGGTCAGGAGCGAGCGCACGGCGTCCGCGCCCAGGTCGGCGAAGACGAACTCCTCCGACAACCGGGTGGTCAGGGCGTCGCGGCCCACGACGTCGCACAGGTTTCGGGTGAACAGGCTGCCGGGATCGGTCACGGCTGTCCTCTTCTCAGGGTGGTTCGGCGGGACGGGTGCGAGAGGGCGCGCGGATTCTCGGTGTTCGCAGGTGAGGGTGTGTGGGGCAGAGAAAAGGACCCGCCCGGTCCGGGACGTGGCAGCCGGACCGGGCGGGACCGGATCAGATGAAGTCCGAGCTGGAGTCGGTGCCGTCGCTGTCGCCGCCCGCGGTGATGTCGCGGGAGGTCACCTCCGCCAGGTCCTCGACCTCAACCTCGATGGGGTCCATACCGCACCTCGCTTTCCTGAGTTGCTTGATCCTCATGGCCAGAGCTCACTCGTGCGCTGTCAGCGCCCGGTCAGCCCCGTTCTGTGGGCCGCGAACGCGTGTGCGTCGGCGGCCAGGCCCACCGCTCTGCTCACCGCGCGCGGGCCGTGCCCAACGTCGCGTTCGTAGCGGAGCAGCGCGGCGGGTCGGTCCCCGTCCGTACCGGCGGCCGCCAGCAGAGCCGCGCACATCTTGCGCGGGTGGGCGGCGTCGGTCCGGGTGTCGCCGTCGAACCCGGTGAGCAGGACGCTGGGATGGCGCAGCCCTGGTGTGCGCACGGCGCTGTCCAACGCCCGGTGGTAGGGCGAGTAGGACATCAGGGCGGCGAAGTCGTCGGGATCGGCTGCGGTGCCGAACTCCCGGGTCCACATCCGGCCCAGCCCCATGCGTTCGAAGCGGGCCATGTCGGCCAGCGGGGCCGAGGCGATCACCGCCGCGCACAGGTCCGGGCGGGCGGTGGCGGCGGCCAGTACGAGCAGCCCGCCGGCCGAACCACCGGACAGGCACAGCTGGGCGCGCGTGCACCAGCCGGCGGAGACCAGGGCGTCGGCGGCGGCCACCAGGTCCTGCACCGCGCGCGGCTTGTGGCGGCCCGAACCCTCCATGTGCCACCGGCGCCCGGCGTCACCGCCGCCGCGCACGTGGGCCACGGCGTAACGGCCGCCGGACAGCAGCCAGGCCAAGACGGTCGCGCTGAACCCGAACTGGCGGGGCCGCCCGAAACCGCCGTAGGCGTGCAGCAGGGTCGGCCCCGGATCGGAGCCGCCGGAGCTGCCGGAGGCGTCGAAGACGGTGACTGGGACCCGGGTGCCGTCCTCGGAGCGGCACCAGACCACGGTCCGCACCACGGCGGGCGCGGTGTTCGATGTCCCGGGTTCGGAAGGCTCGGGCGGCCAGAAGTCGGGTCTGTGCCGCCCCGGAGGCAACCGCAGCACCCGCTGTTGGGTGGCCACGTCCGCGTACCCGAGGTACAGGGTGCCGTCGGGGGCCGCGACGGGGCCGGAGACCATGCCTTCACCGGGCAGCTCGACCCGGTGGGACGGTGCCCCGGTGACGGCGTCGTGCACGGCGGCCGCGCTGATCCCCAACCGGGTGCGGACCACGAGCAGCGCGGGGCCGTCCGGGCTCCGGTAGGGGCAGAAGGCGTCCAGGGTCGCCCCGGGGTCCTCGGCGACGACCTCGCGCCAGTGCTCGGGTCCGAGTCCGTCAGAGGCACCCGGGTCCACCGCGCACACACGGCGTCGGGGTGCGTTCAGGGTGGTGCGCAGGTACAGCACCCCGTCAGGGCCCGGCCGTACTTCGGTCTCGGCCTCGGGTCCTACCTGCAAAGCTCGGAAAACCGGCTTTTCGGGTGGATCGGTGAGTAGATCGGCCAGCCACAGGTCCGTGCGGTGCCCGGTGCCGTGGCCCTCGGTGACCAGCAGCCAACGCCCGTCCAACACCCGGACCCCGGGCACGGTACCCGTCTCGGCGCAGGAGTACACGAGCGTCTCGGCGCCGTCCGCGACCCGCCGCAACCAGACTCCGCGCACCCCCTGGGCCCCGTCCCGGCGCACGTAGTAGAAGGAACGCTCCGTTCCGGGCAGCCAGGCCACGTGTGAGTAGCGCACCTTGGGCACTGTCGGCCCGACCGGAGCCCCGGTGTCGGCCCGGATCACCCGCAGCCCACCCCGCTCCACCCCGCCGGAGGAGGTCTGAACGGCCACCAGAACCCCGTTGGGGCTCGGCTCCCAGGCATCCAGCGTGGTCCGCCCGGTGGGGTCCTCGGCGCAGGGGTCGTAGACGGTTCGGGGCTCACCGTAAACCTCGGCAGATCCTCGGGCCTCTGGTGAGGCGGGGAACAGGACGAGGCGGGGGTGTTCGCTTCCGGCGGGACGGACGGTACAGAACAGGGC
This sequence comes from Nocardiopsis valliformis DSM 45023, assembly GCF_000340985.1. Lineage (NCBI taxonomy): Bacteria > Bacillati > Actinomycetota > Actinomycetes > Streptosporangiales > Nocardiopsidaceae > Nocardiopsis > Nocardiopsis valliformis. The sequence goes on from NZ_ANAZ01000028.1 coordinate 109,201, forward strand.
GCCCGGGCGGTGGACCGGCGGGGTCCACAGGTCGGTGGCCACCAGTGCGCGGATGCGCCTGGCCAGGTGTTCGCGCAGGTGCCAGGTGCTCGCCTCGCGGTCGTACTCCCGGCCGCGTTCCTCCAACCAGCGGAGGGTCTCGGGGGAGTCCGACGTCTCCAACCAGCGGTAGGGGTCGGGTACGGGCCGACCGTGCAGCGTGTCGACGGCTGACACCGGTTCGGGGGCTATAGCGACTCCTGGGGCTCGGTTGCGCACCATCACATGGTTCAAGTGCCCGATCCAGACGGTCAAGGAAGAGATACCTGACCCCGGGGAACGAAAATGTCACCACAAGGGAAGGTTTGTCTGCCCGGCCAGGCCGGACAGGCAGCGCGGACCGCCCGGGAGGCCGGGGACAGAACGGGTAGGTCCGAAAGGGAGAGCACGTATCCGAGGAGGACCGGTGGAGAGCAGCGTCCGCACGACACCCGAGCCGGGCCACTCGCTGATGGCCGCCGCGGCGTTCGCGGTGGCGGTGCTGGCCACCGCGCTGGTCGGGGGTTCAGCGGCTGCCGGCTCCGGGGACGTCTACGCCCGGCTCGACCTGCCCGCGTGGGCGCCGCCCTCCTGGCTGTTCAGTCCGGTGTGGATCGTCCTGTACGTGCTTATCGGAGTGGCGGGCTGGCTGGTGTGGCGCGCGGCGGGCACCCAGGGCGCGATGGTCTTCCTGGCCGTCTACACGCTTCAGCTGCTGCTCAACGCCGCCTGGACACCGCTGTTCTTCGGGGCTGGGCTCTACGGGCTCGCGTTCGTGGACATCGTGCTGCTGGCCGTGGCGGTGGCCGTGACCCTGCTACTGGCCTGGCGGCACAGCCGGACGGCGGCTCTGCTGCTGGCGCCCTACCTGGCCTGGGTCTGCTTCGCCGCCGCACTCAATGCCGCGATCTGGGCGGCCAACTGAACCGCCCACCGAAACCCGGATGACCGCATTCGGGAAGCGGGCACCTGACTGGTGGGAAGCGGACCAGCCGAAAAGCAGCACCCCCGAAAACAGTGCGGGCGGCGCCCCGGGGGATGGGGCGCCGCCCGCACCTGCCGGTCCGGGAGTGGAAGACCGGCGGGAGGGGGACGTCAGTGGATGGGCGTCAGAAGATTCAGACGTTGTCCGGGTGGCCGATGGCCAGGCCGCTCTCCTGGTCGAAGAAGTGCAGCTGGCTGACGTCCACGGACAGGCTGATCGTGCTACCCGGGCGCACGCTGCTGCGCGGGCTCACACGGGCGGTGAACAGCGAACGGTCGTCGCTCAGCGGCATGCCGCTCTCGGGGCCCTCCTCGTCTCCTGCGGCGTCCTTGGCCAGGGCGGTGGCGTCCTCGTGGCGCACGGGCGGGGCGTCGATGCCGAAGATCACGTTGATCTCGGTACCCAGCTCCTCGGTGACGTTCGCGGTCACGTCGATGCGCGGGTCGCCGTTGCCGTCGAACTCGGCGTCGTTGAAGTCCGAGGGGCGGATGCCCAGGATGACCGACTTGCCCACGTACTCGCTCAGGTGCGGGCGCTCCTCGAGGAGGCTGGCCGGGACGGGGAGCTTGTGGTCGGCGAACTTGAGCACCGCGCCGTCACCGTCGCGGGAGAGCTCGGCGTCGACGAAGTTCATCGCCGGGGAGCCGATGAACCCGGCCACGAACAGGTTGACGGGGGAGTCGAAGAGGCGCTTGGGGGTGTCCACCTGCTGGAGGCGGCCGTCCCGCAGTACCGCGACCCGGTCGCCGAGGGTCATCGCCTCGATCTGGTCGTGGGTGACGTAGACGGTGGTGACGCCCAGGCGCTCGTGGAGCTGGTTCAGGGAGGCGCGCATCTGCACGCGCAGCTTGGCGTCCAGGTTGGACAGCGGCTCGTCCATGAGGAAGGCCTGCGGCTCGCGCACGATGGCGCGGCCCATCGCCACACGCTGGCGCTGACCACCGGAGAGCGCGCCCGGCTTGCGCTTGAGGTAGGGCTCCAGGCCCAGCATCTCGGCGGCCTCGCCGACGCGGCGGGCGATTTCGGTCTTGGCGACCTTGCGCAGCTTCAGGCCGAAGGCGAGGTTCTGCTCGACGGTCATGTGCGGGTAGAGCGCGTAGTTCTGGAAGACCATCGCGATGTCGCGGTCCTTGGGCGGACGGTCGTTGACGATCTCGTCGCCGATGACCAGGGTGCCCGCGGAGATTTCCTCCAGACCCGCGATCATGCGCAGCGCGGTGGACTTGCCGCAGCCGGAGGGGCCGACGAGCACCATGAACTCGCCGTCGTTGATCTGCAGGTTCAGGTCGTCGACGGCCTTGACGTCGCCGCCGTAGATCTTGTCGACGCCCTCGAGGACGATCTCCGCCATGGCTGTCAGCTCCCGCGTTGGGTCGGTGGTGTGGCGTATTCAATGTCGGGCGGATCTCGTGGCCGTAGACCCTGCCCTTCGGTGCTGCCAAACCAGCTCGGTGTTCGAAGTTGATCGAAGCGGGCTGGTTCGTTGATCACATCAGACATGATTGCGATCAAAATGTCCAGGGCGGCTTTGGTTTCGATCCGATTGCGGTCATGCGCAAACCACCCCTGGCCAGCTGGCGTGCTGGGCTCAGGTGCGTTAGCCTGTCCGACGGTTCATCACTTTCTTCCCGCCCGTCACTTGATCCGGTAGCCACGACACGGCGCCCGGGTTGAGGCAAGGGGTCGGGGAGTCTGGGTAACCTAACGACCAGTCCAGCACTGGACGGACCGGTTGTGCGGCCCCCACTCGTCCGATTGGACGCTGCATCACGCGCCAGGTGCAGTTGGGATCGGGTGAGGGGCGGAGTACCGCGACCGGGCGGGGGGTTGGACCCGGAAAAGGCCCGAACATCCAGTAGACAACGGTCTTCCGAGCTCGCCGCCGACGGGACGGAGCCGGTCCGAAGGGTGGCTCGGGCCTTTTCCGCGTCCCCCCAATATGCTGACCGCCAGGACCCTCACACTCCAGCGGAAAGCGAGCACCCCACGTGGTTGCCGAGCAGAAGGGGTCGGAGCCCGCTCCGAGTCCCGACAGACCCTCGCCGAACAACACGGCGCCGGAGTCCGAGGCACGGACCACAGTGTGGTCCCCCTTGGCCCCGGGGTACCGCTGGGGCCGTCTCGACCTCCTCTGGAGGGCTCTGGCCGCGGTCGGAGCGGGCCTGGCTCAGCTCTTCGCGCTCCCGCCGTACGGCCTGTGGTGGCTCGGCCCGATCAGCGCCGCGCTCCTGCTCCTGGCCGTCGGCGGGACGCGAATGCGCCGCGCCGCCTGGCTCGGCGCCCTGTCCGGCGCGACCCTCATGGTTCCGCTGCTGAAGTGGCAGGACTTCATCGGCGTCGACGTGTGGCTGGCTATCTCGGCCGCCGAGACCGTCTACTTCCTGCCCATGGCCATGGGCCTGGCCCTGGTCGCGCGCCTGCCCTGCTGGCCTATGTGGACCGCCGCCCTGTGGGTGGCCCAGGAGGCCGTACGCGCCCGCTGGCCGCTCGGCGGCTTCCCCTGGGGCAAACTCGCCTTCGCCCAGCCGGACACGCCCTTCGTGGGCTATGCGGCTCTGGGGTCCTCTCCGCTGGTCACCTTCGCCGTCGCCCTCACCGGCGCCATGCTGGTGTGGACGCTCCTGCGAGCCGTGGCCGCCCGGGGACGCGCCAGAGTGATCCTCCCGGCCGTCGGCTTGGCCACCAGTGCCGCGATCGTCCTGGGCGGTCTCGTGGCGCCCGCGATCGGCCGCCCCGCCCCGCAGGAGACCGTCACCGTCGGCGTGGTCCAGGGCAACGTGCCCAACGTTGGCGAGATGTCCATCCTCGGTGAGCGCATGGAGGTGCTCCAGAACCACGCCGACGGCGTCCACGACCTCGCCGACGCGGTCCGCGCGGGCGAGTACCCCGAACCTGACATGGTGCTGCTGCCGGAGAACGCCAGCGACATCGACCCCTTTCGCGACCCCGTCGCCGAACAGACCATCAATGACGCCGCCGCGGACATCGGGGTGCCCCTGCTGTGGGGGATGAGCCGCTTTAACGACGACGGCAGCCGCTACGTCCAGAGTGTCGTCTGGGACCCCGAGACCGGGCCCGGCGAGCACTACGACAAGCGTTACCTCGTGCCGTTCGGCGAGTACATCCCCTACCGCGACTTCTTCACCCGGTTCGTCTCCCGGCTGGAGCACGTCAGCTCCGACGCCGTCCCCGGCACCGAGCCCGGCGCCCTGGACGTGGGGGACACCACCCTGGCCGTGGGTATCTGCTTCGACGTCGCCTTCGACCAGCCGGTGCGCGACTCCGTGGCCGAGGGCGGGCAGATCATCGTGATCCCCACCAACAACGCCAACTACAACTTCACCGGCCAGTCCAACCAGCAGCTGGCCATCACCCAGCTGCGCGCCGTTGAACACGGCCGCTCCGCCGTGGTGGTCTCCACCAGCGGGATCAGCGCCGTGGTCGAGCCCGACGGCCGGGTCGTCTACGAGTCACCCGAGGCTGAACCCGACATCCACGTGGCCGAGCTCACCGCCATGGAGGGGCCCACCATCGCCACCCGGCTCGGCCCGGCCCCCGAAGCCCTGATCGCGGTGCTCGGCCTGGGCGCCGTCATCGCCTCGGTCATCGCCTCCCGCCGGGCCCACGCCCGACCCGAGTTCGGGCCCCCCTCCCGAGGATGATCTTGCTACCAGAAGCGAAATCGGCGCCTTGGGGTCAAGTGGTT
>NZ_ANAZ01000029.1:0-107501 GCF_000340985.1 Nocardiopsis valliformis DSM 45023
CTTTTCGCACCGGTCCCGCCAAACCCTGACAGATCACACAAGTCACCTGTCTCCGGTTGTCCACAGGCCCGGTTTCGGCTCCGCTCGCTTCGGCCTGCCCACGAGTCGCCATCTTCCGGTCTATTCCGTCCTCGCCGTGTGTTCCTTGTTGCAGGGCGCCACCGGGTGGCGGTCGTCACGCGGAAACGGCCGGCGCGTAGGGTGTGCCGGTATGAGTGGTGCGAAAGACCCTGCCCCCATCCCCACACCGACGGCGGCCGGCATGCGCAGGGCGCTGGCCCGGGCGCGGGACGGCAAGACCCTTGACGTCACTGAGGCGGAGGTGCTGCTGCACGCCCGCGGTGAGGACCTCGAACAGCTCCTCGGCCACGCTGGAAGGGTCCGGGACGCGGGCCTGGAGGCGGCCGGGCGGTCGGGGGTGATCACCTACAGCCGCAAGGTCTTCGTGCCGCTAACCCGCCTGTGCCGGGACCGCTGCCACTACTGCACCTTCGCCACGGTTCCGGGCCGCCTGGACGCGCCCTTCATGTCTCCGGACGAGGTCCTGGAGATCGCCCGCGAGGGCGCGCGCATGGGCTGCAAGGAAGTCCTCATCACTCTGGGGGACCGGCCCGAGGACCGGTGGAAGCAGGCCGCCGAGTGGCTGAACTCGCGCGGCTACGACGACACCCTCTCGTACGTGCGCGCCATGGCGATCATGGTCCTGGAGGAGACCGGGCTGCTCCCGCACCTCAACCCCGGGGTGCTGACCTGGTCGGACTTCCAGCGCCTCAAGCCGGTGTCCCCGTCCATGGGGATGATGCTGGAGACCACCTCGCGGCGGCTCTTCGAGGAAAAGGGCCAGCCGCACTACGGCAGCCCCGACAAGGACCCCGCGGTGCGGCTGCGCGCCATGGAGGACGCCGGACGCTCCAGCGTCCCCTTCACCACCGGCATCCTGCTCGGGATCGGTGAGACGGTCGCCGACCGCGCGGAGTCGATCTTCGCGATGCGCGGGGTCTCCCGCCGCTACGGCGGCATCCAGGAAGTCATCGTGCAGAACTTCCGGGCCAAGCCAGACACCGCGATGATGCACCGGCCCGACGCCGAGCGCGACATGATGGCCGCGACCATTGCCGTCACCCGCCTGGTGATGGGCCCCAAGGCGCACATCCAGGCCCCGCCCAACCTCATCGGCGCGGACCGGGGCGGCGTTGACGAGTACGAGCTGATGATCCGCGCGGGCATCGACGACTGGGGCGGGGTCTCCCCGCTCACCGCCGACCACGTCAACCCCGAACGCCCATGGCCGCAGATCGACGACCTCGCGGCCCGCACCGCCGCCCAGGGGTTCACGCTGCGCGAGCGCCTCACCGTCTACCCGGAGTACATCCGGGCGGGCGAACCCTGGGTGGACCCGAGGCTGCGCGCGCACATCGACGCGATCGTGGACCCGGAAACCGGCCTGGCCCGCGAGGACGCCCCGCTGGTGGGCCGCCCCTGGCAGGAGCCGGACGCGGTCCTGGTCTCCTCGGGCCGCACCGACCTGCACACGCAGATCGACACCGAGGGCCGCACCAGTGACCGGCGCGGCGACTTCGACGCCGTCTACGGCGACTGGGACGAACTCACCCCGGGCGTGGACCGCCAGGGCGCGCAGCCCCGGCGCCTGGACCCGGAGATCTCCGCGGCCCTGCGCAGCGCCGAACGCGACCCAGCAGGGCTCAGCGACTCCGAGGCCCTGGCCCTGCTGCATGCCGACGGGGACGCTCTGGAGGCGCTCACCGGCCTGGCTGACCGGGTCCGCCGCGACACCGTCGGCGACGACGTCACCTATGTCGTGACCAGGAACATCAACTTCACCAACGTCTGTTACACCGGCTGCCGGTTCTGCGCCTTCGCGCAGCGGCGCACCGACGCCGACGCCTACACGCTCTCCCTGGACCAGGTCGCCGACCGCGCCGAGGAGGCGTGGAAGGCGGGGGCCACCGAGGTGTGCATGCAGGGCGGAATCCACCCGGACCTGCCGGGCACCGCCTACTTCGATATCGCCGCCGCGGTCCGCGACCGCGTCCCGGACATGCACGTGCACGCCTTCAGCCCGATGGAGGTGGTGAACGGGGCCGCCCGCACCAACCTGCCGGTACGCGAGTGGTTGACCCGCGCCCGCGAGTCAGGGCTCGGCTCGATCCCGGGCACCGCCGCGGAGATCCTCGACGACGAGGTCCGCTGGATCCTCACCAAGGGCAAACTGCCCGCCAGCGAGTGGATCGACGTCATCACCAGCGCCCACGACCTGGGGATTCCCACCACGTCCACGATGATGTACGGCCACGTGGACTCTCCGCACCACTGGGTGGCGCACATCAAACTGCTGCGGTCCCTCCAGGAACGTGCCGTGGAGCGCAACGGCAAGCGCGGCTTCACCGAGTTCGTGCTGCTGCCGTTCGTGCACACCAACGCGCCGATCTACCTCGCGGGCCTGGCCCGCACGGGCCCCACCGTCCGCGAGAACCGCGCGGTGCACGCCCTGGCCCGGCTGCTGCTGCACGGCCACATCGACAACATCCAGGGCTCCTGGGTGAAGCTGCACGAGGACACTTTCCGCCAGCTCCTTGACGGCGGCGTCAACGACGTCGGCGGGACCCTCATGGAGGAGACCATCAGTCGCATGGCCGGCTCCGGGCAGGGTTCGTACAAGACGATCAGCGATATCAAGGCCCTCGTCGAACCCACGGGCCGCCCGGTCCGCCAGCGCACCACCACCTACGGCCCGGTCCCCGCCGAACGCCAGCGGGTCGCCGAGGCCAGCGACGGGGTGGCCCCCAGCATCCTGCGACCCAACCTCCCGGTGGTCTGACCCGGAACGAACAGCAGGGGAGGGACGCCGGGGGATGGCGTCCCTCCCCTTGTCGGTGGGCGGCCCGTCAGGGAGGGGCCGGATGTGCCGGACCGCCCGGGTCAGCGGGTGTCCGGGTCAGCAGGTGCCCAGGTGTTCCCAGACCCCCCACTCGCCCGTGGTGCCCGGCTCCTCGCCCTGGGTCCACCAGCGGGCGCGGTACTCGCTTCCGTCGTGTTCCACCACGTCGCCGGTGTTGTACACCGCGCCGGAACTCCAGGCCGACGCCTCGCACTCGATGGGCTCGCCGCCGTTGTCGTCCCCGTTTCCGGGGCCCTCCACCAGCTCGCCCTCGCGGGGGTGGTCGTAGGTGAGGGCGTACTCGACGCCGTCCACCTCGATGCGGAAGTTCGACGGCTGGGAGATCGGGAGCTGGTAGTTGATGGTGAAGTCCAGCGAGCCCCCGGCCGGGATGCTCTGCCATCCGGGCACGGTCAGTTCCACCCGGTGGAAGTCGCCGTCCAGGCCGCCCACGTTGTTGTCCCGGGTGTGGCCCCGGTGCACGTGGGTCAGCCCCATGCCGGACTGGTCGCCCATGGAACCGGGGGCCGAGGTGGCGTAGTCGAAGACGATGCGGGAACCGCCCGGGATCTCGCCGGAGGAGTTGTTGGTGATGGTCACCTCGGGGGTGATCGGGTAGTTGTTGTCGCCCAGCGCGAAGTCGCCGAACTCCACGTCCACGTCCAGGACCTGTTCCGGGGCGGGTGTCTCGGCCTTGACCGCGCCGTAGGGGCCCGCGTTGCTCAGCGTCTGGTGCAGGGACGTGATGAGCGTGTCACCCATGAAGTACTGCTCGGCGTCGGCGTCGTAGGAGTAGTCGCCCGCCATCTCCCAGATCATCACGCCGCCCAGTCCGGTGTCGGCGACGTAGTCGGCCTTGGCGCTGATGGTCTGGTCGGCGTCACCCGACAGGAACGTGCGGGTCTGCGGGTTCCACCACCACTCGTTCTTGGTCACGTCGTCCCAGTGGCGTTCGTAGGTGCCCACCAGTTCGGTGTCCACCCCGTAGTCCTCGACGTAGTCTCCGACGACCCCGTTCTCCAGGTTGAGGACGTGCCAGATCGGGTTGACACCGGCCTCGATCGCGTCGCCGGTGATCGGGTCGCTGTCGAACCACAGGTTGTCGATGCCCCCGGCGCCGTGGCCGCAGGGGTCGTTGATGCCGGTCCCCGGTTGGCACTGGGTCTGGTCGGGCAGGGCCGAGGTGCCCCACAGACCGTTCTCCCCGCCCTGCACGTCCTGCCAACCGCGGGTGTAGAAGGGCACGCCCAGGTTGATCCGGCCCGCCTGCATGGCGCCTCGGAAGTAGTGGTGGGCCCAGTCGGCGTTCAGGTAGCCGATGCCGTCGAAGGCGTTGTAGACATCCCTCAGTTCGGGGTCCTGGCCGCTGTCGAAGAGCGCGCCGTTGTGGCCCACGAAGTGGTTCCAGGTGCCGTGCAGGTCGTAGGTCATCATGTTGACGAAGTCCAGGTACTGGACGACCTGGTGCACCTCCTGGCCGCGCAGCAGCCAGCCGGACGAGGGAGCCGCCACGGTCAGCTGGTAGTAGGTGCCGTCCGCCACGGCGGCCTCGTCGAGCTTCTCGCGCAGGACGCGCATCAGCTCCTCGTAGCCCTCCCAGAGCAGACCGCGCCGGGCGTCGGAGATCCAGTAGTCGTCCGGGCTGCCCGCGCCCTGCATCGAGGTCGCGTACTCGTAGTCGATGTCCAGGCCGTCGAACCCGTACTCGCGCACGAACTCCACCGCGGAGTCGGCGAAGGTCTCGATCCCGGCGTGGTTCACACCGGTCTCGGTGGTGGTCATCGAGTAGAAGCCGCCGCTGTCCACCCGCTCGCCGTCGGGCCCGAAGAACCCGCCGGTCTCGGCCCAGCCGCCCACGGCGACCAGGGTCCGGACCCCGGGGTTGTCCTTCTTGAACTTGTTCAGCAGGTTGAAGTGTCCGTCGTAGTCGAACTCGGGGTCGGGTTCGAGACCGGGCCGGTCCCAGGTCATCCCGGTGGCGGGGTTGTCGGGGGTGTCGGGTCCGACGGAGAGCTCGTTGTCGGAGTTCACGTGCCCGAACGCGTAGTTGATGTGGGAGATCTTGTCCCAGGGGATGTCGTCGACCAGGTAGCTGGGCTGGTCGTTGGCTCCGTTGCGCCAGCTGGTGAAGTAGCCGATCACCCTGCGGTCGAGGCCGTTGGGCAGGATCTCGCGCCCGTCGGAGTCGTAGACGTCGCAGTAGGGGACGTCCAGACCGGGGGTCGGATAGAGGCCGTCGGGACGGCAGTCGGCGTGGTCGGACGAGACGGAGGGCGGGGCCGGTTCCTGGGGAGCCGCGGCGGCCGGGGGCGCGAACAGCAGACTCGCCGCGGTGCCCAGGCCCGCGGCTGCTGCCAGGGCGCGTGCCCATCGGCTGGACGGATTGACTGTCATGGGGGATTCCCTCTGTTCTGCTTGGCGTGCCGGGGTACCTGTCCCGGTCCGGGGAGACAGGGCTCTGGGGCACCGGTGGGGGATCAGTCAAGTGGGGAACGACAGCGGGCGTGCGAAAGGAGGGTGACCGCTGGGGCGGGGACCGCCCCCCGCAGGTGTGTGCGTGAGGGGGCGGTCCCCGGTGGCCGCGGGCGGGAGCGGCTCAGGGGGCGGAGCGGCGTCAGCAGCTGCCGACGCGGTCCCAGACACCCCATTCGCCGGTGGTGCCGGGCTCTTCACCCTGGGTCCACCAGCGCGCGGTGTAGACCGAACCGCCGTGGGAGACGGTGTCGCCCTGCGTGTACACGCTGCCGGCGTTCCAAGCGGCGGCGTCGCAGTCGGGGTCGGTCGGGCTGGGGGAGGGACTGGGCGTGGGGCTGGGCGTGGGGGAGGGGGTCGTGCCGGGGCCGCTGGCCAGACGGTCGGAGATGGTGTTGGCGAAGTCGTAGCCGTTGGTGGCGTCCCAGTTGATGGACCAGGTCATCACGCCGCCGATGGGGCCGTACGGGGTGTCGGGGGAGAAGGAGCCGCAGCTGGTCCCGGCCTCCAGGCAGTCCAGGGCGGCGACGATCTCGCTCGGCGGCATGTGGCCGCCGCCAGCGGCGGAGGGCACGGCGGGCAGGCCTAGACCGACCTGGCTCGGCTCCAGGCCCATCTCCAGCTGGATGCAGGCCTGGGCGGCGACGAAGTCGCTCGTGCCCTGGCTGTAGACGCTGCCGTCACAACCCAGCATGGAGCCGGAGTTGTAGTACTGCATGTTCACGATGGTGAGGATGTCGGAGATGTTCTGGGCCAGCTGGTAGTACCCGGCGCTGGGGCTCTGGAAGTCGATGGTCTGCGGGGCCATCGCGATGATCAGGTCCGAACCGGCCCGGTCGCTGAGGTCGCGCAGGGCGTTGGTCAGGTGCTCGGCGTTGATGCCGTGCTCGAGGTCGATGTCCACCCCGTCGAACCCGTAGTCCTGCATGAGCTCGTAGGTGGTGTCGGCGAAGTTCTGCGCCTGGGTGGGGTTGCTAACGTCGACGTTGCCGATCTCGCCGCCCACCGAGATGATCACCTTGCGGCCCTCGGCCTGGATGGCGGCGATGTCGTCGCGGAACTGGGCGTCGGTGTACCCGTTCAGCTCGCTGCTGGCCAGGTTGAACGTGATGCCGCCGTCGAGGGTGGGGTGGTTGTCGGCGAAGGCGATCGCCACCAGGTTGTACTCGCTGGGGATCTCGGAGAGCGGCATCACGGTGGAGCCGTTGTCGAAGTTGTGCCAGTAGCCGGTGAGCCACTGGTGGGTCTGCTGGACCTGGGCGGTGTCGGACACGGTTTCCGCCTGGGTGGGTCCGGACGCCAGGGAGCCGCATGCGGTGACGAGCGCTGTGGCCGTCGCGGCGAGGCCGCCGAGAAGGGCGAGCCTGGTTCTGCGGGTGTTGAGCATGGGGGTGCTCCTTTCGTCGAGCGGGGGTGACGAAGGGTGTGATCTGCGACGCAGTAATTGTTAGGAAACCTTAGAGTTGCCTCTGGGGCTCGTCAACGGAAACGGTTAAGAAAGTTTGTGGTTTTCTTGGGGTCTCGGCTCCTATTTGAACTGCGAACCAAGTCGAACCCAGTACCGAATTAGATCCCGTACTGACCGCTTCCGCTGTCCCGAATGTCCATGTCCCGGGCCAGTTTCGTGAACACGTCGTAGTCGATCTCCCCCGAGCGGTACAGCGCCATGAGCGCGTCCCTACGGGCCTGGGTGACCTGGTCCAGCAACGCCTTGCGGTCCCGCACGGACTCCTTGGCCCCGTCCAGGTCCGGATCCTCCGCGTCCAGCAGGCCCTTCACGTGAGAGATCCGCTTCGCGTACCGCTCGCGCACGGCGTCCGCGGTCTTTCCGTCCACGTCGCCCCCGGTGAGCATCTCGTCCACCTTGCGCACGGCGGCGCAGTCCATCTCGTACTCGGCCCGCAGGAACTCCTGCTGTCGGGTGCCCTCGTCGCTCAGCCCCAGCTTGCGCAGCAGCCACGGCAGTGAGGTGCCCTGACCGACCAGGGTGCCCATCACCACCACCCCCGCGACGAAAACCAGCGCGCCCCGGTCGGTGAACTCCTCCCCGCCCAGCGTCGCGGGCAGGGACAGCGCGATCGCCAGGGACACCGCCCCGCGCATACCGCTCCAACCGATCGCGACGCGCTCCTTGAAGGTCGACACGTCCAGCCGTGACTTCGTCAGGTACCGCTGTACGGGGATCACGAACAACATGAGCACCATCCGCAGCACGATCGCGGCGGCGGTCACGGCCAGTGCCACCAGCACCAGATGCACGAAGGCGTAGTCCTCCCGCACGGACCGCACCACGGCGTCCAGCTGCAGGCCCAGGAGCACGAACAGCATCGCCTCCAAAAGGCTCACCAGCGTGGTCCAGATCGTCTGACCGCTCACCCGGACCCGGGGTGGCAGCAGCCCCTCGCCGTGGGTACCCAGGTAGAAACCGGCCACCACGGCGGCCAGCACTCCGGAGAACCCTGCCATCTCCGCGGGGATGTAGGCCACGAACGGGGTGATCAGCACCGTCATCAGCTGCAGCGACGCGTCCGGCATCCGGCTGCGCGCCCAGGCGATCACCACGGCCACGACGGCGCCGTAGACCAACCCGCCCACCACCACCTTGCCCAGCTCCCAGGCGGCGTCGGCCGGGGTGAGCGGGTGCAGCATCGCGGTGATCGCCAGGCTGAACAGCGTGAGGGCGACCCCGTCGTTGATCAGGGACTCGCCCTCCAGGATGGTCAGCACCCGGCGCGGGGTGCCCGCCCGTTTGAGGATCGCCGAGGCCGCCACCGCGTCCGTCGGTGCGATCGCCGCGCCCATGGCGATCGCCGCGGGCCAGCCCGCGTCCGGCAGCAGCAGGTGAATGACGGCGGCCAGCCCGAACGCCGTCGCCAGGGTCATCCCCACTGACATCACGATGATGGGCCGGGCGAGGTCGCGCATGTCCTTGGGGGAGGAGAAGAACGCCGCGTTGTAGATCAGCGGCGGCAGGAACACCAGCAGGATGACCTCGGGGGTGATGGACAGTGAGTGCATCCACGGCATGACCCCCAGGAGCATGCCCAGCATCACCAGGACCACCGCGCCGGGCATCCGGACCCGCCCGGCGACCAGCTGTCCCACGATGACCGCCACCACCACGATCAGCGTGGCGATCACGTAATCCTCGACAGCCACCCGAACCCCTTCGCCTCAGCCCGTCCCCGCCCCAGCATGCCGGGGCGGGGACGGGCCGAAGGGGGGACGCGCCGCTATCGCACCTCGACGAAGGCGTCCGGGTCGCGGGGCCCGCCACCACGGCGAACAGCTCCAGTGCACGCCCGCGTTCGCCCGCGGGGTGTTGTCGCCCGCTCCGAGATCGTGTCGCATGACGGGGAGGAGGATGTTGACCACAGCCCCGTCAGTCAGATCCGTGGCGGCGGCCAGGAGGACGACGAACAGAGCGAGGGAACGCCGGTTCATGGTGTTCACCCTCCGAGGGAGTCCTCATCGAAAGGGGCGGCGATGACCACCCGCCGTCGAGCGAGACCACCCCTCGAAGAGTTCCCACCCGCCGCCACGAGATCCATGCGGCTAACCGGAACGGCGCAGACGGGGCCAGGGGGTCAGCTCTCGGATCCACCGAGTCTGCCGCCTCGGCGCTCGGGGACGGGCACGGAGGTCGTTTTTCGGGTCACCCGCGCTCCGGGGCGAGGGCCGTCGAGGTGCCGGAACCCGCACCACCGGCGCCAGGTTCAGCCGTGGTGCGGTATCACCGGTCACCTTGCGGATCCCCTCGATCAGTTCGGCGGAGTTGTTTCCGGAGAGCAGGACCATTCGGCCGGTGTGTGCGGCCCAGTACTGGCCGGTCGCACCGCCGTGCCAGAAGGTCCACCCGCGTCCCCGGAAGGTGGCGCGCGCTCGGTCGAGTTCCTGCCTTATCGAGCCGCAGTCGTGGTCCAGAGTGATCATCGCTGACCTCCCTCGGGCTGGATCCCCAGTACCGAGAGAGCCTTCCGGAGCTCCGTAGCGCTGGCGGTCACGATCAGCTCCGGCTGGCCGCTGAGGGCGGTTCGGGTGCTGGTCGCCACGTAGCTGGTGCGTTCGGAGTTCACCCCGTGGAGCTCGCAGATGAGGAAGTCGGGGAACTCGGCGCGCAGCTTCAGGATCTCCGCGCTCGGTCGCAGGTGGTAGCCGGTCAATGTCATCACCGCTCCCACGTCAGAGCGAAGAAGACCCCGGGGCCGCGGTTCGACTCGAAGCGACCCCATCGGGTGGCCAGGGCGTCGACCAGCAACAGACCCCGCCCACTCTCGGAGTCGGGCGAGGGGGAGTGGACGCGCAGGTCCGGCAGCTGTCCGCTGTCGTCACGGACCTCCGTTCGGAGACCGCCGACGCACAGGTGTGCCCGGACCACGATGAATCCGGCCTGCTGGTGGGTCACGCAGTTGGTGACCAGCTCGGAGATGAGGAGAAGGGCGGTTGCGGAGGAGTCGCCGGGAACCTCGGCCATGGACATCCTCCGGTCGAGCCAGCGACGGGCGTCCTTGACGCACTCGGGCCGAGCGGGGTAGCGGAAGGTCGAACGGCGCAGCGGTGCCAGCCGCCTGCCTTCCGGGCACGCGGAAACGATACGGTTGCTCATGGGTCCTCACCTGGTTCAGTCAGGTAGTGGGCCAAGGCCCTGATCAGGTGTTCCCGCACCAGGTCAGGGCCGTTTTCGTGCCTTCTTCTAAACGACATTGCATCGCGCAATTTGTGATTTTGGAAGGCGTGCCTCCAGTGTGCACCGAAGGGGTTAGGTCCACAAGCCGTTTGGCAATTTATTGTTCGATGCAACTTGTGCGAAGTTGGTGCCGCGCATCGCATCAGTGAAACTGTGGAGTTCCACGGCTGTCTCAGGAGGTGTCGGGTGGCGGAGGCCAGCCCCACGGTTGCACGTCGGATCTTGGCCAAAGCGCTTCGGGAGCGTAGGGAAGCCGCCCGCATCACTGGGGGGAAAGCCGCTGGCCACGCAGGCATGCACGCTGGCACCCTGAGTCGGGTCGAGAGCGCCTCGACCCGTATCCAGCCCGGCACCGCCCAGCTCCTCATGCGCTTCTACGGGGCATCCGATGAGGAGTGCGAAGCTGCCTTCCAGCTCGCGCACCTGGCTCGCCGCAAGGGCTGGTGGCGTTCCTACAAGTCGGTTCCGAAGTGGTTCGAGCCCTACCTGGGGCTGGAGGCCGATGCCGTCTTCATACGTGACTATCGGGATCAGCTGTTGCCGGACCTGTTCCAGACCGAGGAGTACGCACGCCTCGTGGCGCAGGCCTGTATCCCGGCGCTCTCTGAGGTTGAAGCGCGCGAACGGGTCGAAATTTGCCTGAAGCGTCAGGAACGTCTTACCGGGCTGAACCCGCTGAGGCTGGACGTGGTCATGAGCGAATCCGCCCTTCGCCTGGAGGTGGGCGGTGCCACGACTATGAAACCGCAGCTCAGTTCGCTTCTGGAGCGCTGCGATCTACCGAACGTGACCTGCCGGATCTTCCCTTACTCGGCCGGGGCGTTCCCGCATCAGAGCGGGTCCTTCACTTCCCTGTCCTTCGAGGAGGAGAATCAGCTCGGATTCTCCTTCGGTGAGGTCGTCTATCAGGGCCACGAAGCCGGGGCCTCCTACTTGGAGGATGAGGACACCACGACTCGCTTCCGCGCGATCTTCGAAAACCTGCGAGACCGCGCCTTGAGCGAGGACGACTCCCGAGCCCTTATCGAGCGAGTGCTCACCGAGTATTCATAACGCCTCCCCTCACACTGAACTACCAGCGTATGAGGGGTGAGGGGAGACGTTCAGGCTGTTCAGATCAAGACTTCACGGTGCTGTTCACGAACTGCAGGAAGACCGTGGGCGAGAACCCGAGGGCACCGTTCTCCCGGTTCTGTGTGTCACGGACGTACACCGCATCGGGTGTCTCAGCTACCTCTACACACTGTCCTCCCTGATTCCCGCTGTAGGTGGACGTGTGCCAAGACAGGTCATCGAGCCGGTCGCTCATGTCTCTCCAATCCGGGTCGCCAGTTGGTCGATGGATTCTTCTGGCGACAGGGCAAGGCCAATCAGTGCGCTCATCCGTTGATCGCATTTTGCCACCTCGTCAGCATCAGACGTCACTTGACCGCTCCCGGGTCGCTCGGTGTAGAGCATGCGGTCCCGGTTTCCCGTCTCCAACAGGGTGAACGCCCCGTCCATGGCGGCGTGTGCGCCTTTGCTGAAGGGGAGGATCTGGAGGCGAACGTGTGACCGTTGCGCCATCTCCAGCAAGTGCTTCAGCTGATCGACCATGACGTCCCGCCCACCCACGGGGCGGCACAGGACTGATTCTTCCAGCACAACCCACAACAGGGGTGCAGTTGGGTTCGTGCGGTCGAGAATCTTCTGTCGTTCCAGTCGTGCTGCCAACTGGCGTTCTACGTCTTCCGGGGCGGGTGGGGGCCACGCAGCACTGAGCACCGCGCGTGCGTAGTCCTCGGTCTGGAACAAACCAGGAACTACTTGAACCTCGAACTCGCGAATACTGACGGCCTCGGCTTCGAGTTCGACGAACGGTCGGAACCAATCGTGATAGCTGTCCCGAGTGATCGCAGGCCACAGATCCGCCAGCATCCCGCCCGCGTCCAGCACCTTGTCACAGGTGAGAACGAACTTCTCGGATGGCACACGCTTCGCGGTCTCGACCATCCCGACCATGCCCGCTGTGTACCTGATCCGCTTCCCTAGCTGCTCCTGAGTCCAGCCTTTATCGCCTCGAAGCCGTTTCAGCTGCGTGGCGAAGTAGATCACGATGGGTGAGGCTTCGGTGGCGTCAGCCGACACGCCCTCGATCTCGGTATCACTCATGGGGGTTCCAAGTTCGCAACTGGGCCAACAGGGGGAGGGGCGATCCCGAACGCACTCTGTGCGTTCCCAACAGAACATCGTTTGGTCTGGTTCAGACTACGGGCTGTGAGTGAGGCTGTGTCCATGCTCACCGAAACGCAGCGCTCTTCCGAAAGCGCTGAAAAGGCATCGAACAACCCAACTGAACCATGCCCGAAAGACGGACTTCTCACGCACAAGCGTGCCGCTGAGAACCTCGCCCGGGCTCTCAAGGCCAAAGGAATCAGCGTTGAGGTGGATGGCCGTCGCAGGACGGTCACCGCGAAGCTGAACGGCAAGTCCCAGGTCGTCGCCCTGCGCGGTTCGGATGACGACCTCCAATGGTGCTTCGTCTGGCCCCCCGAGGGCGGCAGCGGACGCCCCGCCCTCGACCCGGTCACCAGCATTGGGAACGAGCCGATGTCGGTCGGAAGAATTCTCGGAGTCCTGGAACTCGCGCAGCTCAAGGTCTGAATCAGCGGTTCCGTGGTGCTCCAGTACTGGAACTGCTTCCGATGCGGTCATACCTCCACCGAAGAAGACGCCCACAGGACGCATGAATGTCCAAAAGAACAGAAATTGGACAGTTCGCCTTCGGGTGAGGATGACGAATCGGACAGAGCGCTGACCTGTGCGCTGCGGTGGCGGGCACAGGTTCGGCAGATTCCACGCGTTCGGCTCCGTCCGATGAGCGCGTGGCGAACGGTGGCGAGGGCTGTCGCCACAGACAGCGACGGGGGAAGCCCTCACCACCCACCACAGAAGGGGAAGCGGACATCGCGCCAGCACGAGCACCGCCTTCATTCCGTACCAGGCCTCATCCGTACCGCAACGAAGGAGAACACAGCATGACCGTGACCAACACGCAGCCCCAGGCCCAGCAGAAGACCTCCGCCCAGACGGACGTCGGCGACCTCCTCGTCGCGGTGGAGGACATCGCCACCTTGCGTTCGCGCGGCGACCAGCCCTCCGACGGCGGGACTGGCCGCTCTGACCACAACGACAGCGTCCGCTAGGAGTGCACAGTGACCGCTGACCTGATCAGCGGCCGTCTGGGCGGGGACTCGTTCCCCGCCCAGGTGCTCGGCCGCGAACACAAGCGCTACCCGGCATCCGACGCCGAAGCGGACGCCTTCACGCATCTGCTCACCTGGTCGGACCTGAACCGGATCCTGGCCTCCCAACGTCTCAACCCTCCGCGTATGCGTCTGTCCGCAGGGGAGAGCATCGACACGAGCCGATACACCCAGAGGCGTCGGTACCGTCGTATGCCTGACTGGGAAGCTCCCGTCCCGAACCTGTTCCACGAGCAGCTGCGCGAGGGCGCAACATTGGTTCTGGACGCCATCGACGAGATGCATCCGCCCATCGGCAAGGTGATCGCGGATCTGGAATCGTGGCTGAGAACGGGCATCCAGGTCAATGCCTACGCTTCCTGGACCCCGAAGGAGGGGTTCGGAGTTCACTGGGACGACCACGATGTGCTCGTGCTCCAAGTGGCGGGCCGCAAACGGTGGCGTCTCTACGGCACCACCCGAACCGCACCACTGCACACCGACGTGGAATTCACCGAGGACCCGCCCACCGAGCCCGTCGATGAGTTCGTCATGGCACCCGGCGACATCCTCCACGTCCCTCGGGGATGCTGGCACGCGGTCGCCGCCTCCGAAGGTGAACCCAGTCTCCACCTCACGTGCGGTCTGGTCACCAACACCGGAACCGACTTCCTCACCTGGCTCACCTCTCGCATGGTCGAGCACGAAGAGGTGCGCGCCGACATCCCCCGCAATCCCGAAGAGTTCTCCGCTTGGTCCTACCGGATGTCCGAACTGATCACTGCGCGGCTCCAGGACCCGAATGTGGTGGACGACTACTGGTCGAAGGAGGAGATCGCGCCCGCTCGTGTGGCATTCAGCCTGCCCGTCGTCGTGACCGGTGAGCTGACGGACGCCTCCCGGCTGCGTCTGGCCACCAAACGCGGAACCCTGATCAACGGCAAGAGCGAAGTCTCCTACGCGGCGCAGGGGCGTCGTTGGAAGTTCGCGAACAAGGCCGAGCCGGTGTTCACCCACTTGTTCAACCACCGCGGCGCCACGATCAAGGAACTCTGTCAGCTCGTTCCTGGTATCCCCCGAGACACCTTGCTCGGACTGCTGCTCAAACTGCTGGAAGACGGAGCCCTGGTCTGGGAAGGCGAAGACGGATGACCCTGCTCGGCCTGGGCACCTACCGCAGTCGCGATGCCGTCACCTCGGCGACCATCGCGGCTGCGGCCGGATGTCCGCTCATCGACACGGCCCCGGTCTACGGGCACGGAACCCATCAGGCGGCGATCTCGCCGGTTCTCAGAGCACACCCTCGACTGAGGATCGCGACGAAGGTCGGATACATGACGGCCGACCAGGCGAGCGCGGCTCTGTTCAGCAAAGTGATCTCCGAGGCCGAGGCCCTGCGACGGCACAGCATCGCGCCCGACTACGTGCACTACCAGGTCGCGATGAACCGCGCGGAGGTACAGCGCGACCAGCTGGACCTGGTCCACCTGCACAACCCCGACCACCACCGTTCCGGTGACCGTGACGCACTGCTCGCACGCCTTCGCGCGGCCTTCGTCTCACTCGAAGCCCTGCGTGATACCGACACCGTGCTCGGGTACGGAGTGGCTACGTGGAACGGTTTCCGAGACGGTGCCTTCTCCGTCCGTGAACTGATCAAGCTCGCCCAGGAAGCGTCAGGAGGTCCTGAAACGGGCCTGCGCGCGATCCAGCTTCCGGTGTCCATGGTCGATATCGAGCCGATCAGGCAGGCACTCGCCGGAGAAGGCCCCGTATCCGCTGCTGAACAGGCAGGATTGGAGGCCTGGGGATCGGCCCCGTTACATGGCGGTGAACTGCTCAGCCGGATCAGCGAGGGGTTGGCTGACTACGTCGCCTTCGGAGCCACCAAGGCGCAGGCGGCACTGATGGTCGCCGTTTCCACTCCGGGGCTCACCGGGCTGTTGCTGAGCACCGGAAGCGCCGACCACTGGCGTGAGGCCGCTGATGTGGTGGACTCCCCACAGCTGCCTCCGCTCCGACTCAAGGAGATCTGTGACCTGCTCCAACCCGTTTCCTGACCTGGCCGACCGGTGGAACCGTGCAGCGCGCGAGCTCGACGCCACACCCGACCCCGGAGCCGATCTGCATCCCGGTGTGGGCGGCAGAACCCTGAGCGGCCCGGCCACCGTCGACGGAGTTCCGGCATGGTTGCGGGTGATGAGTGCGACCAAGCCGGGCGGGAGGATGTGGGAGGGTTCTACGCTCGCTGACGGGCTACTCGATGACACGATTCCGCGGCCGTCTCTGCTCGGTGAACATGCCTGGCCCGAGCCGGAGACGGGCCTGGTGTTCCAGGCCCACCTGTGGGAACGACTCACCGGCCGCATGGTTTCGAAAACACCCGACTTGTCCGAGCCGCCTTCGGTCTCGGACCGCTGGTGGAACGAGTTGCGGGGCGCGCTCGATCGTCTTCGACAGGCACCCGTGCCACAGCACCGGCAGCGAAGCCACACCCCCGGGTTCATCGAACGCCTTCCGAAGTTCATCCCGGAGTTGGCGGGCACGGACCTCACCGTGTCGACGTGGGAGACCTCTCACGGAGACCTTCACTGGGCGAACCTCACCGCAGTCCCGCTAGCGATCATCGACTGGGAGGGGTGGGGGATGGCCCCAGCTGGATACGATGCCGCCGTTCTCCACACCTACGCGCTTCCCGAACCGAGAACAGCGGCCAGGGTGCGCGAGGTGTTCGCCGACGTGATGGAGACCGAAGCCGGGCGGTTCTCTCAGTTGATCATCGCTGCGGAGGTGATCCAGGCAGCGGTACGCGACGACCTTCATGCCCGCTTGCTCCCGCATGTTCGGCGGCAGGTGGAGGAACTACTCACCCCACGGTAGTGGCCTTCTGCGTTGTTGTTGGTGATGACGAGGCCCGTTGCTCCATCGAGAGGACACCGGGCCTCGCCGTGCGCTCGACCCTCCCGAGTTCGGTAAGGACCCGTTCGGTCTGGATCAGGCCCAGATCAGGCGGACAGGGCAGCCAACCACCGACAGGGTCAGCGGATCTCGACGAAGGCGTCCGGATCGCGGGGCGGCCGCTCCTTGGGCGCCTCGGCCGCGTACCCCACGGCCACCGCGCCCATCGGCTGCCAGTCCTCGGGCACGTCCAGCACCTCGCGTACGACATCGGCGCAGAACATCGTGGAGGAGATCCACGCCGAACCCAGGCCCTCCATGGCCAGGCCCACCAGCAGGCTCTGCACCCCGGCGCCCATCGCCACCAGGAACATCGACCGCTCCGCGTCGGACCGGCGCTCGTCCGGGTAGGGATGCGCGCCGTCCGCGACCAGGAACGGCACCACCAGGTAGGGGGCGCCGCGCAGCACGTCCCCGCGCCTGGTCCGCTTGGCGATCTGCTCCTCGGTGAACCCGTCACCGCGCAGGTCGGCCGTCCAGGCCTGGAGCATCGCGTCGAGCAGCCGCTTGCGCGTGTGGGCGGACTCCACCAGCACGTACCGCCAGGGCGTGGTGTGGTGCGGGGCGGGCGCGGTCACAGCGGCGGCCACCGCCCGGCGCACCAGAGCCGGATCCACCGGTCGGTCCGTGAAGGAGCGCACGGTGCGGCGGGCCGCGACCACGTCCCTGGACCCGTACCGGAACAGGTCGGCGTCGGCCGAGCGGACCAGCTCCGCGGCGCCGGGCCCGTCCTCCTCGGTGACCAGGTCGCCCAGGCCCGAGACCACGGCGACCGGCACCCCGGAGGTCTTGCCCTTGACCAGCTCACCGGCGCCCGCGATCTCGTCGGCCACCGCGTTGACCGTGGCCTCCATGAGGTTGCCGTGGGTGTCGACGGTGCCGCGCAGGTCCTGGGCGGCCCGCAGCCCGGCCGCGCCGATGGCGACGTCGGTCTGGCCGATCCGCCAGGGGCGCCCGAAAGTGTCCGAGACGATGACTCCCACGCGCACGCCCAGGCGCGCGCCCACGCCCGCGCGCAGGGCGCGCGCGGAGGCGTCGGAGTCCTCGGGCAGCAGGAGCACGGTGCCGGGTTCGACGTTGGAGGCGTCCACCCCGGCAGCGGCCATGACCAGGCCCTGCCGGGTCTGGACAATCCGAGTGCGGCCCATCCGGGCCACCACGCGTTGCGTCTCGGCGTCGATGGCCGCCTCGCGGTCGTCGCCGGGCAGGGAGCGCCCCTCGGCCTTGCTGACGATCTTGGAGGTGACCACCAGGATGTCGCCGTCGACCAGGGGTTGTTCCGAGGCGGCCACGGCGTCGGCGATCAGCGCGGCGAGGTCGTCGCCCGAACCCACCTCGGGGATCCCGCCGAGCCCGCGCACCCGTACTTCCGAGACCCGTACTTCCGGTGTTCGGGGGTCCGCGCTCACTGTGCTCCGGCCTTCCGCTCGGACAGCTCCACCGTCAGGTCCAGAGCGGCCCGGGCCAGCGCCTCGGTGGCCTCCGGGCCGCTCATGTACAGGGGGCGGGAGCGCACCTCGATCCCGTCCACCTCGGTGCCCGCGTCGGCCTCGTCCACCAGCCAGCCGTCCAGCAGGTCCGAGCCGAGGTGTTCGGCGACCGCGCCCGCGCTGGTCTCCACCCCGATGGCGCTCAGGCAGGCGTCGGCCATCCCGCGCACCGGCGCGCCGCCGATGATCGGGGAGACGCCCACCACGGTCTTGCCGACCATGGCCTCGCGGATGCCCTCGATACCGAGGATGGAGCCCACACTCACCACGGGGTTGGACGGCGGGATGATGACGGCGTCGGCGTTGCGGATGGCACGGATCACACCGGGGGCGGGCTTGGCCTTCTCCGCGCCCAGGCTGATGATCTGCTCGGCGGGCAGCGCGGCCCGGTGCTTGATCCACCACTCCTGGAAGTGGATGGCCCGGCGCCCCTCCTCGTCGTTGACGATCACGTGCGTCTCGACCTGGTCGTCGGTCATCGGCATCAGCCGCACACCGGGCTGCCAGCGGTCGCACAGGGCGGTGGTGACCGCGGAGAGGGGGTAGCCCGCGGCGATCATCTGAGCCCGCACGATGTGGGTGGCGGTGTCCCGGTCACCCAGCCCGAACCAGGTGGGCTTCATCCCGTAGGCGGCGAGTTCCTCCTTGACCGTGAAGGTCTCGTCGGTCCTGCCCCAGCCCTGCTCCTCGTTGATCCCGCCGCCGAGGGTGTACATCACAGTGTCCAGATCGGGGCAGATCCGGAGACCGAAGAGGGTGATGTCGTCACCGGTGTTGCCGATGACGGTGATCTGGTGGTCTGTGGCCTGGTCCGATTCGGTCGCAGCGTCGATTCCCAGAGCGGCTTTGAGGCCGCGGAGGAAGCGCGCGCCGCCGATACCGCCGGCCGGTACGACTATCCGCATGCGCCCAAGTCTGGCAGGCTGGGGGCGTGTATGGGTCGTCTGCCCCACCGTGGGTACGATCTGGCGTGACCATTCCGGTACCGACGGTGTGTGAACCTTCGGGCGGCGGTCGCCATCCCACTCCATCGGCCCCGCGTTCGGTGTCCCCGTTTCCTTCCCCGGCGCGCCCCGGCCGATTCACCCGACAGCCCGACGATATGCCAAGCTTCCTCCGACGCGACGGCGAAGCAGCAGAGGGGAACCTCTCTTGAACAACGAAACACTAGAACGCCTGCGCCTTCCCGGGGCCTGGGTCCTGCTGGGGGCCGTGGGCGTCCAGATGCTTGCCGGACTTATCGAGTTGATCATCAGATCAAGTGAGTACAACGGGAGCTTCGCCTGGGCCATGGGTGCGGCCGGGTCCTCCTTCTACGGCATCACCATCACCCTGTTGCTGGTGGCCGCGGTAGCCCTGGTGCTCACCAGCGAGCGCACCCGCCCGGCGTCCTTCCCGGTGATCCTAACCGCGATGATCATGGTCGGTGTCGGCCTGCTCTTTGGTCTGATCGGTCTGATCAGCGGGTTCATCGATATCGACAACGGCGGTCTGGCCTTCGCGGGCTTCCTGCACCGGGCAGCCCTGATCGCGGTGCTCGGCTTCTTCGGGTTCTACCTGATCAAGATCTTCAACGACCCTACGGTCGTCCCGCGGGCACAGCCGCAGCAGCAGATGTACAACCAGCAGCAGTTCCCGCCCGCGACCGGCGCCCAGCAGTCGTTCGCCCAGCCCGGCTACCCGGCCGCCGACCCGTCGCAGACGGGGGCACCGCAGCAGGCTTATGGTCAGGACGCGTACGGTCAGCAGGCCGTCTACGGTCAGGATGCGGCTGCTCAGCAGCAGGCGTACGGTACCGGCGCTCAGCAGGCCTATGGTCAGGACGCTTCGGGTCAGCAGCAGGCTTATGGTCAGGACGCGTACGGTCAGCAGGCCGCTTACGGTCAGGATGCGGCTGCTCAGCAGCAGGCGTACGGCACCGGCGCTCAGCAGGCCTATGGCCAGGACGCTTCGGGTCAGCAGCAGGCTTACGGTCAGGACGCGTACGGCCAGCAGGCCGTCTACGGCCAGGACGCCGCAGCCCAGGGCTACGACCCGGCGCAGTACGCGCCGCAGACCTACGAGGGTCAGCCCGCCGCGGACCAGCAGGCCCAGGACGCCATCCAGCACGGTTGGTACCAGGACCCGGCCCAGCAGGGTCAGGCGCCCTCCGAGCCCGGAGTTGAACCATTCTTTAACTCCGGTGAGAACACTGGTACCGAGACGCCCGACCAGAACGGTGCGTCGTACGGAAACCAGTACGAGTCCGGCTCGTCGTACGGCTCTGACCAGCAAGGACAGGGCGGTACGGACAACCAACAGAACTGGTACGGCAACGACGGCCAGCGCTGAGCCCGCCTGAACCGCCACGCTCCCCACACCTTGGGAAGGTACGTGAATTGCGTGGTAATCCACAGAACGGACATCGCGGGCCTGCCGTTGGAGGTTCGTTACATGATATTCAGTGGATTACCACGCAGGGCGCTTGACTCACAGTCATGCGCACGCGTGTAATTCCAATGTGGGATTTCCAGCCGGCCCGGGGGACGAAAAGGGTCGGGGACATCTATTGGGGGGCTACAGGAGGTGCGCATGAGCGAGGTCATCCCGCTGGCGCACGGCTCGGACGAAGATCTGGGCTGGCAGGAGCGCGCCCTGTGCGCGCAGACGGACCCGGAGGCGTTCTTCCCCGAGAAGGGCGGCTCGACGAGGGAGGCCAAGAAGGTCTGCCAGTCGTGCGAGGTTCGTGCGGAGTGCCTGGAATACGCGCTGGAGCATGACGAACGCTTCGGCATCTGGGGGGGACTCTCCGAGCGTGAACGCCGAAGGCTGAAGAAAGCCGCCGGGGGAGATTTCGATTTCCTGGCGGACATGCTGTAGGAGTACGCGTTGCGGCGCGTCCGGGCCACGAGCCCGGGCGCGCCTTTTTCATGTTCGGTACCCTTCATGGCCTTGGGCAGGATTGGGGCGGGTTGCCCCACCGGTGCCGAATGCTCCGATATGGTCGCCCCCGCCTCACCCCGACCGAATAGGTCCGTAATGATGCGGGGTGGCGTATCGTGATGTCCCGCGTTCGCGTTCGCGAGCCGCGCTCGGCGCACACGCGCGCCCACCGGCCGCCACGGCCGGCAGACACCCCCGGACCCGCACACGGGCCCGACCCTTCTCCCGGAGAGAACCCACCACAGCCGTGCTTGACCTGGATTCCGCCCGCCATGTCGTCACCGCGGTCATCGTGTCCCACGACGGCGCACGGTGGCTGCCGGAAACCCTGTCCGCGCTCCGCGCCCAGACCCGGCCAGTGCAGCGGGTCGTGGCCGCCGACACCGGAAGTTCCGACGGCAGCCCCGACATCCTCGCCGACCACCTCCCGGCCGACGCCGTCCTCGACCTGCCCGCCCGGACCGGCTACGGCGATGCGGTCAAGGCCGCCCTCGACCTGCCCAGATCCACCACCGAGGTGCACGGGTTCGACGACGACGCCACGGAGTGGATCTGGCTCATCCACGACGACCTCACCCCGGAGAAGGACACCCTCGAACAACTCCTGGCCGCCGCGGACAAGGACCCGCGCGCCGCCGTCCTGGGTCCCAAACTCCGGGACTGGTTCGACCGCCGTCTCCTCGTGGAGGTCGGCGTCACCATCGACGGCGCGGGCCGCCGCGAGACCGGGCTGGAGCAGCGTGAGTTCGACCACGGTCAGCACGACGGCACCCGCCAGGTCCTGGCCGTCTCCAGCGCGGGCATGCTGGTCCGCCGTGACGTGTGGAACCGCCTCGGCGGCTTCGACCCGGCGCTGCCGCTGTTCCGCGACGACATCGACTTCTGCTGGCGCGTGGGCGGGGCCGGGCTGCGGGTCCGCATGGTCACCGACGCCGTCGCCTACCACGCGGAGGCCTCGGCCCGCCGCCGTCGGAAGATCACCGCCACCCGCAACCACCCCCGCCGGGTGGACCGCAGGCACGCGGTGTTCGTGTTGCTGGCTAACCTGCCCTTCGGCGGGATGGTGTTCGCGCTGCTGCGCAACTCCGTCGGGTCGCTGCTGCGCGTGATCATGTACCTGCTCATCAAGCAGCCGGCCAACGCGCTGGACGAGGCGGCCGCGATCACTCTCGTCTACGGTCGGCCGTTCCGCCTGGCCCGGGCGCGCTTCCGGCGCCGCCGCGACCGCCGCCGCACCTACAGCGCCATCCGGCCCTACCTGGCCAGGGGTGTGGCCATGCGCCAGTTCGCCGACGCGGTCACCGGCATCCTCACCGGTGAACGGGTGGGCGACACCGCCGGACGCCACCAGGCGGTCACCACCGCGCCGGGGGAGGAGGACGACGGCCCCGCCGACGACTCCAGTTCGTTCCTGCGCCGGGTGGTCCTGCAACCGGGGCCCCTGCTGGTCATCGGCCTGACCGTGATCACGATCATCGCCGAACGCTCGCTGCTGTTCGGCGGGATGCTCGCGGGCGGCGCCCTGCCTCCGGTCACCGGTAACGCCCTGGACCTGTGGAACCTGTACCTGTCCGGACACCCGGACAGCGGAGTGGGGTCTTCCGGACCGATCCCGCCCTACGTGGGCTTCCTCGCGCTGCTGTCCACCCTCACCCTGGGGCAGCCGTGGATCGCGGTGATGGTGATCCTGCTGGGCTGCGTGCCGCTGGCCGGGCTCACCTCCTACCTGCTCGCCCGCGAGGTGCTGCGCTTCCGCCCGGCCCGCCTGTGGATGGCCGGGGCCTACGCCCTGCTGCCCATGGCCACCGGAGCCGTCGCCCAGGGCCGCCTGGGCACTGCCCTGGTGCACGCCCTGCTGCCGATCCTCGGCCTGCTGCTGGTCCGGATGGTCTCCATGCCGCCCAAGTCCTCGCGGCGGTCCGCCTGGGGGCTGGGCCTGGCCCTCACCGTGGCCACCGCCTTCGTCCCCATCGTCTGGCTTCTGTGCCTGGTCACCGGGGTGCTGGTCGCGGTCGCCTTCGGCCACCTGGGCCGCCGGATCTATGTCAGTGTGGCGATCAGCCTGGCCGCGCCGGTGGTCCTGCTCATGCCGTGGACCCTCGAACTCCTGATGCACCCGAGCCTGTGGTTGCTGGAGGCCGGACTGCACCGGCCTGAGCTGTCCGATCCCGGGGCGACCCCCGTCGAGCTGCTCATGCTCTCCCCGGGCGGCCCGGGAACGCCCCCGTACTGGGTGACAGCCGGGTTCATCGCGGCCGCCCTGTGCTCGCTGCTCCTGCTCCGCAACCGGATGCTGGTCGCGGCGGGCTGGTGCCTGGCCCTGTTCGGCATGCTCATCGCCGTCCTGACCAGCCGCATCGTGATTGAACCCTACTTCGGCGGCCCGCCCGCCCAGGTCTGGCCCGGCGTCGCTCTGGCCTTCGCCGCCACGGCCGTGCTGTTGACGGCCTCCACGGCGGCCCGCGCCTTCGGGAACATGATTCGTACTGGGGGGCTCAAGCGCTACTTCGCCCTGGGGGTGGCCGCGCTCGCGCTGGCCACCCCGGTCTCGGCGGCGGGACTGTGGATGTGGGAGGGCGTGGACGGCCCGATCACCGCGAACGCCCCCCGCTCGGTCCCGGGGGCGCTGGAGAGTGTCAGCTCCGACGGCACCGACCCCCGCACGGTCATCGTCACCCCGGCCGACGACGGCAGCGTCGACTACGTGGTGGTCCGCGGCCGGGAGCCCAGGCTGGGCGAGGAACGGGTCCTGCCCGAACCCCAGGCCCGCGCCGCCGTGGACCGGGCCGTGGCCGAGCTCGCCGCGGGTCAGGGCGGGGACCAGCTGCACACCCTGCTCGACTACGGCATCCAGTACGTGCTCTACCCACGTCCGGAGCGCAGCGGACCCGC
Organism: Nocardiopsis valliformis DSM 45023; assembly: GCF_000340985.1. Lineage (NCBI taxonomy): Bacteria > Bacillati > Actinomycetota > Actinomycetes > Streptosporangiales > Nocardiopsidaceae > Nocardiopsis > Nocardiopsis valliformis. The sequence goes on from NZ_ANAZ01000029.1 coordinate 23,545, forward strand.
TGACGCCACCATGGTCGACACCCTCGACGGCACCCCCGGGCTGGGCCGGCAGTCGCTGTCGGATCACTACGGGCTCTGGCGGATCGTGGAGACCACCGGCGTGCTGCGGACGGTCTCCGAGGACGGCCTGGAGGCCGAGGCGCTCCAGGTGGAGGGTGCGGCCGACCAGCTCACCGCGGAGGTCGGCGAGGGGCGCACCGGACGCCGCCTGGCCCTGGCCGAACCGGCCGACGGCGGCTGGCGCGCCACCCTGGACGGCACCGAGCTCACCGAGGTGAGTACCGAGAACGGGACCCAGGCCTGGGCCCTGCCGGTGCACGGCGGTGAGCTGCGCGTGTGGCACACGGACCTGGTGCACACCGCCTGGGTGGTCACCCAGGGGATTCTGCTCCTAGTCGTCGCGGTGCTCGCCGCCCCGGGCGTGCGCACCGAGGAGGAGCGCAAACTCATCGAGTCCACCCCGATGCCCCGGCCGCGGCGGCCGAGCCGGGGCCCGCTGGCCCGCTCCGGAAGGTCAAGGAGGGGGAGTTCACGGCGCGGGAAACCGGCGGACACGGGTGCGGTTGAGGTCGTCTCCGCTCCGGACGCAGAGTCTGCTGAGGGGCCCGCCGAAGAGCGCCCCTCGGGGGAGGGCGAGCCCGACACCGGGCCGACCACGACCGGTTCCATCCCTGTGGTCCGCGGCAAGCGCCGCGGCACCCGGGGCACCCGCCGCGCGGGGACCCGCAGATCTTCGGGGGGCAAGCGCCGTGCCGGATCGTCCCGGGACCGTGACGCCTCGGAGGGCACCGATGACAACGAGCGGGAGGAGTAGGTCATGCGACTGATCGTGGAGAACCGGTTCGCGCTGTTCGGGCTGGTCGCGCTGGCGCTGCTCGCCCTGTTTGGGGTCGCGTTCGTGATCCGGCCGATCAACCCCGAGCTGGGCGTGTCCGAACGGGGCACAGTCCGGCCCGACCTGGCCGCCCGGGTCTGCCCGGCTCCGCACGCGTCCTCCGACGACGGAGCGGAGAGCTCGGTGGCCGCCTTCGCGCCCCGGGTCAGCCGCGACGACGAGGGCGTGCTGTGGGCGGTCCCGCTGATCGAGGCTGTCGAGCCGCCCGACGAGGACGCCGAGGACGCCGACGACGCCGACGACGCGAGCCCGAGCCCCTCACCCAGCCCCGACGGCGACGCGGACGAGCGCGGCGAGCTCCTCGGCGAGGAGCAGACCGAACCCGGACGGGTCTGGCGTACCAACACCGGCGAGGCCGGCCTGCCCACCGCCCTGCACGCCGAGGGCTCCCTGGCCTCCGGCCTGGACGCCGCGCAGACCACTGTCTCCGAGGACGGCATCACCGAGGTCCGCTGCGCCGAACCTTCCATCGGCACGTGGTTCGCCCTGCCCGGGGCCAACGACCCCGATGGCGTGGACCTGGACACCCTCACCGTGCACCTGTCCAACCCGGAGGCCTTCCGGGCCACGGTCAGCGTGGACATCTACACGAGGGAGGGCCCCTCCTACTCGCCTGACAGCCGGGGCATCCATCTGGGCCCGGGGGAGTCCACCGAACTCGACGTCACCGAGCTCATCCAGAACACCAGCTCCATCGGCGTCCACGTGCGCACCAGCACGGGCCGCGCCGCCGCGGCCCTGCTCGCCGAGCACTCCGCGGGGCCCGCGGACTGGGTTCCGCCGACCCGGGCGCCCGATGAAGCACACGTCATCCCCGGGGTACCCGGCGGCGACGGCACCCGGCGGCTCATCGTGGCGGCGCCCGGCGACGAGCCCGTCCAGGTCCGCGTGCACGCGATCACCGCCGTGCCTGAGGAAGCCGAAGACGACGAATCCGAGGCCGACGGCACTGCAGGAACCGCCGAGGACCCGCTGGTCCTGAACGTCCCCCCGGCCGCCTCTGCCTGGCTCACGCTGGAGAGCGTGCTCGGCGGGCTCCCGGGGACGGTCGTGGTGGAGGCCGACGCCCCCGTGGTCGCCGGGCTGATCGCCGAGGAGGTCGAGGTGGACGGCGACGACGTGAACGTCGTGGAGACCGCCTACACGGCCGCGGTGGACCCGCTGACGGGCCCGCTGGACACCACTGCGGTCATCCCGGACATGCCCGAGGGTGTGGACGTGGAGCTGGTCCTGGGAGCCCTGGACGGCGACGCCAAGGTCGTGGCGACGCCGATCGCCGCCGACGGCAGCATGGGAGACGCCGTGCGAGCCGAGGTCGCCGCCGGGACGACCCACGTCTTCGGTACCGACACCGACGGCTGGGGAGCACCCTCCGGGGTCGACCCTGAGGACGGCTACGCAGTACGGCTGGAACTGCTGGAGGGGTCGGGCCCGGTGTACGTGGCCCGCGTCCTGCGCTCCGGGGACGGGATCAGCGTCCTTCCGGTCCGCCCCGCCCCGGTCCAGGTCGAACTTCCGGTCGTCCGCGACAGCATGACCGGCGTGGTGCCCTGACCCGGAGCTCTGCGCCGGGCCCCGGTCGTCCTCCGGCGCCGCTGGCCCATTCCGGGTCCTGCTCACTTCGCCCCGTCGAGTCGTCGCTCGGCGGGGCGAAGCCGTGCGAACTCCCACGGCCCGGAGCGGTTTCTCCCTGAACCGGGAATTCGCCCCTACGTGTCAGGAAAATGGCAACAATCGCGAAATCGATCCTGACATACTTGGACTGCTTCTGAGTCCAGTGTTTCTGGGGGGTTGTGTGTGTATGAATCACAGAATGGGGCCTTCGGTGCCTCAGGGGTGGATTCAGATCCGGATTCTCCTTTCGAGGAGGGTGAGTCGGTCCCGCGGGTGGAGCTGGAACCGGACGGGTCCGGCCGTCGCGCGCCCGCGGGTCCGCCCCTCGCAGAGGTCGCGGCCGCCGTCGGCGCCCTGGAGGACCAGGTGCGCCGGTTCCATGTTCGGGCCGAGAACTACGAGGCGATCATCCGGCAGATGCAGGGTCGGATCGAGCACCTCCAGGGCGATCAGGTACAGGCCCTACTGAAGCCGGCCATCCGGCGGTTCGCCGGTCTGCACACCCAGGCGGTCGAGGCCGCGGAGCGGGCGCGTGACCGTGGTGAACAGGCCGATCAGGACTTCGACTTCTTCGTGACCGCCATCGAGGAGACCCTCGCGCTCCTCGACATCGAGTCGGTGGGCGCGGCGCCCCTGGCCGACTTCGACCCCGGCAAGCACCATGCCGTCAGGGTCGTGGCCACCGACGACCCGAAGCTGGACCGGCGCGTCCAGCGGGTGCTCCGGCAGGGTTTCACCTATGTCGAGGCCGAAAGGGTGTTTCTCCCCGCTCGGGTGAGTATCTACCGATGTGAGACCTCTCGGTAGTCACCCCGCTTTATTCGTTGGATTTCCCGGAGTTCGGCCTTTCGCGGAGCCCTCCGGGTTGTCAGTCATGCGTTGTTTGTCGAAAAGAGGAACTCTCCGTGAGTGACAGTGTGTACGGGATCGACCTGGGCACGACCTATTCGGCGGTGGCCCGGATCAATGATCAGGGCAGGCCCGAGATCGTTCTCAACTACGACAGCCAGCAGACCACGCCCTCGGTGGTCTACTTCGAGAGCGGGACCAACGCCGTGGTCGGCGGGGAGGCCAAGCGTGAGCAGCGGGCGCAGCCCGATCTCGTCTGCTCGCTGATCAAGCGCCACATGGGCACGGACTTCCCCCAGGAGTTCCACGGCCAGTCCTTCACCCCGGAGAGCATCTCCGCGCTGATCCTCAAGGAACTGGTGACCACCGCCAACGGGGAACGCAGCGAAGGGCTCGACAAGGTCGTCATCACCGTTCCCGCCTACTTCGGGGTCAAGGAGAAGGAGGCCACCAAACAGGCCGGCCAGATCGCCGGACTGGACGTGGTCGGCATCGTGACCGAGCCGGTCGCGGCGGCGCTGTCACTGGAGATCCGGGGGGAGCACCCGGAGACGGTCCTCGTCTACGACCTGGGCGGGGGCACTTTCGACACCACCGTCATGCGGGCGGAGGCCGGCCGGGTCGAGGTGGTCAACATCGACGGGAACAGGACCCTGGGCGGAGCGGACTGGGACACCGCCCTCACCCAGCTGATCGTGGACAAGTTCGTCGAACAGGCGGCTTTGGGCGACGAGGACCCGATGGCGGACGAGGAGTTCGAGACCGAGCTCACGGCACAGGTCGAGGAGACCAAGAAGTCGCTGACCAAAAGGGAGAAGGCCACCGTCCGCTGTCGTTTCGAGGACAGGGCCGAGACGATCGAGGTCACGCGCGCTGAGTTCGAGGACGCCGCCCGTCACCTGGTCAACCAGACCCTGGACATCGCGCAGCGGACCGTGGCCACCGCACAGGAGAAGTCCCCGGGGCTCCAGATCGACCGGGTCCTGATGGTGGGCGGGTCCGCCAGGATGCCCATGATCGAGCGGGCGCTGCGCGAACAGCTCGGCTGGGATCCGGTCCGGACCGACTTCGACCTGGCGGTAGCCAAGGGCGCGGCCGTCTACGGACAGGCAGCGGTCGATGAGGTCCTGTCCATCGACGGCGGGGAGGAGGCGGCGACCGGAGGCACGGAGGAGAGGTTCTTCCTCGGCGGTACCCCGAGGCTCAGCGTCACCAACGTCCTCTCCCGCGGTCTCGGGGTCAGGCTCGTACGCCGCGGCGACGAGCCCTACGTCTCCTTCCTCGTGCACGCCAACGACGCCATCCCCGCCAGTTCGGCCCCCCTGCCCGCCGTGACCAGCGTGGACGACCAGGAGTACGCGGGGATCGCGCTCTACGAGCAGGGCGGGGAACGCGAGTCGGAGGCCGTGGAGGACAACAGGCTGCTCCAGGAGAAGCAGCTTCCGCTGCCGCCCTCTCTTCCCGCGGGGTCGCCGGTCGAGATCACTCTCATCGTGACCGCCGAAGGGCTGGCCCGGGTGACGGCCCACGAACCGGGGAGCGGCCAGAGCATCGACGTGGAGTCGCAGGTCTCCGAGCTCAGCCAGGAAGAGGTCGAGCAGGCGACCAAGCAGGTCTCGGGTCTCTCACTGCGTTCCTGAACAGCCGGAAAGGGGGCCAGGGGTGGTGTTCGACGCCAAGAAGTACAGAAAAGCAGTCATCGGGCTGGAACGGGACAAGGAGCGGATGGCGCTGCTCTCGGATGCCACCCGGGAGTTCCAGGGGGAGGACGGGATCACCGCCATCGCCCGGCTCAACCTGGCCGAGCTGTTCGCGGTGGAGCCGTCGATGCGCGGGCCGGAGCTGGAGAAGCACCTGAGCAGTGTGGAGGCCACGCTCAATCCCCTCGTGAAAAAGAGCCGACAACCGGCCCAGTTGTTGAAGAGACTGCTGGGGCTGCTGCGTCAGTCCGGCGAGCCGGTGCACACACCGGAGTTCTGGGCCGGGCTCGCCAAGGCCCGGGTGCGGGCCCTGCGCGAGCAGTTGGCGGAGTTCGCCCGCGCGGTGGCGCAGGAGCGCCCGCTGAAGGTGGTGCTGGCGGCCCAGGTGGCCGAGCAGGCCGCCGGAGCGGGATTGGCAGGGGTGACTGAGCAGGAGCTGGTCAAGGCGCTCTCCGACCACGGGGTGCGGGTGACCTCCGACTTCGAGGTTCCGAAGATCATCGTGCACCCGTCCGTGGGTAAGGTGACCGGCTTCCCGGAGTTCCGGACCATCGTCGACGTGCTGACCCGTCCTGAGCGGCACGGAGACATCAGGGTCGTCGACGAGCTCGCTTTCGGGGAACCCCTGTGCCGCCCAGGCCAAGAGGCGGTGCGTGAGGCCAAGGAACGCCTCGAACGCCAGGAGGCGCGAGTCGACGAGAAGGCCCGGCAGGCCGCCCAGAACGCGCTCTCGTCACTGGCGACCGACTACGCGTCCCCCGAAAAACTGCACGCCCTGGCCCTGGCCACCCTGGCCAGGACCACCGAGGAACTGCTGCAACGCGGCCTGCCGCTGCCGATCGTGCGCGACGAGCTCGTCAAGCGGGGCGTGCACAAGGTCGACGCCGCCCGGCTGGTCACCAAACTGTCCGCGACCACCCAGGTGCTCAACCTGAACGATGTCACGGAACGGTTGGCCAGCGGTGCGCTGGGTGAGGCCAGGAGGCTGCTCGACGCCCTGCCCGTACAGGAGGGCGAGGAGCCCGGAGAGCGCGACCGGGTCACAGCACAGGTCGAAGCCGCGGAAAAGAAGAAGGACGACAGCGTCGCGCGGTACGAGTCGGCGGTCAGGGCCAGGGACTACGTGGCCGCCGCGACCGCGCTGCGGGACGCCCTGGCCGTGGACCCCCAGGACGAAGAGCTGCGCGCCCGGCTCGGGCGCCTGCCGCCCCTGCCCCCGGCGAACGTGGTGACGCGGACCGAGGGTCGCTCGCTCACGGTGTCCTGGACGGCCGACGGCGAGGAGTCGGTCCGCTACACGGTGGTGCGGACCACGGGCGGGGTCCCGGCCAACCGGGAGGACGGCGACCTTCTCGCCGGTGACCTCGACCGGACCCTCTTCCGGGACGAGAACCCGCCGGTGGGCACCCGGGTGCGCTACTCGGTCTTCGCCACCCGCGACGGCTCCCTGTACTCGGACCCGGCCTCGGCCGTCTGCGTCGTCCTGCCCCCGCCGTTCGACCTGGCCGCCTCGGCCGGTGAGACGGACGTGTCGCTCTCCTGGGGGACACCGCCGGAGGCCGCTGACGTTATCGTCACACGGACCGCACCGGACGGCGGGCAGCACAAGCACCGCCCCTCGACACCGGGGCAGCTGTCCGCCACCGGGCTGGTAACCGGGACCAGGTACCGTTTCTCGGTCCAGGCCGTCTACCTGCTGGCGGGCGGGGGACGGCAGGTCTCCGAGGCGGTCGAGGCGGACGCCACCCCGCGAGGTGCTATCCGGGCCGTCGACGACCTGCACGTCGAGTCGGTCGACGGCGGCCACCGGGCGAGCTGGGCGTCCATCGCCGGCTACCCGGTCGAGCTGTGGGTCCTGCCTGTAGCCGCGCAGGTGGGCTCCGGGGACCGTCTCTCTCAGGCCGAACTGGCCAGCCTGCGGGGGAGCCGACTCACACTGCGGCCCGGCGGGGGCGCCGACGGGCGCACCGTGCGCGAGTTCGACACCCTTGAGAACGTCAGCCTGCTGGTGCCAGTGACGCTGGACGGTGACGGGGGGCTGGCAGGCACACCGCGGATCACCGGCTCCGCACCCTCGGTGCGCACACCCACCGCGGAACGGCTGGGCGACCAGCTCCGCCTGTCCTGGCAGTGGCCCCGGGGCGACTACCTGATCGAGGTCGGCTGGACTTCCGGCGGGCACAGGGCCAGCCGCAGGTTCTCGCGGACCAGGTACAACGAGGAGGGCGGGGCCCGGATCCCGGAGGCGGACGGGATCAGCGACGTCACCCTGGCCACGGTCGTACGCGCCGGGACCCGGGAGTGGGTGTCCTCCCCCGTCCCGGTCCCGGTGAGCGGTACGGCCCCGGTGGTGCGCTACAGCCTCGCCGTCAAGCGGTCCAGGCTGAGTGGCAGGGGCACCGCCAGGGTGACGGTCGAGTCCCCGGCGTTCGGTGGCGCGGTCCGCTCCCTCACTGTCCTCAAAGAGGCGAAGTTCATGCCCGCAAGCTCCCAGGACGGGACCGTGGTGGACCGCCGCCTCCTGGACTTCACCGAACAGCGTTCCCTCACCTACGAACTCAACCTGGGCAGGGTCACCGCGCCGTTCTGGGTGCGGCTGTTCCCCGAACCGGACAGCGCCGTCCGGTTCGAAGATCCCCCGACAAGCCAGATGCGAGGCTAGAGGTGACACTTTTCCGCAGGACGGCCCCGTGCCCGTACTGCTACGCCGAGATCAACCCCAGGTACCTGGCCTACCGGTGCTCCGGGCAGCACGCGGCGGGTCGGGAGCCGTGCGGGACCAAGGTCGACACGGTCCGCAGGGAGCACTTCGCCGACACCCTGCTGTACCTGCCCGTCATCGCCCGCAAGATGACGCAGGACGGGCGGCCGCAGGCGAAGTTCGTCTCCGAGCCCCGCTGCAAGGACTGCGGTGCCGTCCCCGGCCCACCGGTGTGTCCGGAGTGCCACTCGCTGCTTCCCGACGAGTACGGAACCGACTCGGCCCTCTTCGGGCTGGTCGGGGTCCGCGGGGCGGGTAAGACGGTCATGCTCTCGGTCCTGGACTCGGACTTGCAGACCACCGTCGCTGACCGCTTCGACGCGGCCATCGACGCCCCCGGCGGCAAATCCGGCCTCACCAGGGAGCTGCGGGTGTTCCACCAGATCATGAGCGAGGGCAGCGGGGAGATCCCCGCCCAGACCGATGGGAACCGCGGCGGGAAGAAGACACCGGCGGTGTACACGTGGCGGTACGACCGCAAGGGGCCGCTGGGGATCTCCCGGCCCGCGTACACGGTCTTCTCCTTCTACGACAACGCCGGCGAGGACTTCGCGACCACCGAGTCCGCCCTGACCCAGCGCTACCTGGGTGCCACCTCCGGGATCATCCTCCTCCTGGACCCGTTCGGCTTCCCCGAGAACAAGAAGCTGGCGCAGGACAAGGGCATGGATTTCATGGAGACCGGACCGGAGGAGGTGGTCGAGGCCGTCACCGCGGTCCTGCGCGCCACCGGGAAGGTCAAGCGCAAGAGGAAGATCAGGCAGCCCGTCGCGGTGGTGGTGTCCAAGATCGACGCCTTCTTCGACCAGATACCGGCCGACCACCCCCTGCGCAAACCGTCCTCCGCCCGTCCGCTGTTCGACGAGACCGAGTCCCAGTCTGTGCACGACCACATGGGGTCCCTGATCGAGCAGTGGGGCGGGGTCGGCCTGATCCGGAAACTGGAGCACAACTACACCACCTTCCGTCTCTTCGGCGCCTCGGCCCTGGGGGCCGAACCGGACTACACGACCAGACGGGTCAACAGCCGCGGACTGCTGCCGCACCGCGTCGCCGAGCCGCTGCTGTGGCTCCTGGCGACCCGGGGTTTCGTTCCGTCGACGGGAGGATGACATGGCCTTCGAGGTAGCGATCTACACCGACGTCACGGCCGCCGAGGCGATCGACGGCGTCGACGGCTTCAACTTCCAGGCCGTTTCCCCCGGCCTGACCGGCGGTGACCAACAGCTCATCCGGGAGAGCCTGCTCCACCGGGTCATCCCGTCCTGGTCGCTCGGGCACGACGCGCTCAGCCACCCGGCCACCTGTGCCTTCCAGGTCAGGGACGGGCGCGGCTACCTGTCGCGCGGCCTGTCCACGGGTGCCACGAACAGCGGCCGCCCGGGCAACCAGGTCACCCAGGTCATCACCACCTCCGACCCCGACGACTTCGTCCCCTACCGCCCGGCGCAGCTCTACGGGGCCGTGCGGTGGAGCTTGGAGAAGGCGCGGGGGAAGACCGTCGACCCCTGGGTGACACCGTTGGAGATCCGCCCCGAGTTCGAGGTGGACGCCCTACGGGAACTGGTCGTCGGGGACGCGTGGGCTCAGTCGGTCCTCCCGCACTACCTGGCGATGATCGACGCGGCCACCGCCCCGGAACCGAAGAAGGCGGTGCTGCTCCACACCGACCTCGACGAGGTCATGCGGTGGATCGCGCTGGGCACGCTCTTCGTCGACGCCGAACGGGCCCGGAGCCTGCGCTTCCGGGCGCTGGTGGACGACCCCTGGCGCGTCGACGCCCCGCTGGTGGGGGTCAGCCCCGAGTTCGGTACGGCTGACCTGTCCGCCGCTCACGTGCTCGACCTGGCCCGGCGGACGGTTCCGGACATCGAGCCCGGCGAGGCCACGCGGACACGGGCCGCGTGGTTCGTCGAGCACGACGCCTCCGACGCGCTGAACGCCGTCGAGACCGCCCGGCGGTGGGAGGCGCCGCTCGGCGCCGTGCTCGCCAATGACGCGGCCGGCCTGGTCAGCATCGCGGAGCCGGTCACGGCAGGGGCCTTCGCCTGGCGCTCGGCCGTGTCGGCGATCGACGGGCTGGCCGAGGCCGGGTTCATCGACGACCTGTCCCTGTACGGGGAGGATCTGTGCGAGGCGGCGGTCACCTACGGCCCGCGCACGGCGGAGGAGTTCGCCCTGGCCGGACGCGCGGTCCGGCGCACGCTCGACCTGGAGCTGGACGAGGTGGCCACCGGGATGCTCGTGCCGCTGCTGGAAGCGCTCGCGGCCGCCCCCGGCCAGGCCGGGGCGTGGGCCCGCGAACTGTCCGGGGCCGGGGCGCCGGTGCGGTGGGCGGGGAACGAGGAACGGGCGGCGGCCGGTGCGTTCCTGGGAGAGCTGCTCGGCTCGGCGCCCGCGGAGGCACTGCCCGAACTCCTGGCCGCCGCCCGGGTGGTCGGGGCCCCGGTGGGTACGGCGCCGCTGAGAGCCGCGGTCGACCGGCTCTCGGCGCTGTGGCTGCGGGACGCGGAGCTGGGGCGTGACCGGTGGCGGGACTGGCTCGCCGGAGCCGAGGTGATCGCGGTCACCGCGCGCCGCCTGGTGAACGCCTTCCGGGCGGGCGATAGCCGGGCGGTGGCTGCCCTGGTCCGGGGCGACTGGGACTTCCTCGTCGGTGAGCAGCGCGACCCCGACCTGGGGGGGTGGCTGCTGGCCGGGCAGATCGGCCGTCTCCCCGCCGCCGAACGCGAAGGACCGACCGGGAGGGCCACCACCCTGCCGGGCGAGGCGTGGCGGGTGGTGCTGGCCGACTCCGACCTCTACCGGAACACGTCCCTGTGGGCCGGGTGGGTCTCCAGGCACGGGTACACCGCCGACCTGATGTCCGTTCTCAGGACGGAGGTCGAGCGGGCGCTGCGGTCCGCTCCGGGAGCGGAACGGGACGTGGCCCTGGCCGACTGGCCGCCGCTCATGGAGAGCCTCGTCGGCGCCCCGGATCGGAGGGTGGCCCAGGTGGCCGACGAGTTCGCCCGGGTCCAGGTCGACCTCGACGCCCTGTGCGAGGAGGTGCGCAAGCGCCCCCGCGCATCCTTCGGCGCGGTGCTCTCCCGGATACGGCCGCTCGCCCCGCTGCTGCTGGAGGACATCGGCTGGCTGCTGCTGAACTCGGAGAACCCGGACGAGAAGACGAGGCTGGCGCGGACCGTCTCCCCGTGGGGCCCGGACGCGATGCGGTCCTACGTGGTGCACCTGGCGGAGAACCGCAACGACATCCAGGCGATCGAGCTCGCGCTGCGCCTGCGCTCCGACCCGGAGCCGCAGGTGTCGGCCGCCGGCGAGGCGGCCCTGGACCGGCTCGTCGAGTCCCGGCCGAGGCTGGTCAACGAGGCGAAGGGGAGGATCCGTACCCGCGGGGAGCTGGAGAGGTACCTGCGGCAGCGCTCTCAGGGGCCACAGAGCCGTCAGCGGACGCCCCGGTTCTTCGGCTGGAGGAGGGGAAGGTAGATGGAAGAGCTCGCAGGCTGGCTGATCGGCGGGGCCCTGATCGTGGCCCTCGTCGTCTTCGTGCTGTGGGTCGTCGTGGCCCTGCTCGTGCGCATCCTCGCCTGGATCCTGGTCCTCTGGGTGCTGGGACTGGTCGCGGGGCTCGTCGCCGGTATCGGCACCGGTGTGGTCCTGCCCGCGCGCGTACTCGTCGGAAGGGCGCAGGGGAAACCGGTGATCGCCACCCCCGACGCGGTCGTGGCGGGGGACGTCCTGGGCCGGGTTCCGAACGGGCCGGCCAAGTACTTCGGCTGGGACCACGCCTGGCCGGTCTACCACCCCTACCAGGCCCGTTGGGACGCCAACGCCGTGCTGGCCGAGGTGGAACGGCTGTCCAAGGACTCCTTCGCCTGGATCATGGAACGGTGGCTCCTGGCACTCGCGGCCCTGCCCGTCTTCGTCGGTTTCGCCGTGGGTGCCTGGGCCTCCGTTCTGGCCTGGTACGTCGTGATGTGGTTGCTCGGCCTGGTGATCCACCTGGGGCAGTGGGTCGGTGTCCTCGGCTGCCGCTCGTTCGACTACCTGACCCGCTGGAACAGGAGGGCGGTGCTGCGGTGCGTCAAGTGCTACCGGATCACGACCGTGCCCAGCTACCGGTGCGCCAACCCCGACTGCGCGACCGTGCACCACGACGTCCGACCCGGCCCCCAGGGTGTCGTCCACCGGCGTTGCGGCTGCGGCACGAGCATCCCGGTGGCGGTCGGCGGGGCCGCCAAGCGCCTGGTCACCGTCTGCCCCTTCTGCCTCCAGGACCTACCTGAGGGCAGCGGCGTCAGACGGGTCCTGCTCCTGCCGGTCATCGGCGCTGTCAGCGCGGGCAAGACCCAGTTCCTGTCCAGCGGCGTGGTGGGGCTGCGCGAGTGGGCCGAGACGCTGTCGGGGGCGCTCACTCCGCTGACGTCGGTGGCGGACGAGTTCCTGAGGTCCGCGACTACCGCGGTCGCCACCGACCAGAAGGTGGAGAAGACCGCGTGGGAGGACCGGCCCGAGGGGGTGCCGCTCATCCTGACCCTGCGGGGACGGGAGGTCGAGATCCAGATCATGGACGCGGCCGGGGAGAACTTCGTCGATTGGGAGCGTTCGGGGTCCCTGGGCTACATCGCCACCGCTGACATCCTGCTGTTCGTCCTCGACCCGCTGGCCCTACCCGAGGTGAACGAACGGCTGCGTGTCGCACAGGAGGAGGTCGAAGTCCCGATCGCCCAGGGCGACCAGGCGGACGCCTACGCGAGCGTGGTCGACCGGCTACGGGCCCAAGGCGTGCGGCTGAGAGGCAAACGGCTGGCCATCGTGCTGACCAAGCTCGACGTGCTCCGGAGGATCCCCGACACCGGTGCGATGGACCCCGCGGACGGCGGCTCCGTCAGGGAGTGGCTCAAGGCAAACGGGGCGCACGGGCTGGTCCGGCGGATCGACCGGGACTTCCGCGACGCCGACTACTTCGCGGTCGGCTCGCGCGGGATCCGTGACGGCACCGACCCGGTCCACCCGGTCCGGGTCCTGGACTGGGCGCTGAGGAAGACCAACACGCGGATGACGGTTCTCCCCGAACCCGAGACCGTCCTGATGGGGGAGGACAAGGGTGAAGGATGACATACCGCTGGTCTACTGGACGTTCCGGGGAGTGTGGACGGCGGTGCACGTCGCCCTCGTGGCCTGCGCCGCCTGGGCCCTGTTCGCCTGGGGGCTCACAGACGGGAACGCCGAGCGCGCTGTCTCCGGCTTCCTGGGCGGCCTGTTCGAGTTCCAGCGGACGGTCGCGGGGATCGTCCCCTGGCCGTGGGGCATGTAGGGCGGACGACACATGACGACCGGTATCGGGATCGATCTCGGAACGACGTACTCCTGTGTGTTCCACCGGACCGCCGACGGCCACGAGAACGTCGTGGCCGGACTCGACGGCGGCGGGCTTACGCCCTCCGTGGTCCACTTCGCCGACGGCGGCCGGGTGGTGGTCGGCGCGGATGCCAAACGGATGCTGGAACACGACCCGGAGAACGTGGTCACCGGGATCAAACGCCAGATGGGACGGCGCTTCCCCCAGGAGTTCCACGGTCGGCGCCTCACTCCGGAGGGGATCTCCGGCATCATCCTGCGCCACCTGGCCGCCGACGCGGTGCGGGAGCTGGCCGTCGACCCCTGCGACCTCGCCGCCGTGATCACGGTTCCGGCCTACTTCGGGGTGGCCGAGAAGGAGGCGACCCACGCGGCCGCGGAGATCGCCGGGCTGCGCTGCCTGGAGCTCTTGGCGGAGCCGGTGGCCGCGGCCTACTCCTACGGGCTGGCGGACGAGCCGGACCGCACCTCGCTGGTGTTCGACCTCGGCGGGGGCACCTTCGACGTCGCCGTGGTCGGGACGCACGGGGGCGTCCCCCGTGTGTGGGCGGTGGACGGCGAGACCGACCTGGGTGGACTCGACTGGGACGGCCGCGTCCAGGACCTGCTGTGGGAGGGGATGGACGGGCTGCCCGATGCGGACGACCTCCGGTACGACGAGGACGTCGCGGGTGCGGTCGAGGCCGCCGCGGAGCGGGTCAAGCGCCGTCTCACCGGCCGGGAGCGGGTGACGGAGCGGCTGCGCCTGCGAGGGCGGACCGTGGAACTGCGGGTGGACCGACGGGCCTTCGAGACCGCCGCGCGCGACCTCGTCGCGCGCTGCCTGGACACTGTGAGCCGGGTGACGGGGGAGGCGGCGCGCGTCGCGCCCGCGGTCGGGCAGGTGCTCCTGGTCGGCGGATCGACCCGGATGCCGATGATCCGTGAGGCCCTCGCCTCCCGGCTGGGCCTGCCCGTGCGGCTGACCGACCCTGACAAGGCGGTGGCGCGCGGAGCCGCGATCCTGGCCGACCAGCTGGCGGGCCGGGGAGCCCCGGCCGGGACCAACGGCTCGCGACCGGGCGCGTCCGGAGCGCTGTCGAGGATCACCCCGGTACTGCCCCGGGCCATCGGCATCCTGACGCACTCCAGCCGGGAGCCCTGGCGGCCGGAGCCGTACGTTCACCACTTCCTACCGGCCAACACCCCGCTGCCGATCGAACGCCGAGAGCACACCGTCGCGACCATTGCCGAGGGGCAGGAACGGGCGCGTATTCGCCTCTACGAACAGGGCGGTGCGGTGGTCTCCAGGGAACCGGAGGACAACCGGGTCGTCCTGGAGGGGGAGGTCTCGGGCATCCCGCCCCGCCCCTCGGGCAGCCCTCTGGTGCTGTTGGTCTCCGTCGACCTCGACGGACGGATCACCGTCGAGTCGTCGGTTCAGGAGCAGCGCACCCCGCTGTCGCGGAGCAAACGTACGGAACTGGTGGTCGAGGCCTTCATCCACGGTGTGGCGGACGACGCCGAGGTCGCCGCGGAGAAGCGGGTCGTCGACGGCCTGACCCTGGAATGAACCGACCCTGGACCGGTCTTGGAAACGAAAGGCGGCATCGTGGCTGCGGGATGGACGCGTAGGACCTTCGACTCCGACGGGGTGACCGAGCACCCCACCGGGCCGCACCTGCAAAGGCTGCGGGAACGGTCCGGCGGAGCGGTGGTACTAGCCCTGGACGTCAGCGGATCCATGACGGGCGACCGGATCGCCACGGCGGTGATCGGCTGCCGACGGTTCATCGACGAGGCGGTCGGAGCCGGGTACCGGGTCGGGCTGACCCTGTGGCACCACGGTGTGGCCGACAGCGTCGCCCCGGCCGCCGATCCGGCCGAGGCCCGGAAGCTGCTTGACCGGGCGAGGACGAACGGCGGTAACGACCTCGTCCCCTGCCTGGAATTGGCACAGCGGCAGCTGATGGCCGTGGAGGCCGCAGACCGCGTGCTGGCCGTCTTCGGTGACGGGGACCTCGGTAACCGGCAGCGGTCCGAGGCCAAGGCCGCGGAGCTGTCCCGGGACGGCATCCGCATCCTGACCTGCGGTCTGGGGGAGGGGAGCGCCCAGGCGCTCGCGGCCGTCTCCACCGAAGGCGACGAGCGGGCGGCGCCCCGGACGGCGAGCGACGCCACCCTCGCGGACTCCATCGCCGCGATGGCCCGGGGCCTGACCCGGGGAAGGTGACCCGCGCCGGCTGAGAGGTGGGTGTGCGGAGTGATCCGTGGGCAGGCGCGTCGCGGGAACAGGGCTGTGGGCGCGGGGCGCAACGTTGAGTGTGGACGGAGGGAGCGGCGGCATGGGCGGTTGGTGGACCTGGGTCGAGGACCTGCTGCACTCCGTGGGTGAGCCCGCGGGCGGGCTGATTGACCGGGTCCAGGCCGTGGACCCGGCTCTGAGGGCGCTTCTCGCTGGCCTGGCCGCCCTGTTGGAGACGAACGTGGTCACCGGCCTGGTAGTGCCGGGGGACACCGTGATGCTGGTGGCCTCGGCCGCCGTGACGAGCCCGGGGGAGGGGGTGCTGCTGGGGGGCGCGGTCTCCGTCGGGGCGTTCGTCGGCGAGGTGACGGGGTACTGGCTCGGGCGCTGGGCGGGGCCGGCCCTGGACCGGGGGCCGTGGTCGCGGCGGCGGGCCGTGCGACAGCGCGCCGGTCTGGTCGCGCGGATGGTGGAACGCCACGGCGGCCCGTGGATCCTCCTGTCCAGGTTCCTGCCGGTCCTGCGGACCGTCACCCCGTTCGTGGTGGGTGTGCATGCCTTCCCGTTCCCGCGGTTCGTCGCCTGGGCGGCCCCGTCCTGCGTGCTGTGGTCGGCCCTGTTCGTGACCGTCTACGCCACGGCCAGCTCCTCGCTGCGCGGGGGCGGTTCACCTTTCCTGGGCGCGGGCCTGGCCCTGCTGGGCATGGTGTTGTTCAGCGGGGCGCTGCTCGCGCAGTTCCTGATCGAGTACCGGCACCGGAAACGGGCGGACGCACAGGTGTGACCCGTGTGCTCCCCGCTGGGTGAGCGGGGCCCGGGCGGGGACGACCCGTACCAGGGCCGTGCGCGGTCCGGGCCCGTTGGGCGGTCGGTCAGTTCTCCGGATCCACCGATTCCGGTTCCACCCCGAGCAGGTTGGCGACCTCCTCGACCACGGTTTCGTGGACCAGGAGGGCCATCTCGTCGGGATCTTTGGTCCGTATCTCCACGGGCCGCCGGTAGACGATGATCCGCGCCCGACCCGCGGGGTCGGTCTCCAGGCGGGAGAAGGGGATCGTTTCGGTCGGGTTCCCGTGGCGCGGAACCGGGGGAACGTCCTCCACGAGGAAGTCGACGTTCGCCAGCTCACGCGCCCACAACCGCTCCAGGCGTTCGACGGCGTCCAGGACAAGGTCGTCGAAGGCCTGCGCTCGGCTGCGGGAGACGGGCAGGTCAGCGGGCACGAGAGGACCGCGGATGCCTCGGCCGCGGCGGTCCCGGCGCCGCACTCGGTCTGGTTGGCCACTGGAAAGGCGCACACGTCGCACACCTTGAGACTAAGCCATCACGAGCCCCCCGCGTAGTCCTGTGGGCCCAGGAGTACCGAGAAGGGGGTCCCGTGCCCGGCAGGGGCCCGCGACCTGCCCGGGTCAAGAACTCTCGCCCAAAAACTGTGCGGGTCATGGGACGATGCTGGCGTGTCCCTCGGTAAAGGCATACAGTCAAACGCTGTGAGCCATGTTCGACGCTGTTCCCGCACCGCGTGCAGGCAGCCCGCCGTATTCACGCTCACGTACGTCTACGCCGACTCCACAGCTGTTCTCGGTCCGCTCGCCGCCTACGTGGAACCGCACTGTTACGACCTGTGCGCCGTTCACGCGGAGCGGTTGACCGCACCGCGCGGCTGGGAAGTCGTTCGGCTTCCGGTCGAGACGTCGGGAGGTGGTCCCGGCAGTGATGACCTGGAGGCCCTCGCCGACGCCGTACGTGAGGCGGCGAGGCCCCCGGCGCGCCCTGAGCCGTCCCCCGGTGAACCCGTGGGGGAGGGCCAGGAAACCCTGCGCCGCGGTCATCTGCGCGTGGTCAAGTCCGACCGCGGCGACCAACGTCCGCCGCACCACCCCAACGGCTGAGCCCGCGACCTCTTGCTAGTTTTGTACGGCGCTCGATCGAAACTGGGCGCTGGACCGAATTCGTCGCAGAACCGACCTGGCCGGAGCAGACGTGGCTGATCTCGGAAGCATCTTCAAGGCATACGACGTGCGCGGTGTGATTCCGGACACCTTCAACGCAGACATCGCCCGGGCGGTCGGCGCCGCCTTCGCCCGCGTGGTCGGCGGTCCCGCCGTCGTCGTCTCCCATGACATGCGCCCCTCTTCCCCGGAACTGGCCCGGGCCTTCGCTGACGGCGTCACCTCCCGTGGCGTGGACGTGGTGTTCGCCGGACTCGGCTCCACCGACCTGCTCTACTACGGCTCGGGCTCCCTCGACCTGCCCGGCGCCATGTTCACCGCCAGCCACAACCCGGCCGAGTACAACGGCATCAAGATGTGCCGCGCCGGAGCCGCGCCGATCAGCGGCGAGACCGGCCTGGACGACATCCGCGCCCTGGCCGAGAAGATCCTCGACGGCGCCGACGACGCGCCCGCCCACGACGGCCCCGAAGGCACCGTCACGGAGCGGGACCTGCTGGCCGGCTACGCCGACTACCTGCGCGACCTCGTCGACCTCTCCGGGTCCCGCCTGCTCAAGGTCGTGGTGGACGCGGGCAACGGCATGGGCGGCCACACCGTCCCGGCCGTCCTGGAGCAGGGCCTGCCGCTGGAGATCGTCCCCCTTTACTTCGAGCTGGACGGCACCTTCCCCAACCACCCGGCCAACCCGCTGGACCCGGACAACCTGGTCGACCTCCAGGCCCGGGTCCGCGAGACCGGAGCCGACATCGGCCTGGCCTTCGACGGCGACGCCGACCGCTGCTTCGTCATCGACGAGCGCGGCGAGCCTGTCTCCCCGTCCGCGGTCACTGCCCTGGTCGCCGCCGAGGAGCTCAAGCGCGAGCCCGGCAGCACGGTCATCCACAACCTCATCACCTCCGCCGCGGTCCCCGAGATCGTCGCCGAGCGCGGCGGCAACCCCGTGCGCACCCGGGTCGGCCACTCCTACATCAAGGCGACCATGGCCGAGACCGGAGCGATCTTCGGCGGTGAGCACTCCGCCCACTACTACTTCCGGGACTTCTGGAAGGCCGACACGGGTATGCTCGCGGCCATGCACGTCCTGCGGGTCCTGGGCGCGGACGAGCGTCCGCTCTCGCAGATCACGGAGGAGTACTCCCGGTACGCGGCCTCGGGTGAGGTCAACTCCGAGGTCGCCGACGCCCCCGGCCGCATGGCCGCGGTGCGCACGGCGTTCGAGGGCGGGGACGGGGTCACCGTCGACGAACTCGACGGCCTCAGCGTCACCCTGCCCGGCGGGGCGTGGTTCAACCTGCGGGCCTCCAACACCGAACCGCTGCTGCGGCTCAACGTGGAAGCTCCCGACGACGCCGCCGTGGCCGACCTGCGCGACGAGGTCCTGGCCATCGTCCGCGCCTGACCCGGTCCAGTAACCGGCTGGACCCCGGCCGGGATCTGACCGGGGTCCCGCCGGCACCCGACCGGTACGCGGTTCGGTCGCGCCGTCAGGGCGCGCTACCCGATACACGTGGCCGCCGCACGCGGTCATCACACGAGGAACGAGAACCATGAGCACGAAGATCGACGGCTGGCTGCTGGAGATCCTGGCCTGCCCGCAGAGCCAGGCGCCGCTGCGCCACGACCCGGAGACCGACGAACTGGTCTGTGACGAGAGCGGTCTGGCCTACCCGATCCGCGACGGCATCCCGGTCCTGCTGGTCGACGAGGCGCGCAAGATCTCCTGACCGCCGAAGGACGACCTGAAAAGGTTCGGCGGGGGACGGAACGTTCTCCCCGTTTCGGTAGTCATATCGGGTACGTCCGGGTAAGGGGCGCCCTCCGGGTGCCGGAGCCGCGCGCGGCCCTACCCGGCGTTTCTTACCCGTACCCTGATTTTGCGCTCCCCGCCCAAGACGACCTCCCTGGAGGACATCGATGCCCGGTCCCGAATCGCTACTGCCGAGCGACCCCTCCGCGTTCGGTGAATACAGCGTGACCGGACGACTGGGGAAGGGCGGCCAGGGCGTCGTCTACCTCGCTGAGGACCCCTCCGGCGATGAGTACGCGGTCAAGGTCCTCAACGACCAGTGGTCGGCCGACGCCGACCTGCGCAAGCGGTTCGAGAAAGAGGTCCGGGCTGCCCAGCGGGTCGCCTCCTTCTGCACCGCCGCGATCATCGACGCCCAGCTCGACAGCGACCCGCCCTACGTGGTCAGCGAGTTCGTACCGGGAAAGGATCTTCAGGAGACCGTCGCCAAGGGCAAGACCGTGCGCGGGGCCGCACTCCAGCGCCTGGCCGTCTCCACCGCCACGGCGCTGGTTGCCATCCACAAGGCGGGGATCGTCCACCGCGACTTCAAACCCGGCAACGTGCTGCTGGGCCCGGACGGACCGCGCGTGATCGACTTCGGTATCGCCCGGGTCGACGACGGCACCGCCACCATGACCAACTCGATCGTCGGCACGCCCTCCTACATGGCACCCGAGCAGATCGAGGGCCGCGGGATCACCGACAAGTGCGACATCTTCGCCTGGGGCTGCGTGATCGCGTTCTCCTCCACCGGGCGGGCGCCCTTCGGCTCCGACACCGTCCCGGCCGTGGTGCACCGTGTGATCAGCGCCCCGCCGGACCTGGACGGCATCGACGACGCGCTGCGGACGATCGTCGAGTCCTGCCTGGACAAGGACGCGAACCGGCGCCCCAACGCCCAGCAACTGCTCATGCGGCTGCTCGGCCACGACGGCCCGGACGAGGCCGCCCCCGCCAGCGCCGATGACGCGCTCAAACAGGGCGAGCAGGTCTCCAAGACCGGCATGTTCAACGGCCAGCAGCTGCCGCCTGTACAGCCTCAGGCACCGCAGTACCCGCCCACCGGCGCGCAGCCGGGCATGGGCTACCCGCCGGGTGTCTCGGACCCGCGCCTGGGCCAGAACCCCGGGGTCTCCAACCCCAACCCCTACGGGCCCGGGCCCGGCGTGTCCAACCCCCGCCCCGGCCAGATGGGGCACCCGATGAGCTCGAACCCGCAGCACGGCGGGTTCGGCGCGCACCCGGGCATGTCCAACCCGCGGCCGGGTCTGCCGGGCCACCCCCAGCAGCCGCAGCAGCCGCACGCCATGCCCCAGAACGCCAACCCGATGATGACCGGCGCGGTCAACCCCAACCAGACCTACAGCCCGCACGGGGCGCACCGGCCGCAGCCCGCCCAGCAGGACTCGATCCTCCAGCAGGGCTGGGTGATCCCGGCGGTGCTGATCACCATCATCATCCTGCTGCTGCTCCTGGTGATTCTGTTCCTCAGCGGCTGACCGGCCCCGGTGCCGAGTGCCGACCCGGGGTCACACCTGCCTCTTCAGACTCGGGTGAGCTCGTTCATGGAGCGGGAGACCGCCTCGTCCACGAGGTCCCGCACCTGCGGCCAGCGGTCGTCCACGCAGTCCGTGGGCATCACCGTGACACTGTCGCTCCTGGACATCTCCAGCGTCTGCCGTACCCCCTGCGGGGTGACCAGGCGCGCGTTGGCGGTCACCGCCAGCACACCGCAGGGCGGGCTGCCCACGTCCTGCACGATCACGTACAGGGCCAGGGAAACCTCACCCACCACCAGCTCCAGGCAGGTCCACCAGCGCGAGGAGCAGCCCTCCCCGGTGTCGGCCCCGTCCACCCCGTCGCCCGAGGTGACCGTGGCGCTCGCCCCGGGTGCCAGGGCACGCAGGATCAGCGCGACCGGTTCGCGCCGGGAGCGCACGTACTCCAGGACGCGGCGGCGCGTGACCGCGGTCAGCGGCGGGACCGGGGCCTGGGCCGGGGGGCCTTCCGTGCGGCTCCAACCGAGTTCTCCGCGCAGGGCCCCGGTGACCAGCCGCGCGAAGTGCGCGACCAAGATCGCCAGCCGCTCTCCGGGGTCCCGCTCGGTACACGGATCCGGCGGCGGAGCGCCCGGATCGAGCAGCAGTGGGGGGAAGTCGGCCCGTTGGAGGACCCGGGAGGCCAGCACCCACGGCAGCGCCACTGGTGGCCCGGGCGGCCTGGGCGATCCGTGCGCTCCTGACGACTCGGCCCCGGCCGACTCCTCTCCAGCGGCCTCGGCTAGGACCCGCACGCACTCGGCATAGGTGTGCGCGGCCCGTACCACGGGGTGCGCGGGGATCGTCGCGGCCCGGGCGAGATCGTCGGCGTGCGCGGAGGACAGGACGATCCTGAGCGGCCGCAGCGCCCGCGCCACGGAAACCCTTGCGGCGATCTCGCCCGCGGGCAGCTCGGCGACCCTTCCGGCCAGCGCGGCGATGTGCGGGGCGGTCATCGGCTCCCCGGACACCGCCGAACCGGTCAGCAGGAGATCGGTGAGCGCGGGATCGGCGCCCCACTCCCGGACGCGGTCCCGCGTCAGTTCCCGCCGCGCGGCTCCGCGCGCGTCCAGGGTCTGGTCCTGGCGCTGTCTGGCCCAGACCGCCCGCAGGCTGTCGACGTCCCTGAGGTCTACGCGCACGCGCTCGGGGAGTGTCTCCCAAGCGGTGTCGCCGAGTTGGCTCTCCACGGTGTCATCCGTAGCCCGTGGGCTCTTTGCCAAAACATGCCGAACGGTTGGTCTGGGTGTCCGGAGGCGGCCGTGGCCCTGAGTCAACCAGAGTGCCCGGTGCGCGTCCCGGTGCCGGAAGGGCCCGGGCGCCGGGAGTGCAGCAGGCGCATGGCCTTCTCCTTCTCGAAGTCCAGAGCCCTGGTGGGGGCGGCGGCCAGCCTGCCCAGGCGTTCACCGTGCGCGCGGACCCGGGCCAGCACGTCGGGTTCGGCGAGCACACGCAGCGCGAAGGCCAGCGCTGCCGGCGGGATGTCGAACTCGCGCTCCAGCTCCAGCCCGCCCTCGATGGTGCGCAGGTCCTCCTCGGTGAACCGGCGGTGCCGGTGACCGCGCCCGGTGGGCTGCTCCTGGGTGCGGGGGAGCAGGCCCAGGCCCTCGCGGTAGCGCAGCATGCGGGCGGTGCTGCCGACCCGCTCGGCGGCCGCGGAGATGGGGATCGGCGCGGGGTCGGATCCGGGCGCTGTGGGGTCGTCGTCGAGGGCGGCCATGGAGGCGACCCTAACCCACATCCGCCCCCACATCGCGCAAATCTGACATCTCGCTGTGAGCTTTGTGTCCGAGGCGCGTTCCCGGGCCTAGAATCGGGACGCAACCATGACTTGACGAGTGAGGAACGCATGGCTTTCGACTTCAAGGTCGCCGATCTCTCCCTGGCCGAGTTCGGCCGCGACGAGATCCGTCTCGCCGAGCACGAGATGCCCGGCCTCATGGCCACCCGCGCCGAGTTCGGTGACAGCAAGCCCCTCACGGGCGCCCGCATCATGGGTTCGCTGCACATGACCGTGCAGACCGCCGTCCTCATCGAGACCCTCGTCGCCCTGGGCGCCGAGGTCCGCTGGGTGAGCTGCAACATCTTCTCCACCCAGGACCACGCCGCGGCCGCCGTGGTGGTCGGCCCCGACGGCACCGTCGACGACCCCAAGGGCGTCCCCGTCTTCGCCTGGAAGGGCGAGACGCTGGAGGAGTACTGGTGGTGCACGGAGCAGGCCCTGACCTGGCCGGGCGCCGAGGGCCCCAACATGATCCTGGACGACGGCGGCGACGCCACCATGCTCGTCCACAAGGGCGCCGAGTACGAGAAGGCCGGTGCCGTCCCGGACCCCTCCACCGCTGACAGCGAGGAGTTCGAGGTCGTCCTCAAGCTCCTCCAGGAGAGCCTCAAGAAGGACTCCACCAAGTGGACCGAGATCGCCAAGCGCATCAAGGGCGTCACCGAGGAGACCACCACCGGTGTCCTGCGCCTGTACGAGATGCAGCGTGACGGCAGCCTGTCCTTCCCGGCGATCAACGTCAACGACTCGGTCACCAAGAGCAAGTTCGACAACAAGTACGGCATCCGCCACTCGCTGCCGGACGGCATCATGCGCGCCACCGACGTCCTCATCGGCGGCAAGGTCGCCGTGGTCTGCGGTTACGGCGACGTCGGCAAGGGCTCGGCCGAGGCGCTGCGCGGCCAGGGCGCCCGCGTCATCGTCACCGAGATCGACCCGATCAACGCCCTCCAGGCCGCCATGGACGGCTACCAGGTCGCCACCCTGGAGGACGTGCTGGAGACCGGTGACATCTTCATCACCACCACCGGCAACTTCAACGTGATCATGGCCGACCAGATCGTGCGCATGAAGCACCAGGCGATCGTCGGCAACGTCGGCCACTTCGACAACGAGATCGACATGGCCGGCCTGGCGAAAGTCCCCGGCATCAAGAAGAAGGAGATCAAGCCGCAGGTCCACGAGTGGACCCAGGAGAACGGCAAGTCCGTCCTGGTGCTCTCCGAGGGCCGTCTGCTGAACCTGGGCAACGCCACCGGGCACCCCAGCTTCGTGATGTCCAACAGCTTCACCAACCAGGTCATCGCGCAGATCGAGCTGTTCACCAAGCAGGACGAGTACCCGATCGGCGTCTACACCCTGCCGAAGATCCTCGACGAGAAGGTCGCCCGTCTGCACCTGGCCGCGCTCGGCGTCAAGCTGACCGAGCTCACCAAGGAGCAGGCCGCCTACATCGGCGTGGACGTGTCCGGGCCGTACAAGCCCGACCACTACCGCTACTAGGGGCGAGTCCTTCCACAGATGACACTCCCCTCACACGAGGTGGCGGACCTCGGCCTGTCCAGGGCCGGGGTCCGCCGTGTGGCATGGGCCGAACGCTCCATGCCCGTCCTGCGCAGCGTCCGCGCCCGCTTCGCCGAGGAACAGCCTTTGGCAGGTCTGCGGGTGGCCGCGTGCCTGCACGTGACCGCCGAGACCGCGAACCTGCTCCGCGTCCTTCGCGCGGGCGGCGCCCAGGTGTGGCTGGCCGCCTCCAATCCGCTGTCCACCCAGGACGACACCGCCGCCGCGCTGGTCAGCGAGTACGGGGTGGCCGTGCACGCCTGGGCCGGGATGGACACCGCCGCCTACGACCGCAACCTGGTCACGGTCCTGGAATCCCGACCGCACCTGCTGCTGGACGACGGCTGCGACCTGGTCAACACCGCCCATGTGGACCGCCCCGAACTGCTCGAAGGGGTCCTGGGCGGCTGTGAGCAGACCACCACCGGGGTCATCCGGCTGCGCAGGATGAGTGCCGAGGGCGAACTGCGGCTGCCGATGGTGGCGGTCAACGACACCCGCACCAAGCGGATGTTCGACAACCGCTACGGCACTGGGCAGTCGACCGTCGACGGCATCCTGCGCGCCACCAACACCCTCCTGGCCGGACGCACCGTGGTCGTGGCCGGGTTCGGCTACTGCGGCCGGGGCCTGGCCGAACGCTTCCGCGGCATGGGCTCGAACGTGGTCGTCACCGAGGTGGACCCGGTCAAGGCGCTGGACGCCGTGATGCAGGGGTACACGGTCGCCACCATGGAGACCGCCGCCCCGGTCGGGGACGTGTTCGTCACCGCCACCGGCAACCGCGACGTGATCCGCTGCGAACACCTGGCGGTGATGCGCGACGGCGCGATCCTGGCCAACTCCGGCCACTTCGACCTGGAGATCGACCTCAACGCCCTGGACGCGCTGTCCGTGGGGGTCGACCGCGGCGTACGCGAGCAGGCTGACGAGTACGTGTTCGCCGACGGCCGCAGGCTCTTGCTGCTGTCCGAGGGGCGCCTGGTCAACCTGGGCGCCGCCGAGGGCCACCCGGCCGCCGTCATGGACATGTCGTTCGCCGTGCAGGCCCTGACCACCGAGTGGCTGGCCAAGGAGCACACCACCCTGGAGCCGGGCGTGGTGGATGTCCCGGAGGAGATCGACAACGAGGTCGCCCGCCTGGAGCTGGCCGCCCTCGGGGTGGGCATAGACGCCCTTACCCCTGACCAGGAGGCCTACCTCAACTCCTGGCGCCCCTGACCCCTCACGCAGCGGTCAACGTCGTCGCCGCCACGGTGCTGGGCTCCGGGAGCGCTTCGCCTCGCTCCCGGAGCACTGTCAGGTGCCCCCGCACGGCCTCGTGCATCTCCCGGAGGGTTTCCTCCTCCGTGTCCCCGAGGGCCACGCAGCCGGGAAGGTCAGGGGACCAGACACCGAAACCACCGTCTTCGGCCCGCTCGATGATGACCGCGAACGTGCTCATCGCTACCTCCGACACGGCGTGCCCAGGCGGTCGCCGTGGACGCTTTTCGCTGATGGGGGGTCACCAACGGTGCTGCGGGTTCTGCCCCTGGCTCGGGAAGCTCTGTTGGGGCTGCCCCTGGGAGTAGTGCCCCTGGCTCTGGTAGCCCTGCGGGTCCTGGGCGCCCTGTGGTCCCTGGCCCATGGCCTCCAGGCTGCGGCGGCGGCGCTCGGCCAACACAGCGGCCAGGAAGAACGGCGGGGTGGTGCCGGGCGGCGGGGGCGGGCTGACCTGGGCGGCGACCGCGTCGGCCAGCTGGATGCCCATCTCGTGCCGGGTGTGCTCGGCGAGCTCGCTGTAACGCAGCACGTACTGGCGGGCGGAGTTCGCGGTCTCGGGGGAGAGACGGGACAGCTCGGTGCCCGCCGCCCAGGCTGCCAGGTGCGGTGGCATCGGGATGACCGTGTCGCGGCGCTTTCCGGTGCGCTCCTCCACCACCATGGTCCCGGCCACGAAGTCGCCGACCCGGCGGCCGTCCCGGTTGAGCATCGAGGTGACCAGGGCGATCACACCGAAGGTCATCCACAGCTCCACGAACCCCGAGAGCGCCCGGGCCAGCGCCTGGCGGAAGCGTTCGGGTGAGCCGTCGGTACCGACCACCCGCAGACCCAGGGCCATCTTGCCGAGGGAACGCCCGCGTGAGATGGACTCGAACGCGGTGGGATAGCCGACGATGATCAGGATCGTGGTGGCCAGGGAGATCGCGGCCGTCGCGGCGGGGTCGACGCTGAACGCGATCCAGGAGACGACCAGGCCCAGAGCGATCAGCGCGATGACCTGCACCAGGAAATCGATCGCGATGGCGGCCGCGCGTGTGGCGAACCCGGCCGGGCGCAGTTCGAGTACCACCGCGTCACCGGTGACCAGCGGCGTCGTGCCGTACGCGTTGTCACGGGACTCGCCGCCACCGGGATAGGACACCAGTACACGCTCCCTTACCGGGTGTCTGAAACCGTCTCCCAGAGACTACCCGTCCGTGCGGCGGTCCGTTCGCATCAGTCACGGCCGCGGGGCCCGGATCCAGTAGTGTCCCATACGTGGATATCGACGTGTTCGCCGCGGCGCACGCCCGGGAGTGGGACCGACTGGACGAACTGGTGCGCAGGCGCCGTTCGCTCACAGGTGAGGAGATCGACGAACTCGTCGAGCTCTACCAGAGGGTGTCCACCCACCTGTCGGTGGTGCGCTCCTCGGGTCAGGACCCGGAGCTGGCCGCCCGACTGTCCTCCCAGGTGGCCCGGGCCCGGTCGGCGGTCAGCGGTGCGCACTCCTCCTCGTGGACCGACGTCATCGGCTTCTTCACCCGGGTGTTCCCGGCGGTGCTGTACCGGCTGCGCTGGTGGTGGATCGGCGTCACCGCCGGAACCCTCGCGGTGGCCACGGTGACCGGGGTGTGGATCGCCACCAACCCCGACGTCCTGGCCGCCCTGGGTACCCCCGAGTCCATCGCGCGCTACGTCGAACACGACTTCGCCAACTACTACGTGGAGAACCCGGCGGGTTCCTTCGCGGCCCAGGTGTGGACCAACAATGCCTGGGTCGCGGCCCAGGCGATCATCTTCGGCGTGGCCTTCGGCCTGCCCACCCTGGGGGTGCTGTTCCTCAACGCTGTCAACATCGGCGCGGCCGGCGGCATGATGTTCGCGATGGGCCGCGGCGACGTCTTCTTCGCCCTGATCCTCCCGCACGGCCTCCTGGAGCTCACCGCCGTGTTCGTCGCGGGCGGCGTGGGCCTGAAACTCGGCTGGACCCTGATCGCCCCGGGCGAGCGGACCCGCCTGCGTGCCCTGGGCGAGGAGGCCCGTGCGGCCATCGCGGTGGCCCTGGGCCTGGTCGTGGTCCTGTTCGTCTCCGGCCTCATCGAGGGCCTGGTCACTGGCTGGGTCACCAACACCTGGATCGCGATCGGCATCGGCGTGGTCGCGGAGGTCCTGTTCCTCGTCTACGTGTTCACGGTAGGCAAGAAGGCCCACGAGGAGGGCGAGACCGGCGACATCAGGGACGCCCCGGCAGCGGTCCCGGTGGCGGGCTGACCGGAGGCGGTTCCCCGCCTTTCGAGGTTCGGCGCGGTCGATCCGCGCGCAGGCTGTCCCGCACCAGCCGGGTCTGCGGGTGGTCTTCGCCGTCCGAGAAGGGCAGTCTCCGTAGTGGCACGAGCTGCCCCTGTGCCCACATCCTCCAGGACCTCCGACCTGCGCAGCTACTCGATCGCCCACAGCGTGGAATCGCCGACGCGGTCGCTGGACAGTACGAACACCCCAGCCGGATCGCGTAACACAGAGTTAGCCCTTATCCCGTATGACAACTTGTCTTACGCTGAGGTCGTGGCGATGATCAGTTTCAGGCCAGATGAACAGACCGAGCGTGAGCTGCGAGAGCTCACCGAGGGGCGTGACCGTTCCACCGTGCTCAGGGAGATCATCCACGAGGCTTATGTCGAACGGCTTTACGCCCAGGCGCGGGAGGACGCTGAACGCCTCCGGCACGATGAGGCCGACAAGGCTGAGCGTGCTCGGATCGCAGAGGAAATGGGTGACGCGGGTGCGTGGTGATCTCTACCGGCTTCGCGCTGACCGGCGACTCCAGGGACATGCGCGGCGTGGACCAAGGTACTGCGTTGAACTGCAGGGGCCGTTCAACCTGTCGACTGTTGTCGTTGCCCCCACGTCGACGAGCTCGGGCCCGGCGATCTTCCGACCTGAGATCACATTGGCCGACGGCACCTCCACCTCGGTCTTGACCGACCAGATGCGTTCGGTTGACCGCGAGCTCAGGGGCGGGGAGTTCGCGGGGCGGCTTGACCCCAGTGAGTTGGACGAGGTCGACAAGGCGTGCCGCCTGGTACTGCGCTTGCTCTGAGCGGTTTGGGCGTGGCCATGACCCTTTGGCACTCGAAGAGAAGCCGGTGCTACCGCACCTCGGTCCTGTGGCTTCCAACGTTTTCAGCCGTCATGATCAAGCCGAGCTCGCCCGTATCGAGGAGGAGATGGGGGAGGCGGATGGGTGGTCTCCTGTGGCAGGATCGGCGCCATGAGCGATGACACCCCCCGCTGGTTCAAGAGCAGTCACAGCAGCATGGAGAGCGCCTGCGTCGAGGTGGCCTTCGCACCGGCCGTCCCGGTGCTGGTCCGGGACACACAGAATCCCGAGAGCGCCGTGTTGGGTGTCGGAACACGGGAGTGGTCGGCGCTGGTGACCTTGATCGCTGACCGGTCGGGCTGACGGGAAGGGCGGGATGATCAGCCTTCGGAAAGGGCTTGTCTGACCTTCTCCAGCCACTCCCGAGCCTGCTCCGTACGGGGGTTGTCCTTACCCAGGATCTCCTCCCGGAGTTCCACGACCTCACGGAACGCCGCGGCCGCGACCGTGTGGTCCCCCCTGGCGAACGCGACCCTGGCGAGGTTGTAGTCGGCCTCGACCGTAACGGGGTGGTTCCGTCCCAGGGCGCGGATCCGCTCCTGCCGGACCTTGCGGAATCCTTCCTCGGCGGCGTCGTGGTCGCCCTTGTGCATACGCAGGAAGGAGAGGTTCTCCAGCGTGTACAGCGCGATCCGATCATCCTGCAGGGAGAGCTCTTCGTACGTTTGCCAGAGGGCCCGGAAGTCCTCCTCGGCGGAGTCCAGGTCACCGCGGAGTGCGACCATCAGGGCGACCTGTTGGCGGCTGCTCAGTGTCTCCGGGTGCAGAGGGCCCAGCACGGACTCGCGTTTGCCGACCACCGCGCGGTAGATCTCCTCGGCCTCGTCGATCCTGTCGAGGGCCCGCAGTGCGTCAGCCAGCGCGTGCTGAGCCCGGAGGGTTTCGGGGTGCGTGTCACCCAGGTCGGAGCTGCTTTGGGAGACGACGCTCCGGAGACCCTGCTCCGCCTCTTCCCGGTGGCCGAGTTGTGACACGGCCCGGTGAAACAGCATCTTCGCCCGAATCGGGGCCGGGTGCGCTGGGCCGTGCAGGCGCGACAGCACAGTGTGCAGGGCCGAGTGAGCACCCATTTCCAGAGCGAGGTCGTGGTCGGCGCGCCACTCCAGCAGGCGCTGTGCCGTTTCCAGTTGGGAGAGGGACTCAAGCCCCAGGTTCGCGCGGATGGTCTCGGATACCAGCGGGTGCAGGCGCAGGGAGGTCTCGCCCGAACGCTGGCCGACGGTGACCAGCCCGTGGACGACGAGTGCGTTGATCGCCCGGACGAGCCCTACCTCGTCGAGGTCGGCCAAGGTCCCGTCCGCCAGTTCGGACAGCGGAAGTCTGCGCAGGGGAACGGCGGCGGCGTTGGCACCCAGGACGGACAGGACCTTGAGGAGGGGAGCCGACAGTGGTTCCTTCGCGGCCACGAGGCGAAGGGACAGGTCCCAGACACCGGAGAGCTGTCGACGCTCGTCGCTGTCCGTATCGGTCACGGGTGCGGCGAGCTGATCCAGCTCGGAGATGTCGCCGTCGACCCGCTCCAACAGGGAGTTCGCGTCGGGGAACAGGATCCCGTGGGTGGCGAGGATGCGACCGGCCAGGGACAGCGCCAGTGGTACCCCGCCGAGGCGTTCGGCTAGCCCGGTGCCTCCGGGGAGTTCGCTCAGTCCGGCGTGGTCGGCCAGGGCCGCGACGGCTTCCCCGCCTTCCAGAACCCCGACCCGGTGCACGTCGGCGGGCGCCCACAGCGCGGGATCGTCGACACGGCTGGTGACCAGCACGAACCCGCCCGGGCTCGACCTCATCCAGCCGCGCTGTTCCCCGGGACGGTTCTCCGGATCCAGCAGCTCAGGCTGGTCGGCGTTGTCGATCACCAGCAGCCAGGGGCGGGGCGCGGCGTCCAGGTGGCGCCAGACCCAGCGGGCGGCCGACCTCGGAGCGGCCCCGAACCGCTCGGCCTCCTGGCGGGAGCCGCCCAGTTCGACCGCGACCTCCAGCATGCTCGGCAGGATCGCGTCCGGTCGGACCCAGAACACCGTCCACCCCGCTGACCGGGCGTGTTCGGCCAGGGCGGCCGCCACGGTCGTCTTCCCGAAGCCGCCGGGGCCGGTGAGCACGTGCGGGACCGGTGCGCCGCGTTCCATGGCCCCGCGAAGCGTCCTCAGCAGCTCCTCGCGGCCGCGTACGGGCGTCGCGGGGCGAGGCGGGTCCAAGGACACGTCCGCGACCGGTGGGGGCGCCTGGGCGGCGTTCACGGTGACGCCGCCGTGGATGTCCCGGACCTGGAGCAGCTGCCCGTAGACGGCGCCCTGGACGTCGTTCGCGTTGCGGTTGTGGGCTTCGGGGGGTGAGGCCATGACCCCCATAGTGCACGAAGGAGGCGCCCTCCCGCCGGGGGAGAGCGCCTCCACAACGTCTTCCTGCGACTTCCTACAGCCGCCCCTGGGCCTTCAGGTTGATGTAGGCGTCGGCCAGCGCCGGGGCGATGTGCTCCGGGTCCGCGTCCACGACCTCGGCGCCCATCCTGCGCAGCTCGGCGCTGATCCGGTGGCGTTCGCTGAGGGTGCGCTCGGCGGAGGCCGCCCGGTACAGGGCCCCGGCGCTGCCCCGTTCCGCCGCCATCTCCTCGACCTGCGGGTCCTGGATCCCCGCCACCATCAGCAGGTGGTGGGAGGACAGCAGCGGCAGCCTCGGCAGCAGCCCCTCCTCCAGGGAGGTGGCGTTGAGGTCGGTCAGCAGTACCACCAGCTTGCGGGCCCGGCCCTGGGTCAGCACGGCGCTGACCAGGCCCGCCGGGTCCGACTCCACCAGTTCTGCCTCCAGCGGGGCCATGGCCTCCACCACCCGGTTGACCTGGCTGCCCTTGCCCGAGGCCTTCACCTGGGCGCGCACCGCGCGGTCGTAGGCCATGAAGTCCACCCGGTCGCCGGCCTTGCCCGCCAGCGCGGTCAGCAGCAGCGCGGCGTCCATGGCGTGGTCCAGCCTCGGGGTGTCGCCCACCCTTCCGGCCGAGGTGCGGCCGGTGTCCAGCACAATGAGGATGCGCCGGTCCCGTTCGGGCCGCCAGGTGCGGACGACCACGCCGTCGTTGCGGGCGGTCGCCCGCCAGTCGATGGAGCGCACGTCGTCGCCGGGCACGTAGTCGCGCAGCGAGTCGAACTCACTGCCCTGCCCGCGCACCATCGTGGTGTGCTGCCCCTCCAGCTCGCGCAGTCGGGACAGCTTGCCCGGCAGGTGTCTGCGGCTGTGGAACGGAGGCAGGACCCGTACGGTCCAGGGGGCCTGGAGCGTGCGCTGTCGGCCGGCCAGCCCGAGCGGGCCGATGCTGCGCACCGTCACCCCGGCGGAGCGGGCGTCACCGCGGCGCGTGGGAGTGAGCGCGGTCCGCACACGACGGCGCTCCCCGGCGCCCACCAGCAGCGGCTGGACCTTGGGGGAGGAGTGCGAGCTCGGTGGCCAGGCGTCGCGGACCGAACCGCGCAGCCGCCGCTTTGTCGGGTTGGAGACGGTCACGAACACCTCGGCGGTCTCACCCAGGCGCAGTGAGGTGTCACCCTCCCGGGTCAGGCGCAGCTTCCGCGGGCCGGTCGCCAACAGCACGTCCAACACGACCAGAACCAGCACCAGGCTCACGGCAAGGTAAGTGACGGTCCCGCTGATATCGCCGGAGATCGCCACTGCTCCCGTCGCGAGGAGCGCCAGCAGTGCGGCCCGGCCGGTGACCACCATCAGCGCGGCACCGGGACGGAGGCGAGCACACCGTCCAGGATCCCGTCGGTGGTGGCGCCCTCCAGCTCGGCTTCCGGGCGCAGCCCGATCCGGTGCCGCAGGGTGCCCTTGGCCAGGGCCTTGACGTCGTCGGGGGTCACGTAGTCGCGGCCGGACAGCCACGCCCACGCCCGGCTGGTGCGCAGCAGCGCGGTCGCGCCCCGGGGGGAGGCGCCCAGCTGGAGGGAGGCGGAGAACCGGGTGGCCCGGCACAGGTCCACGATGTAGCCCAGCACCTCTGGGGCGATCCGTACCTGAGCCACCGCATTGCGGGCGGCGTGCAGCTCGGCGGCCCCGGCCACCGCCCGCACCCCGGCGGCGGTCAGGTCGCTCGGGTCGAAACCGGCGGCGTGTCGGCCGAGCATATCGATCTCGGCGTTGCGCTCGGGCAGCGGGACGGTCACCTTCAGCAGGAACCGGTCCAGCTGAGCCTCGGGCAGCGGGTAGGTGCCCTCGTACTCGACCGGGTTCTGGGTGGCCGCGACCATGAACGGGTCTGGCAGCGCCATCGGGCGCCCCTCCACGGTGACCTGCCGCTCCTCCATGGCCTCCAGCAGCGAGGCCTGCGTCTTGGGCGGGGTCCGGTTGATCTCGTCGGCCAGCAGCAGGTTGGTGAAGACCGGCCCCTGCATGAACTCGAACTTCGCCGTGTGCTGGTCGTAGACGAGCGAACCCGTCACGTCACCCGGCATCAGGTCCGGGGTGAACTGCACCCGCTTGTGGTCCAGTGACAGGGCCTGGGAGACCGTGCGTACGAGCAGCGTCTTGGCGACACCCGGCACACCCTCCAGCAGTACGTGGCCGCGGCACAGCAGTGCCACGACCAGGCCGGTCACCGTCTCGTCCTGGCCCACGACCGCCTTGGCCACCTCGCGGCGCAGGGCGGTCAGCGCCGCCCGGGCCTCGTCGGCGGAGGGCAGTGCCTCGGGTGTGAAGGCGCTCACGTGCCGTCTACCTCTCTCGATACGTCAGTGACCCCATGGGTCTGTTCAGGTCTGTGCGACTCACGGCTGTGCGGCGCGAAGCTGTGCGTCGGGCGACGGCGGCGGGGAATCACCGCAGCCTCCCGGCGAGCTGGTCGATCTCCTCGGCGAGCCGCAGCATCGCGTCGTCGTTCGCCGCGTACGGGTCCGGCTGGGCCGGGTACAGGAGCGGCCACAGGGTCTGCGGGTCGTCCCCGCTGCGGGCCGCCACAGCGGCCACGACCGCCTCCGGTCCGGCATCTCGGCGCAGGCCCAGCTTGGGCAGCGAACGCTCCAGGAAGCCCTCGCGCAGTGCTGAGACCGCACGGTCGCGCGCCTGGCGGGACCGGTAGAGCCCTGCCCGGCCCTCGGTGGTCTCCGCGGCCCGCACGATCACGGGCAGGGATTCCGGTACGAGCGCGCCCATCCGCCGCCCGCGCCAGAGGGCGAACAGCAGCAGGGTGAGCGCCAGCGGAACCAGGGACCAGCGCAATCCGGACGGGACGAGCTCCCACAGGGTGGCGCTGCCGACCTCCTCGGGCGGGTCCGGTCGCAGCCAGACCACGTCCTCGGCGGCGAGCAGGTTCAGCATCAGCGAGGCGTTGCCCGCCGAGTCCAGGTCCCGGTTGGTCAGTGGGGCACCGGTACCCAGCAGCGTCGTGGTGGTGCCGTCCGGCGCGGCCACCTGGAGCAGGGCGGAACCGCCGTCGGCCGGGTAGCAGCCCAGGGCCTCGGTCCCGGGTTCGGCCGAGTACAGCTCGCCGACCACCCCGGCGTCACCGGCGGCGGACGCGGCAGGCAGCTCGCAGTCGGAGCCGGGTTCGAGGGTGCGCCCCTCGTGGACCCGACCGATGACGTCGGTCCCGGGCGCGAAGGTGTTCAGGGAGCGTAGGGAGGGCTGCACCAGCACGGTGTCGGCCTCCAGCTCGGCCAGGGCGTCCAGCTCCTCGGGGAGCAGCCGGTGGTCGAGGAAGAGCACCAGCACGGTGTCGTCCCCCGCCCGCTCCACGGCCCGTGCCGCCGCCTCGGAGCTGCGGGTGACGGTGACGTTCGCGTCCTCCTCGAGCAGCCGCACCAGCGCGCGCGAACCGTTGGGGTCGGGGTTTCCGGGCTCCAGGTAGCCGGAGGGGAACGGCTCCCGGCCCAGCGAGACCAGGACCGCCACAACGACCAGCAGGGTGAACGCGGCCAGCGGCAGCCGACCGGCCCGCCACAGGCGTCCGGCGGCGGAGCCACCGGGGCCGGTTCTCCGGGCAGGGCCGGTCGGCGCCTGGGACCGCGGCTCGGGCGGCGCGGTGGTCGTCATCGTCGCCCTTCGTCGTACGGCTGGTTGTTGGTGGGGGCCGGGCCGCTGTGATGGCTCGGCGGTTCGGCGGAGCCGGTCGGAGCGCCCCCGGCGAGCACCGGTTCGCTGAGGACCGGGCGGGCCGTGCTCAGCCGTCCGTCCAGCTCACGCATGAACCGGGCGGTGTCGGCGGTCGCGGCGCGGTCGCCGTAGGCCACGTCGTTGAAGATCCGGGCGCCCTCGTGCAGGCCCTCGGCCTCGCCGGGCAGTGTCCGGGCGGCCTCGGCCGCGAGCTCGGTGGCGGTCCGCCCGGCCTTGGGGGAGATGATCACCCGGTCCTCCAGGTCCACGCTGATCGCGCGCAGCCGCTCGGTCACCGCCGAGGCGAAGTCACCGGCGGCCTCGGCGCGTTCGGAGAGTGCGCGATGGTCGGCGGCGGTGCGGACCTCGCCCTCGTGCAGCGGTGCTTCGACTCGGCGGTTCCGGGAGGGGCGCAGGTAGAAGATCATGGCGACGACCAGCACCAGGACCACCAGAAGCACGCCGGCCAGGAGCCAGCCGCCGGGGACGACCCCCTCGCCCGCCCGGCTCAGCCAGTCCAGGAACTCGCCGAGCCACATGAGGAGGCGGTCCAGCAGAGAGGGCTCGTTCTGCCCGTAGACCGGGTCGGACAGCTCCTCGATCGCACGGCGGCGGCCCTCCTCCCGGGTTACCTCCAGGGGAGCGGCCTGGAGGGGCCTCACGTGCGGTACCTCGGCAGGAAGATCTCCGAGCCGACAGCCTGACCCTGCTGCGCGGCCTGCTGCAGGTGCAGGTCCAGGCCCTCACGGCGCATTCGCAGGTCCAGGTAGAGCAGGGTGTTCACCCCGGCCAGGAAGGGCTGGGTGAGGGCGTAGACCAGCACGGTGACCACGTAGGAGATCGCCGCGGTGACAACCACCCCGTAGTTCCCGTACGGGAGGATGTCGAAGCCGAGGACGACCCCGAACGGCAGACCCAGGATCAGGTTCACCACGAACACGATGACCAGGGCCAGCAGCCAGTAGCCGAACGTGCGCCACCAGGCGCCCTGGGACAGGCGCCAGGAACGGGCGATGGCCTGGAAGGGGCCGAGCCGCTCCAGCACGACCAGTGGCATGGCGTAGTAGAGCCTGACCCAGATCCACAGGGCAGGGGCGGCGACGGCGGCGATGCCCAGAAGGACGACCAGCAGGCCCATGGCGACGGCCGCCCCGAAGCTCTGGAACGCGAGGCTGAGCAGCACGGCGACGAAGACCACGATCATCATGGCGATGAAGAAGACGATGGCCATGATGACCTGCATGCCGAGCTTGATGAAGGCCAGGCCGATGATCGAGCCGACCTGGCCGCGCACGGCCTCCCACGCCTCGGCCACGGTGAGCCGTCGGCCGAGTACCGCCATGCCCACGACCGCGGCGAGCAGGCCGAGCAGGACGGCCCCGCCGACCAGGGTGATCAGGCTGCCGATCAGGCTCAGCAGACTGACCAACGGAGAGGTCTGGAACATCGGGTCTTCGGGGTCGAAGGCGGCGGGGTCCGCCATGATCTCGTCGAACGAGGTGAGGATGTCCGCGGGGAGGAGGGCCGAGGCGATCGCGCTGACACTGCTCGCGATCGCCATGACCACCAGGGCCAGCACGAAAGTGGTCCGCGGGTTGTCGCGGATGTAGCTGAACGCGCCGTTGAAGATGTCGCCGAGCGTCATCGGCCGGAGCGCGACCACTCCGGTCTTGATGGGCTGCGGACTCGGCCCCTGAGCGACCTGCCACTGGGGGCCGTAGCCGGAGGGGCCGCCCTGGCCTGGGGGACCGTAACCCGGGGGCGGTCCGCCCTGAGCGGGAGGTCCGTAGCCGGGAGTGCCGTAACCGGGGGCGCCATAGCCCGGTGCGCTGTAACCGGGAGCGCCGTATCCCTGCTCGCCGTAGCCGGAGGGAACGCCCTGACCGGGAGGCGGCCCGTAACCGGGGGCGCCGTAACCGGGGGCGCCGTAGCCGGGGGCGCTGACCTGCTCATGGGGTCCGTAGCCGGGAGCGCCATAGCCCGGGGGAGTGCCCTGGCCCTGGGATCCGTAGGCCTGCCCGCCATACCCCTGCCCGCCGTAACCCTGGGGCGGTGCGTACCCCGGCGGGGGTTCGGGCGGTCCGTAGCCGGGTTGGCCGGAGCTCGGGGGAGTGCTCCGGCTCCCCTCGGGAGAGGAAGGGGCGGAGCCCTGACCGGGGGCGGCCCATCCGCTCGACCCGGCGGGGTCCGCGGACTCGGGTGGCCCCTGACCCTCGGGGTCGTCTCCCGACCCATCCCGGTGGCCGTCCTCCTGGCTCATCTGCCCCGCCCTCCATGAGGTTCGGTTACTGTGCGCAAGCGTTTTCGCGCCAATTCTGACCTGTCGGAAACCAACCTACCGGCCGGTTCCACCGCTTCTCAGTGGTGTTCGAGTGTGTCCCAGGACAACCGACGCACTTCATTCCTTTTGTATGCTTTCTGTTACCAACCGGCCAAGTCACGAAGCTTTCCGGGCCTTCTTAGCCAGGGACGACGCCGCCGGTGACCGAAATCGGTCCATAAGGGCCCAACACCGCTGACCGCTCTTCCAACACTGTCCGAAGCTGGCAAGGTTGGGGGAGACGAAACGCAGTTCCCCGCGGTAGGGGAGCGTTCCCCGGGAGTCGGGGAACACGGGCACCGACCACTGACGCCGCTTGAGTGTTCCAGGAGAGAGGAGTAGGCGCCGGAACTCCCCCCGCCCACAAGGCGGTGGCGGACACCTGGCGCCGGATACGCCGATGAAGGGACGTGTACTGGTTGTCGACGATGACCTCGCCCTCGCCGAGATGCTGGGCATCGTGTTGCGGGGTGAAGGGTTCGAGCCCTCGTTCGTTCACGACGGGGACAAGGCTCTGGAGGCCTTCCGCGAGACCAAACCCGACCTGGTCCTCCTCGACCTGATGCTGCCCGGGGCCGACGGGATCGACGTATGCCGTCAGATCCGCGCCGAGTCCGGGGTTCCCATCGTCATGCTCACCGCCAAGAGCGACACCGTCGACGTCGTCCTCGGTCTGGAGTCGGGCGCCGACGACTACATCGTCAAGCCCTTCAAGCCCAAGGAGCTCGTGGCCCGCGTGCGCGTGCGGCTGCGCCGCACCGAGGAGCCCGCGCCCGAGGTCCTCCAGATCGGTGACATCACCATCGACGTCGCCGGGCACGCCGTGCGCCGCGACGGCGAGCAGATCAGCCTCACCCCGCTGGAGTTCGACCTCCTGGTCGCCCTGGCCCGCAAGCCGCGCCAGGTCTTCACCCGCGAGGTCCTGCTGGAGCAGGTCTGGGGCTACCGCCACGCCGCTGACACGCGCCTGGTCAACGTGCACGTGCAACGCCTGCGCGCCAAGATCGAGAAGGACCCGGAGCACCCCGAGGTCGTCGTGACCGTTCGCGGCGTCGGCTACAAGGCCGGAACCGCCTGATCCCTCCGGGACCCACATGACCGCGTCCGAACCCGAGGAGGGGCGGGGCAATGATTCCGCAGGGGATCGCTCCGTCCCCGCCTCCGGGCTGCCCGCGACCGGAGACGGCTCCGGCGGCAGCTGGCGTGACAACAACACCGGCCTGACCAGGGCTTACCTCCTCGCCCAGCGCGCCGCCCGCGCGCTGGTGCGGGGGGTGCACACCAACTGGCGCCGTTCGCTGCACCTGCGGGTCATCAGCACGACCCTGGTCCTGTCCCTGCTGGTCATGGCGGGGCTGGGATACGTGCTGATCTCCGAGGTGCGCGGCGGTCTGCTGGACGCCAAGATCAACGCGGCGGTCAACGACCACCGTGCGGGGCTCAACTACGCGCTCGTCGAGCTCCAGGAAAACGAGATCGGCGACCGCAACCGGCTCCTGAACAACATCGCCAGCGAGCTGACCAGCCGCAGCGGTGACACCGGGCTCTACAGCGTGTTCATCCTGCCCTCGGTGAGCGACGAGCTCGGCTGGGCCACCGGCGAGGGCAGCGTCCCGCCGCGCCTGATCGAACAGGTCCGCCAGTCCGAGGTGTTCGACCAGCAATACCACACGTACACGCGCATCGACATGGAGGACGGTTCGACCGAACCGGCCCTGGTCGTGGGCGCCCAGCTCACCCACGCCTACGAGCTGTACTACATCTTCCCGCTCCAGCACGAGCAGGAGATCCTGGATCTGGTCCAGGGCACGGTCGCGCTGGTCGCGGTACTGCTGGTGATCCTCCTCGGGCTGATCGCGTTCATGATCACCCGCCTGGTGGTCACCCCGGTGCGCTCCGCCGCGCAGTCGGCCGAGCGCCTGGCCGCGGGCGACCTCACCGAACGCATGACGGTGCAGGGCGAGGACGACCTCGCCCGGCTCGCGATGTCCTTCAACGACATGGCGGGCAACCTGCAGGAGAAGATCCAGGAGCTGGAGGAGCTGTCCAAGCTCCAACGCCAGTTCGTCTCCGACGTCTCGCACGAGCTGCGCACCCCGCTCACCACCATCCGGATGGCCGGCGACCTGCTCTTCGACGACCGGGAGGAGCTCGACCCCTCCCAGCGGCGCTCCGTGGAGCTTCTGCAGAGCCAGGTGGAGCGGTTCGAGGAGCTCCTCGCGGACCTGCTGGAGATCAGCCGCCACGACGCCGGGGCCGCCACCCTGGGCATCGAGTCGGCGGACATCCGCGACTCGGTGATGAAGGCTGTGGGCGACGCCGAGCAGATCGCTGAGCGCCGCGGCATCAAGGTGGTCCTGCGCCTGCCCGCCGAACCCTGTGTGGCCGAGTTCGACACCCGTCGGATCAACCGCATCCTGCGCAACCTCGTGGTCAACGCCATCGAGCACAGTGAAGGGCGCGACGTGGTGGTTGCCGCCGCTGGTGACCGCGACGCTATCGCCGTGGCCGTGCGCGACTATGGGGTGGGGCTCAAGGAGGGGGAGGAGCACCTGTGCTTCGACCGCTTCTGGCGCGCCGACTACTCCCGGGTTCGTACCACCGGCGGTACTGGCCTGGGCCTGTCCATCGCCAAGGAGGACGCCACCCTGCACGGCGGCTGGCTCCAGGCGTGGGGCCTGCCGGGCCAGGGCTCGCAGTTCCGGCTGTCCCTGCCCCGCCGCTCCGGGGCCGAGCTGCGCGGGTCCCCGCTGCCTCTGGTCCCGCCGGAGATCGCCCTGGGCCGCAATTTCACGGCCTTCGGCGACAAGGACAGCGGAACCCCCGGAGCCGCCGCTGCCGCCGCTACGGCCGGGGCCAAGGGCGGCGGTGCCAAGGACACCGGAAGCGGGTCCGGACCCGCCGCGGACAAACCCGGGAGCCCTGACCGGGGACGGCCCGGAGCCGACGAGGAGGAGGCGCTGTGAGCGACGTGGCAAGCCCCGGACGCCTGGCCCGGGCCGCGCGTACCGCGGCCGCCGGAGCGCTCGCCTGCGTGTCTCTGGCGGCCTGCGCGAGCGTACCCATGACCGGCCCCGTCGTCCCCGGCGAGGGTGGAGACAGCACCGGCGATCCCTACGGCGGCTACGTGCGCCTCCTGCCCGCCGGGCCGCAGCCCGGCGTCGAGCCCGAAGGCCTGATCGACGGCTTCCTCAAGGACCTCGGCAGTTTCGAGGAGGACCACAAGGCCGCCCGCAGCTACATGCTTCCCGAGATGAGCGAGGACTGGTCCCCGGACGGCGCGGTACGGGTCTTCTCCGACCAGGACGCGGTGGACCTGGACTCGGAGATCTCCACCGACGGCCTCAGCGCCACCGTGCGCATCCGCAGCAACGAGATGGCCAGCATCGACGAGAGCGGCAAGTACGTTCCGGCCGAAACCGGCACCATGCTGGAGGAGACCTTCACCCTCGCCCGTGAGGACGGCGACCCCGAGGGCGAGTGGCGGATCCGGGACCTGCCCGACGAGATCATCCTCAGCCAGCTGGACGTCGAGCGCACCTACCGCCCGTTCAACCTCTATTACTTCAACCCGACGGGCTCCGCCCTGGTGCCGGACCCGGTCTACCTGCCGGTCAGCACCGACCAGCTGGCCGAACGCCTGCTGCGCAAGCTCATCGGCGGCCCCACCGACTGGCTGGCCCCGGCCGTGATCTCCGCCTTCCCCGAAGGCATGGTCCCGCGCACCGAGATCGACGCCGAACGCGCCGTCATCAACATCGCCGGGGTGCCGGACGCGGACGAGTA
The DNA here is from genome assembly GCF_000340985.1 of Nocardiopsis valliformis DSM 45023. Classification (NCBI taxonomy): domain Bacteria; kingdom Bacillati; phylum Actinomycetota; class Actinomycetes; order Streptosporangiales; family Nocardiopsidaceae; genus Nocardiopsis; species Nocardiopsis valliformis. The sequence continues at coordinate 64,160 of NZ_ANAZ01000029.1, forward strand.
CAGCATGGGCGCCCAGATCGCCTGGACCCTGCGCCAGCTGCCCGAGATCCAGGAGTTCACGCTCAAGATCAACGGCGAGGAGGTCAGCTTCCCGCAGTCGGACGGGGACAGCTCCGACCGGCCGCGCCCGGGCAGCGACTACTGGGCCCGGGTGAGCCCCGGAGCCACCGCCTCGGGCATCCGCGCGTACTTCACGCACGACGGCCAGCTGTGGTCAGCGGCCGACTGGGAGGCCGACACCTTCGACGACGCCGAGCGGGTAGCCGGTCCCCTGGGCACCGGGGACGTCCCGCTGGAGCGGTTCGCGGTCTCGCTCGACGAGAGCACCGTCGCCGGGATCACCCTGGGCGGCAGCGAGGTCGTCACCAGCTTCGCCAGCGCGGGGGCCGAGCCCCGGGAAGTCCTCAGCGACGGCATGTTCACCGAGCTGTCGTGGGACGTGAACGGCAACCTCTGGGTGGTCGAGGAGACCAGGGACAACGGCCGTTCCGAGGACGACGACGAGGACGACGAGGACGCCCCGGCGGGGGACGAACCCGTATCCACCGGCACGGGTGGCCAGGACCCGCCCGCCCCTGGGGACACCGCGCTGTGGCTGCTCCGCGACGGCGACGAGGTGGTCCAGGCCGAGGTTCGGGGACTTCGGGACCACTCCCTGGTGCACTTCAAGATCTCCCGGGACGGCACCCGCGCCGCCGTGGTCACCGAGCAGGACGGTCAGCGATCGCTCCAGGTCGGACGTGTGGTGGAGGGCGAGGACGGCCAGGTCTCGGTCGGCGCCTTCATCAGCCTCGCGGACCAGGAACTGGAGGACGTCACCGGAGTGGCCTGGCGCTCCAGCGACCAGCTGGTCGTCCTGGGCAGCCGCGACGGCGGCACCACCCAGGCTCTGTTCGTCGCCCTGGACGGCGGCACGCCCGCCGCCAGCGCGGGCACTCCGGTCGCCGGGATGGTCACCATCTCCGGCGCACCCGGCCAGCCCCTGCTCGCGGGTTCGGATGACGGCAACATCTGGGTGTCCACCGACCCCCTGAACTGGAAGAACGTGGTGGAGGGCAGCTCCCCGACCTTCCCGGGCTGAGGCCGCCCCTTCGCCCGTGATCTTGCTACCAGTAGCAAGTTCGGCGCCGATTTCGCTTCTGGTAGCAAGATCACGGAAGAAACCGGGGTGGGTTGTCCACAGGCCGATCATCGGGGCTGGTGTCGCTGACCGAGGTGGCCGAAGCTGGAACCATGGCTGAACCCTCTGGCACCCGGGCCCCGGACACCCCTCGCGGGTGGTGGGCGCACTGGATGTCCGCCCTGGTGCGCCGTCTGCTCTCCGTCCTCCTCGACCCCCTGCTCGAACTCCTGCTGCCGCGCCCCTGCGCGGGGTGCGCCGGTCCCGGCGGCCCTCTGTGCACGGGCTGCCACGCCGTGCTGGAACGCCGACCGCACCGTGCATGGCCTCGTGAGCGCTGCCCTCCGGTCTGGGCGGCGGGTCCCTACTCCGGGTACCACCGCCGGGTCCTGCTCGCCTACAAGGAACACGGGGACGAACAGCTGACGGCACCCCTGGGGGAGAGACTGGCCTCCGCCTACCGTGCCTCGGGCTGGGCCGCGCCGGACACACTGCTGGTGCCGGTCCCCGGACGCGGTCCCTCGGCCCGCCACGGGCCGGTCCTGCGGCTGGCGCGGGCCTGCGCGCACCTGGCCGGTGAGTCGGTCACGGGCGGGGTCGCGCCGGTGCTGCGCTACCGCCGCAGAGCCCGCCGCCAGGTCGGCCTGGGGCGTGCGCAGCGCCTGGCCAACCGGGTGGGGGCCTTCACCGCCGCACCGGGGCCGCTAGGGGCGCGGCGGGGCCTTGGGGAGCGAGGCGCTCGGCTTCTGGGCGGAGCGGGGCCGGAAGTAGCCGGATCTGTTCGAGAAGGCGTGGAACGAGCGGTACCGGTGCGGGGGACACCGGGCCGGAGAGGTAGGGGCCGGGGCGAGCGGAACCGGTGGGAGCTGCGCGGGCGGCGGGTGGTCGTGGTGGACGACGTGCTCACCACCGGCGCCACGGTCGCGGAGGCGGCCCGCGCGCTGCGCGAGGAGGGGGCCACGGTGGTGGGAGCCCTGGTGCTGGCCGAGAGTCTCCGCTCTTCGGGGTGTGCGAACTTCGGCCGATGGGAGGGGTCGGAAAGAAGGTTTTACAAACCCTCGTGAACAGGCGAAAGGTGCCTGTTAGCAAGGGTTTGCGGCGCTTGTCGGCCGGTTGGGCCCCCGTTCGCTACCTGACATCCGCGCTAGGACAGGTTACGGTCCAGGTATGGCACCCGTCCGGGTCCGTGGTTGCGTCGGATTTTCAGAGCCCCTGGGAACACCGGGGAGCTACTCCGGCAAGCCGATGCCAGGCGCAGGCGAAACGGCCCACGTAAGGCGACTTTTCGTCGACCGATCACGGTGCGCCTTAGAGGTAAGTCCTGCCCCGCGGAGGGTCCCGATGTCCCTCATGACAGGGAGAAGAGCAGTAGTCGCGGATAAGAGCGGCGACACTCTCAGCAGGCGGATGTGGGGACGAAGACCAGGTCGGCCGGACGGGTGGCATGCCGACGTGCGGGGGTCCGTGACACCCGGAGCGAACGCTCCGGGGGTGTGGACCCCCACCCGTCTCCGCCGCGCCACGTCCACCCGGGTGTTTGTGCCCGAGTTCCTCTCAGCCCAGGTCAGCCCCTCCTTCCGGGGTGACTTCTCCGAACTCTCGTTCCGGGCCGCCCTCTCCGACCATGTTCCGCCCACCCCTGTCTCCCTGCCCGGTGGGCGACTCACCCCACATAGGTCAAAAGTTCTTTTTCCCAGTTCAGGGGTCTCAGGTAATCGTGTCCTTGGGGCACGTGATGACCCTGCCTCTGATGGGTATACGCACTTCCAACCGAGTCGTGACCCTGAGAAGAACGGGGCACAGACGGAAAGGGGCTAGCGCGTCACACCCTCCCCAACACGGGAGGGGAGCAGAGCCAGCCTGGCCGTCGCCTTCACGGCGGCCACGCGATGAAGGGGGTCCTATGGACATCATCGTCAAAGGTCGACGCACCGGTGTGAGTGAGAAGTTCCGACAGCACGTCGAGAACAAGCTCGACAGGCTCTCCAAGTGGGAGCGCAAGGGCATGAGCGTCGATGTGGAGGTGTCCCAGGAGCGCAACCCCAAGCTCGCCGACGTCCGCGAGCGGGTTGAACTGACCATCCACTCCGACGGCCCGGTCATCCGGAGCGAAGCCGCGTCAGTGGACCGTCACGGCGCTCTCGACCTCGCGATCGACAAGATCGAGGCCCGACTCCGTAAGTCCGCGGACCGCCGCAAGGTGCACCGCGGAAACCACACTCCGGTCTCCGTGGCGGCAGCGACCGCCCACCTCCCCGGAGACCTGCCCTCACTCACCCCGACACCAGCCAAGGCGACCCCCGCTCAGCGCGGCGGGGACGAGGAGATCGACGGCGTCGAGGTCGACGGCCGTTTCTCCGATGAGTTCGTGGAACTCGACACCCAGGGGGAAGCTCCCGTGATCGTGCGGGAGAAGTTCCACCGGGCCAAGCCGATGAGCATCGACCAGGCGTTGATGGAGATGGAACTCGTCGGACACGACTTCTACCTCTTCCATGACGAGGTCAAGGACACCCCGAGCGTCGTCTACCGCCGGAAGGGCTTCAACTACGGCGTTCTGAGGCTCGTGGACTAGGACCTCGTCCCCGTCCTTCGAAGAACTCCCCCGCACGGGAGGTGGAAGAGCCGGCACACGCACCGCGGCGGGCCACGGCGGCCCGCCGCGGTCGTGCGTTCGATGACGCTCCGGTCGTGGCGCACGGCGGCTTCGCCCGGTGCACCACAGGGCGAAGCGCCAGCCGTTCAAGGGGCGGCCAGTCAGGGGCCAGACGGCTGCCGATCAGTAACTCTGGGACTGTTCGGCTTGCTTGATTCGGTGCAGCGGGGTCTGGTGCGGCTCCTCCGGCTCGTAGCGCGGCGGGTCCAGCACCACGTCGCTGAGGATGTCCCAGACCACCGCCACCACCAGCGCCGCAGTCATCAGGACGGCTCCGGTCACCAGCAGCGGCACCGACCAGTCGAGCACGATCGCCAGGCCGCCGAGGCCGAAGCCCACCGTTCCGAGGGCGACGCAGACCCACGAGGCCGCGCTGCCCCGGTGGCCATTGGTCGGCGCGAGGCTGCCGCCTTGGCGCTGGAAACCCCGGATGCGCCCGTGCCGGTCCTGCTCCTCGTCGGTGGGGCGGTGGAGCTCCCAGTCCAGACCGGGATCATCGTCCTCCCCACGCCTGCGTCGCGAATCCTTCCCTTCGAGGGCCTCCTCCACCGCATCGGCCGGTGTGGGCGGTGGCACCGGTCCCCACCGCGGGGTCCCCGCCGAACGGTCGTTCCGGTTCGCTCGCATGGTGATCCCTCCCGGGAACACGATCGAAAGTCGGCGTACTCACGGTGTGCCAGGCGGACGGGTCGCCCTCCTGTCCACCACTTCCTATTGCTCTACCCGGAGAAATGCGCGAGTCTGCACAAACATCATGAAAAGGGCGGGAACATCTATACCCATCCCACTCGTTTGTCGGGAGGACGGGAAGCGGTTCCGGGTCCTCTAGGATGTAGGCCCGAGGACCCAGGATTCTCCCCCTGACCTCCGTTGCCACGGGAAGCGGTCAGCGGGCCTAGATCTGACTCTCCGCCCCCAGGCGGAGCCAACCGCGATCTGCGAGGAGCGCATAGGAAGTGCCAGGCATACTCGACAAGCTCCTGCGCGCGGGTGAAGGAAAGATCCTGCGCCGGCTCAAGAAGTTGAAGGACCAGGTCAACGCGCTCGAGGACGACTACGTCGACCTCACCGACGAAGAGCTGCGCGACCTGACCCAGGAGTACAAGGAGCGCTACGAGGACGGGGAGTCCCTGGACGACCTGCTCCCCGAGGCCTTCGCGACCGTCCGTGAGGCGGCCAAGCGCACCCTGGGTCAGCGTCCCTTCGACGTCCAGATCATGGGCGCGGCCGCCCTGCACCTGGGCAACATCGCCGAGATGAAGACCGGTGAGGGCAAGACCCTGACCGGAAGCCTCGCGGTGTACCTCAACGCCCTGGCGGGCAAGGGCGCCCACGTCATCACGACCAACGACTACCTCGCCCGACGCGACGCCCAGAACCTGGGCCGCATCTTCCACTTCCTCGGGCTCGAGGTCGGCGTGGTCGGCCCCCAGATGACCGCTGAGGCCCGCCGCAACGCCTACAAGGCCGATATCACCTACGGAACGAACAACGAGTTCGGTTTCGACTACCTGCGCGACAACATGGCGCTCTCGCTCAAGGACACGGTCCAGCGCGAGCACTTCTTCGCCCTGGTCGACGAGGTCGACTCCATCCTCATCGACGAGGCGCGCACCCCGCTGATCATCAGCGGACCCTCCGAGCAGAACTCGCGCTGGTACGCCGAGTTCGCGAAGATCGCGCCCCGCCTGAAGAAGGAAACTGACTACGAGGTCGACGAGAAGAAGCGCACTGTCGGCATCACCGAGTCCGGTGTGGCCAAGGTGGAGGACTGGCTGGGTATCGACAACCTCTACGAGGCCGTCAACACCCCGCTGATCAGCTTCCTCAACAACTCCCTCAAGGCCAAGGAGCTGTACCGCAAGGACAAGGAGTACATCGTCAAGGACGGTGAGGTCCTCATCGTCGACGAGTTCACCGGACGCGTCCTTGCCGGTCGCCGCTACAACGAGGGCATGCACCAGGCCATCGAGGCCAAGGAGCGCGTCAAGATCAAGGACGAGAACCAGACTCTCGCCAAGGTCACGCTCCAGAACTACTTCCGCCTCTACGAGAAGCTCGCCGGCATGACCGGTACCGCCCAGACCGAGGCGGCGGAGTTCACCCAGACCTACGGCGTCGGTGTGGTCCCCATCCCCACCAACCGGCCTATGGTCCGAGAGGACCTCAAGGACGTCGTCTACAAGCACGAGGACGCCAAGTTCCAGGCCCTGGCCGAGGACATCGCCGAGCGCCATGAGGAGGGACAGCCCGTCCTGGTCGGTACGACCAGCGTCGAGAAGTCCGAACTCCTCTCCCGGATGCTCAAGCGCGAGGGCGTCCCGCACGAGGTCCTCAACGCGAAGAACCACGCGCGTGAGGCCTCGATCATCGCCCGCGCGGGCAAGCTCGGCGCCGTCACCGTGGCCACCAACATGGCCGGTCGCGGTACTGACATCATGCTCGGCGGCAACCCGGACTTCAACGCCAACGAGGAGCTCCAGAACCGGGGCCTGACTCCGCTGGAGACCCCGGAGGAGTACGAGGCCGCCTGGCCCGAGGCGCTGGAGAAGGCCACCGCGGAGTACGAGGCCGAGCACGAGAAGGTCGTCGAGGCGGGCGGTCTGTACGTGCTCGGTACCGAGCGCCACGAGTCGCGCCGCATCGACAACCAGCTCCGCGGCCGTTCCGGCCGTCAGGGTGACCCGGGCCTGTCCCGCTTCTACCTGTCGCTCCAGGACGACCTGCTGCGCCTGTTCAACTCCAGCCGTCTGGAGGTGTTCATGAACCAGCTGAACATCCCGGACGACCAGCCGATCGAGTCCGGCATGGTGAGCAAGGCGATCGCCTCCGCCCAGGGCCAGGTCGAGACGCAGAACTTCGAGATCCGCAAGAACGTCCTCAAGTACGACGAGGTCCTCAACCGCCAGCGCAAGGTCATTTACGCCGAGCGCCGCAAGGTCCTGGAGGGTCAGGACCTGCGCGACCAGGTCGTGGAAATGCTCGAGGAGGTGCTCCGCGGCTACGTCGTGGAGGAGACCGCCCAGGGCGACCCGGACGAGTGGGACCTCGACAAGCTCTGGCGGGCGTTCAAGCAGGTCTACCCGATCAGCTTCACCGTCGACGAGTTCATCGAGCAGAACGGCGAACTGCACACCCTGACCGGCGACCTCATCGCCACCCAGGTGATCGAGGACGCCAAGGCCGCCTACGACACCCGCGAGTCCGAGCTGGGCGAGGAGGCGATGCGCGAGGTCGAGCGTCGCGTCATCCTTCAGGTGATGGACCGCAAGTGGCGTGAGCACCTCTACGAGATGGACTATCTCCAGGAGGGCATCGGCCTGCGCGCGATGGCTCAGCGCAACCCGCTGATCGAGTTCCAGCGCGAGGGCTTCGACATGTTCCAGCAGATGCTGGAGGCCATCAAGGAGGAGTCGGTCGGCTTCCTCTTCAACGTCGAGGTCCAGGTCCGCAAGAAGGAGGAGCCCACGCTCACGGCCTCTGCCGCCGCGCAGACCGCCGCCGCAGTCGGCGGCGGCTCCACCGGTGCGACCGCTGTCGCCACAGCCGTGGAGGAGGACGCCGAGGCCGCCAAGGCCGACGCGCCCAGCGAGGAGGCGGAGAGCGCCGAGGACGTGGTGGTCCCCGGCTTCGGCGAGGACCAGCCGAGCCGGCTCCAGTACTCCGCGCCGAGCGAGGACGGCTCCGTCGAGAAGCACAGCGAGGCCGTGGACAACGAGTACGCGGGTACCGCCCGCAACGCTCCCTGCCCCTGCGGCTCGGGCAAGAAGTACAAGAAGTGCCACGGTGACCCCACCGCCAGGTAGCGGCTGAGGAGTACCGAGAACACGCGTGTGGGCGCGGTCCCTGAGGGGCCGCGCCCACACGCGTGTCAGCGCTGGTTGAGCCGGGCCGCCTGGCGGGTGAGGTGGTCGCGTTCGGCGAGGCTGCTGGCCTTGTGCGCCGCCTCGGCGTACAACCGGGCGGCCAGAGCCGGGTCTCCGTCGCGCTCGTGTAGGTGGGCGGCGACCGCCGTGTAGCGGGGGAGTGTCTCGTCCAGCTCCGCCAGGGCGGCCAGCCCGACGCGCGGCCCGTCGGCCTCGCCGACGGCCACCGCCCGGTTGAGCCGGACCACCGGGCTTTCGGTCAGCAACGCGAGCTCGTCGTACCACTCGACGATCTGCGGCCAGTCCGTCTCCTCGGCGGTGGGCGCGTCGGCGTGCAGCGCGGCGACGGCGGCCTGGGCCTGGTACTCGCCCAGCCGGTCGCGGGCCAGGGCGGCCTGGAGGATCCCGACCCCCTCGGCGATCAGGTGGGTGTCCCACAGCCCGCGGTCCTGTTCGGCCAGCGGTACCAGGGCGCCGTCGGGCGTGGTCCGGGCGGCCCGGCGGGCCTGGTGCAGCAGCATGAGGGCGAGCAGCCCTGCCACCTCGGGGTGGTCGATCCCGGTGGCGAGCTGCCGGGTCAGCCGGATGGCCTCCGCAGCCAGGTCCACCTCGCCCGAATAGCCCTCGTTGAAGACCAGGTAGAGCACACGCAGCACGGTGGCCACGTCCCCGGGCCGGACCAGACGCTCCTCAGCGACAGTGCGCTTGGCCCGGCTGACCCGCTGCGCCATGGTCGCCTCGGGTACCAGGTAGGCCTGGGCGATCTGCCGGGTGGTCAGCCCGCCCACGGCGCGCAGGGTGAGCGCGACCGCGGACGAGGGCGTCAGCGACGGGTGGGCGCACAGGAAGTAGAGCCGGAGTGTGTCGTCCACCGAGGACACCGGCCCGGGTTTGGGTTCCTCGTCGACGAGCTCCTCACGTCTGCGGCGGGCGCTCTCGGCCCGGGCCGAGTCCAGGAACCGGTGCCAGGCCACGGTGACCAGCCAGCCCTTCGGATCCCGGGGAGGGTCGTCCGGCCAGACGCGAACCGCCTCGACCAGGGCGTCCTGGACGGCGTCCTCGGCCGTCGCGAAGTCCGCTCCGCGACGGACGAGGACCCCGATCACCGCGGGGACCAGAGCCCGCAGCATGGCATCGTTCACCGGCACTACTCCGTGACGGTGGACGGCTCGGTCAGGAACGGTCGCAGTTCGAGCCACTCGTGGATCGGCTCCCCTTTCGCCCCGGGGGCGGCCGAGAGCTCACCGGCCAGATCAACGGCGCGCTCGTAGCTGTCGACGTCGATCAGCATCCAGCCCGCGATCAGGTCCTTGGTCTCGGCGAACGGGCCGTCGGTGACCGGGGGGCGGCCCTCGCCGTCGTAGCGGACGAACGTCCCCTCGGGGGCGAGCGCCTGGGCGTCCACGAACTCGCCGGTCTCCTTCAACCGGTCGGCGAAGTCGTTCATGTACTTCACGTGGGCCGAGATCTCCTCGTGCGTCCACCGGTCCATGGGCACGTCGTTGACCGCGGCCGGGGCACCTCGGTAGTGCTTGAGCAGCAGGTACTTGGCCATGATGTCTCTCCTCGGTGGCTCGTGCGAACCATGGTGGTCGCGTTCACTCCGGGGACGGAGCCGGCCACGGGTTCTCGACATCATCCGCTGAATTTCTTTCGGTACTTCCCTGTTCGGGTCCTTCCACACCGACGGCCCGGCACCGCGTGGGGGCGGTGCCGGGCCGTCGGGAACCCGGAGTCCGGGGTCAGGAGGTCTGCGTGACCTTGTTGAGGCCCCGGGGGACGTCGGGGTTGTAGCCCAGGCGGCGGGCGAGGCGTTCGGTGAGCAGCTGGGCGGGCACGATGAGGTTCATCGGCGACACCCACTCGGGCACGTCCGGGATCGGCACGGACAGGTCGCTCGCGGCGGCCAGGGTCGAACCGCCGCCGAAGCCGAACACCGGGGCGCCCGCGGAGCGGGCCCGCTCGGCGAGGGCGACCGTGCCCTCCAAGGTGGGGCCGCTGGGCGCGGCGACCAGCAGTGCCGGGGTGCGCGGGTCCACCACGGCGATCGGGCCGTGCAGCAGGTCGGCGTAGGACAGCCCCATGGCGTGCAGGTAGCAGGCCTCCTTGAGCTTGAGCGCCGCCTCCAGCGCCGTGGAGAAGGCCATGCCGCGCCCGGAGATCACCGCGCCCTGCACGGCGACCATCCGCTCCACGATCTCCTCCAGGGCGTCCGTGGGCGCGGCGAGGGTCTGCTCGATGCCCTCGGGCACCAGCTCCAGCTCCCCGGCGTCCAGGTCGGCGCCCAGTCCCAGGGCGAGGACCGCCAGCGCGGCCAGCTGTGTGTTGTAGGTCTTGGTGGCGGGCACGGCCAGCTCGTTCCCGGCCCGGGTGACCAGGGCGACGTCGGCCTCGGCGGCCAGCGGGGAGTCCGCGCCGTTGGTGACGCCCACGGTCCGGGCGCCGCAGTCGGCGGCCCAGCGCATGGTCTCGACGATCTCCTCGGTCTTGCCGGACTGGGAGATGGCCACGGCGAGAACGTCCGAGAGGTCGATCTTGGCGCCGTAGGCGGTCGCGATGGACGGGGAGCCCAGCGTGGCCAGGCGGCCGGTGTGCGCCTGGAGGAGGTAACTGCCGTAGACGGCCGCGTTGTCCGAGGAGCCGCGGGCGATGAACAGGACGTGCTTGGTGGTGCGGCCGAGCGCCTCGATCTCGCCGCGCAGCGGCAGCAGCTCGGCGAACGTGCGTCGCAGGGCCTCGGGCTGTTCGGCGATCTCGGAGCGCATCACGCTGGTCGTGGTGGTCATGCGGAGCCTTCCGGTGTGGGCGGGCGGTCCTGGACATGCGCCGGGGGCCGCGTCGATCGTTCGTTGGCGGCCCGGAACTATCCCTTTGGCCAGCCACGATGCTGGTTCGCGCCGCGTGGCACAAGGAGGATTGACACGCGGGTCGAGCTATGGTCTAGTCCGGACTATACCAGTCAGAATCCGGCACGACCCGGCAAGCGTCAGATGTCGGGGCAGATGCCGCGCTAAGGTCTAACGCCAGCCCGAATCGCCGACCGAGAAGGCCGCCCGCACCATGTCGATCGACGCCAGCAACCCACTGCCCAAGTACGTCCAACTCCGCGACCTGCTGCTGGACTGGATCACCTCGGCCGGGCTGGGCGTGGACGACATGGTCCCCTCCGAGCGCGAGCTCAGCACCACCTACGGCCTCTCCCGCATGACCGTGCGCCAGACCATCGACCTCCTGGTCGCCGAGGGCCGCCTGTACCGGGTCCCGGGCAAGGGCACCTTCGTGGCCCGGCCCAAGATCGAGATGTCCCTGGTGCTGGCCTCCTTCAGCGAGGACATGCGGGCCCGCGGCTTCGAACCGGGCGCCCGTGAGCTGATCCGACAGGTCATCCCGGCCAGCGGGCACACCGCGCGCATGCTCGACATCGCCCCCGGCACCCTCGTCCACCACATCGAACGCATGCGTACTGCCGACGACGAACCCATGGCGGTCGAGCGCTCCAACATCCCCGCGGCCATGGTTCCGGGCCTGGAGGATCACGACCTCGCCGAACGATCCCTCTACGAGGTCCTGGAAAACGAGTTCGACATCCTGTTGGATTCCGGAGAACAGACCATCGAGGCCGGGATCTGCGACTCGGCCGACTCCCGTCTCCTTGGCCTACCCGCTGGAAGCCCGGTGCTGGTCATGCAGCGCCGAAGCTTCGCCAAGGGACAGTGTGTGGAACTCGCGCTGTCCACCTACCGTGCTGACCGCTATCAGCTGCACTCCCGCCTCGATCCGCGGCAGCACGGCGACTGACGCCGAGCGCCCCCGGGGGCGCGCGTCCGAGAGGGAGGACCCCCCACCATGTCGGACCCCACACCCGCCGAGGCCTCTGCGGCCTCCTCTGCCGAGCCCTCAGGCGCGGCCAAGCGCGGCTCCACGGCCCTGGCCCTGCTCCAACGGCTCGGCCGCAGCCTGATGATGCCGATCGCGGTCCTGCCCGCCGCCGCGATCCTGCTCCGCCTCGGCCAGGACGACCTCCTCGGCGCCGACGGCCTGGCCGGGCTCAACGGGATGGGCTGGATGCAGCCGGTCTCCGGCGCGGTCGGCACCGCCGGTGAAGCCATTTTCGAAGCTCTGCCGCTGCTGTTCGCCATCGGTGTGGCCATCGGCTTCGCCAAACGCGCCGACGGCTCCACGGCCCTGGCCGCCGTGGTCGGCTACCTGGTCTTCGACCGGGTCTCCACCTGGACGATGGTGACCTTCGACGGCGCCACCGGCGACATCGGCTCCCGGCTGACCAGCTACCCCCTGGCCACCGATCCGGTGACCAGGGAACCGCTCACCGACCCCGAGTCGGTCAACGCCGTCGCACCGGTGATCAACCACGCGATCAAGAACCCCACCGATGTGCTCGGCGGGATCGCGATCGGTCTGATCGCCGCCGTGCTGTGGCAGCGCTACCACCGCATCAAACTTCCCACCTGGCTGGGCTTCTTCGGCGGCCGCCGCTTCGTTCCCATCGTCACGGCCCTGGCCGGTCTGGGCATGGGCGTGGTGCTGGGCCTGCTCTGGCCGATCGTCGGCATGTGGATCCAGAACTTGGGTGAGAGCATCATCGGCGCGGGCGCGCTCGGCGCAGGTATCTACGGGGTCATCAACCGCATCCTGCTGCCGATGGGCCTGCACCACGTGGTGAACTCGTTTATCTGGTTCGTCTCCGGCACCTACACCGCCGACGACGGCACGGTCATCCACGGAGAGATCCCCCGCTACTTCGCCGGGGATCCGACCGCGGGCGGCATGCTGTCCGGCTTCTTCCCGGTGCTGATGTTCGGCCTGCCGGGCGCCGCGCTGGCCATCTGGCTGACCGCGTCCAAGGCCAGGCGGGCGCAGGTGGGCTCGCTCATGATCCCGGCGGCGCTGACCGCGTTCGTCACGGGCATCACCGAGCCGGTGGAGTTCGCGTTCATCTTCGTGGCCCCGGTGCTGTTCGCGGTGCACATCGTGCTCACCGGTATCTCCATGGCACTGATGAACGCCCTCGACGTCCAACTGGGCTTCGGCTTCTCAGCGGGCCTGATCGACCTGTTGCTGAACGCCACGAAGGACAACACCCAAGGGCTGGGGATCCTGTTGTTGTTCGGGGTGTTCTACTTCCTGGTCTACTTCGGGGTCTTCTACCTGCTGATCACGAAGCTCAACTTCCCCACCCCAGGACGTGAACGCGACGAGGAAGAGCTCGCCACGGCCGCCCCGCACACCACCCCGGCCACCGCCGACGGTACGACGGAACCCGGCCCCGACGCCCCGCCCGGCAAGGACTCCGGAGGCAAGCCCGACGGAGACACCGGCCGCACCGACTGACATCCGGTTCCCGGCGACGATCGACCGCACCGCCGAACTGGCTACCGCGCCGACTCTGGCGTGTGAGTCACGCCACCTCTAAGCTCGGCTGAGACCCCCGGGTCACGTGACCCGGGTAGAGCACGGAGGGCACATGGCGGACAAGGCAACGGCGATCGTCGCCGGGCTGGGCGGCGCGGCCAACATCGAGGACATCGAGGCCTGCATCACCCGGCTGCGCACCGAGGTCAGCGACCCGGCACTCGTACGGGAGGCTGATCTCAAGGCGGCGGGCGCGCACGGTGTCCTCGTCTCGGGCAGGGTCGTCCAGGTCGTGGTCGGCCCGGAGGCGGATTCCCTCACCGACGACATCCGGGACCTGTTGGAATAGCCCGTCGGACCGTCCCGGACGGGCGGGCCGGAGAAAGTCAGGCCTTTGTGCTCTTCTGGCCGGCCCTTTTCCGGGTTAAGTCCCGCCCCAAGGGAAGACCTCCGTCATGTCAGACGTGAACCGTGCGCTGCGCGTACTCTCCCCCGTCCCCGGAACAGCCATGTCCCTGGAGACGGTGCCGGACCCCGTGTTCTCCCAGAGCATGGTCGGCCCCGGTGTGGCGGTCCATCCCGAACCGGGCCAGGAAGGCGGTCAGGAGTCCTGGCACGAGGCGGTCTCCCCCATCGCCGGGACCCTGGTCAAACTCCACCCGCACGCCTATGTGGTCATGGCCGCCGACAACCGGCGCGGTGTCCTCGTCCACCTGGGCATCGACACCGTGCAGCTCGCGGGCGAGGGGTTCACCCTCCTCGCCGAGGAGGGATCGCAGGTGGCGGAGGGCACCCCGGTGGTGCGCTGGTCACCCGGCATGGTGGCCTCCCTGGGCAAACCCTCGGTCGTGCCCGTGGTGGCCCTGGACGCCGAACCCGGCGCCCTCTCCGAACTCGCCTGTGGCGCAGTCGAGCCGGGGGAGGTGCTGTTCGTCTGGGAGTGACCTTCCCCGACCGGAGCGATCTTTCCGGTCTCACCGAGGCGGCTTCGCCCGCTCCTCACCGCGTTCGCGCGGGCCCGGCCTGATCCCGGGGCCCGATCCCGGACCCCACCATGGTCATTGCCACGGCGGGGTGCGTCCCGCCTGGTCCCATGACCGGGTAGTCTCCGCCCGCAACCAGCGATTCGGCGGAGATGAAGTCCCATATGCGACGGTCCGTTCCACGTGCCCTGGCCCCGGCCTGCGTGGCCCTCACCCTGATCACCACTGCCTGTTCCACACCCGAGGAGGTGGACCCCTCGCCTGAGAACGACGAGACGAGCACCGGCGCCACAGCCGAGCCCTTCGAACCGGTCCTGGCGCCCCAGCTGCTCGCGGACATGGACCTGGACGACAAGATCGGCCAGCTCCTGGTCCTCACCGCGCAGGGAACCACTGCCGCAGACAACGCCGCGATGATCGAGGCGCACCGTCCCGGCGGCATCATCTACTTCGACGCCAACCTCAACGACGCCGAGCAGATCGCCGAGATGTCCTCGGGCGTCCAGGACCTGGCCGCCGAACAGGGGCAGGGCGTCCCGCTGTTCCTCAGCATCGACCAGGAACAGGGCCTGGTGGTCCGGATGCCCGTGGGCACCCTGTTCCCGGACGCCATGGCGGTCGGCGCCACCGGTGACACCGAGCTCGCCGCCCTGCGCGCCGCCACCACCGCCGACGAGCTCGCCGCCGTCGGCATCAACATGAACTACGCGCCCGACGCCGACGTCAACACCGACCCCAACAACCCGGTCATCGGGATCCGCTCCTTCGGTTCCGACCCGGAGCTGGTCTCGGAGATGGTGCTCGCCGAGGCCGCCGCCTACGCCGAACACGGCGTGGCCCCGGTGGTCAAGCACTTCCCGGGCCACGGGGACACCGACGTCGACAGCCATACCGGGCTGCCCGTCATTGACCTGCCGCGCGAGACCTGGGAGGCCGAGCACCTGCCGCCGTTCCAGGCGGCCGTGGACGCCGACGTGGATGCCATCATGACCGCCCACGTGCTCATGCCGCAGCTGGACACCGACGAGGACCCGGACCCGGCCACGCTGTCCCCGGCGATCATCGACGGCATCCTGCGCGAGGAGCTCGGCTACGACGGTGTGGTCACCACCGACGCCCTCAACATGGAGGGCGTGCGCCAGCGCCACGCCGACGGCGAGATCGCCGTACGCGTGCTGGAAGCCGGGGTGGACCAGCTGCTCATGCCGCCGGACCCGGGCGCCGCGGTCTCCGCGATCCGCGAGGCGGTCGAGAGCGGCCGCCTCACCGAGGAACGCATCGACCAGTCGGTGCTGCGCATCCTCACGCTCAAGGAGAAGCGCGGGGTCCTCGAGGGCGAGTCCGCCGACCCGGCCGAGGCCACTAAGGCCCTGGAGGACCCCGAGCACGCCGAAGCCGCCCAGCGGGTGGCCGACGCCTCCGTGACCCTCGTACAGAACGCGGGGGACCTCCTGCCGCTCGCCGAGGGCACACGCGTGCGAGTGCAGGGCGTGGGCGCGGACCGGATCTCCCCGGCCCTGGCCGACGCCGGGCTGGACGTCGTGGACAGTGGCGAGGAGGTGCTCGTGGTGGGCACCAACGGCGCCCGCGGTTCGCAGGAGCAGCAGGGTATGGTCTCGGCGGGCGAGGCGGCGGGCACACCGGTCGTCGTGGTCGCCCAGGGCGGCCCCTACGACCTGGAGGCGTTCCCCGAGGTGGCGGGTTACATCGCCCTGTACTCGGCGGTGGAGGTCTCCCGGGTGGCCGCAGCCAAGGCGATCGCGGGTGAGATCAACCCCTCCGGGAAGCTGCCGGTGGACATCCCCGGCGCCGACGTGAGTTCCGGAACCGGGCTGGGCTACTGAGTGCCGGGCTGCTGAGAGTTCGGTTTCCGGTGCTTCGCGTGCTTCGCGAGTTCCACGAAGATTGAACCGGGCGGGGAACGGGAAGAACCGTTCCCCGCCCGGTCCTTCGCAAGCCCGAAGAGCCGGGCGGGTGGTCCCTACGGCGATCACCGAAGGAGGCGATCGGATGACCGGCACCCGACGAGGGGTCATCTCCGACTGGGGCGGTGTGCTCACCCCACCCCTGCCCGACGGAATCCAGGCCTGGCTCAGGGCCGACCGCATCGACATCGACCACTACTACGAGGTCATGCGCCCCTACTTCGACGGCAGCGTGCCGGACAACCCCGTGCACGCGCTGGAGCGGGGCGAGATCGACACCCGGGAGTTCGAGCGCGACCTCGCCGCCCTGTTGCGCTCCACCCACGGCGGTCCGGTGCGGGCCGAGGGTCTCATCGAGCGCATGTTCTCGAACTTCGACCCGGTCCACGACATGTACGAAACCCTGCGCCACGCGAGGGGGAGCGGGCACGGCACCGCGCTGCTGTCCAACTCCTGGGGCAACGGCTACCCCCGCGAGCACTTCGCCGTCACCTTCGACACGGTGGTCATCTCCGGCGAGGTGGGTATGCGCAAGCCCGAAGAACGCATCTACCTGCACACCTGCCGGAGCCTCGGCCTGGAGCCCGAGGAGTGCGTCTTCATCGACGACCTGGCACACAACATCGAGACCGCGGAGTCCCTGGGTATGACCGGCATCCTGCACACCGACGTGGAGAGCACCCGCCGGGAGCTGTCCCGTTTCCTGGCCTCCGAAGGAGAACGCGAACGCCAGCCGGCCTGATCCGGGCCTGATCTCGGCCTGACCCCGACCCGGTCGGTGGGGCGCCGGTCCGGTCACCTCGGGTTCTTTGGGAAACTCGTAGGGACCCGACCGCGCCCTGGAGTGCCCATGTACGTCTTCCTGCCCAGTACCGTCCCCGCCCTGGCCGCCCTGCTCGACGCGGGCCGCCTGGAAGGCGAGGCCCTCACCGCCTTCACCGCTGACCAGGGACCCGACGGCGACGCCGAGGAGGCCGAGTACGACGCCATGTACGCGGCCGCCGAGGCCTCGCTCAGACTTCTCACCGAGGACCCCGAAGCGCCCCGCCGACGCGTGGTGCTGGCCGCCGAGATGCCCGACCACATCGTGGAACACGAGGCCAGCCACGCTGACGGCGTCGCCCGGGTCAAAGTTCTGGGGGGCGTGCCCTACAAGAAGCTCAAGTCCGCCCATGTGGACGACGCCGACGCGGCCCCCGACATCGCCGAGGCCGCCGCGGACCCGGCCTCCGAAGCCGCCGAAGACCACGAACTCATGTGGTTCGCCGTCCAGGAGCTCCGCTACCTCGTGGAGGGTGCCTGAGGGCCCTGCCCCACACCTTCGAGGTCCCGGGGAAGGCTGAGCGTGGATCTGGCATCGGTCATCGACCGCACCGGCTCGCCGTCCCGGGTTCTTCGGCAAACCCGCCGGTAACCGGGGAACCGCGCTGGATACTGGCCCTCATGCAGCGGAGGAGGCAGTATGTCTGTCATGAGCATCCGGGACACGGAAGCATCCGACCAGCCCCTGAATGTCGACGACCTGGCACGTATGCCGGACGACGGGCGGCGCTACGAGTTGGTCGAGGGGAAGCTTGACGTGTCTCCGGCCCCTGTCTTCGACCACACGTGTGTGGACTCCCGCCTGACCTACCATCTCACCGCGGGAGCCCCCGACGAGTTCACCGTCCTCACCGGCCCCGGCGTCAACTTCAACGCGGACCGGACCCACCACCGGATCCCCGACCTGGCGGTCATCCGCGCCGACGCCGCTGAACGCCCCTACCTCACCAAGCCGCCGCTGCTGGCCGTGGAGATCCTTTCCCCCGAGAGCGTGCTCCGCGACAGCAACACCAAGCGCGCCGAGTACGCCGACTTCGGGATCGAGTCCTACTGGATCGTCAATCCGCACCCGGACAAGGTCGGCATCAGCGAGATGCGCCTGGAGAACGGCCAGTATCGGGACATCACCCAGGTCTATGGAGAGGATGTCTTCGAAACCGAGCTGCCCTTCCCGATCCGGATCGTTCCGCACTGGCTCGTCGCTGACGGCCCCTGGAAGAAGCACATCGGAGGCTGAGCCGCCCCGCCGAGGGCGCGAGGGTCAGCGCCTCCAGAACACGTGGTGGGTGGCCCCGCTGGTGCTCGGCACCGCCTCGTGATGGAAGCGGTCGTCCAGTTCGCCGTGGCTCTCCCACACCGGACGGCCGCGGGCAGCACCATCTTCCCAACGCTGTTCGCTCATGCCGTACGAAGATCGCGGAGGGCGTCATCTGCGGGGATTGAGGTCGCTGCGCGTATCTGTCGGAGGCTTCCCGCGCACAGGGATACCGCGGGCAGAGCCATCAGCGCGGCCACGGCGGCCAACAACGGTGCCGCGGGCGGCAAAGCGAGTTCAGGGAGGACAGCGAGCCTGGCCACAGCGAGAACCGCTCCGGCCAGCAACGCTCCGAGAACAGTGCCCGTGACCCCGGTGAGCAACCCGAAGGAGACCAGTTCAGCGCGGAGGAGCCGGGTAACCCTGCGCCGGGAGAACCCCACGGCCTTCAGGAGGCCGATCTCCTTACGTCTGTTACGAACCACGTCAGAGCCGAAGGACACGCCGGTGCCCGCGCAGTAAACAGTGACGACCGCGATCAGGGCCCAGGTCAACACCTGCAGAAGTCTGGTGCTGCTGGGAACCTCGCTCGTCAGGGATTGCACGCTGCTCACCGCGAATCCCTGCTCGGCCAGGGACCGCTGTACTTCGAGGACGAACCCCTCCTCGGAAACCTCGACCACGGCCTTGGGGTAGGCGACGCGGGCTCCGACCTCCTCGGGAGCGACCATCTCCCTTGCCGCGACCAGTTCACGCACGGTCGATGGGGAGAGGTAGGCCGCTCCAGGGCCGTCTGGCGCACCGTAACCCGAGTCGTACAGTCCCACGACCTTGAACTCCGTGTATCCCGGCTCGCCGGTGTCCGGCCCGGTGGCAACGGTGTACTCCACCTCGACTGTCTTGCCGAGAAGAACGGAGAGATCCACTCCCGAGGCCTGGTCGGGCAGGACAACCTCGTTGTCGCTCAGGTCGCCCGGTGCCGCTGGCTCCTCCCCGACGTGGTCGATGAGGGGCGGCTGACCGTACTCCATGCGGGGGGTCGCCCATAGGACTCCGGCAGGGTAATCCTGGTCGACAAGGAGGAAGCCTTCTTGGAACCAGGGGTGGACCGCGTCGACCTTGGGTAGGGCGGCGATTTCGTCCAGAGCCCGATCATCCAGTGTGACGTCTTCTCCTGACTGTACCGAGTCGATTTCCACGCTCCGGTTGGCCGCGGCTCCGCTGATGTTGTCCTGGGTGTAGGACAACAGAGTCAACGTTGCCGTCAAGCACACCAGGGCGAAGGCTACTCCGAGGGCAGTGAATACCAGTGGGGCCCGGCTGACACGCACCCGGGCGGAAAGATTGCGCCGAATGATGTGCCAGTCAGTCATCCCGCTCTCCCCGATCAACCGGCTCGGAGGCCAGGCACCCGCCGACCAGCTTGACCACCCGTGTGGATCTTGTGGATACGACGGGGTCATGGGAGGCGATGAGAACCGCGGCTCCGCTGGATCGCTGGGAGTCGAGTAGGTCAAGAACAGCCAGGGACGACTCCAAGTCGAGCCCTGCCGTGGGCTCATCCGCCAGGATCAAGCTCGGTGCGTTGATCAGGGCGCGCGCGATAGCGGCACGTTTGGCCTCACCGCCCGACAGGTACCGTACGGAGGAGTCCGTGCGATGCGAGAGTCCGACATCATTGAGCAGCCCTCGCGCCCTCCGCACGGTGTCAGACGGTGGAGCTGTCGAGGGAAGCATGACGTTCTCCAGGGTCGTCAACGCTGGCAGAAGATGGCTGTCCTGAAAGACGAATCCGATCTCCCGCTGACGGATGCGGGCGCGGCCCTCCTCACCCAGCTCTCGAGTGGAGGTTCCTTTGATGGCCACGGTTCCGGCATCGGGACTCGTCAGGAGGCCGACAACGTTGAGGAGGGTGCTTTTACCGGAACCTGAGGGGCCTTGGAAGGTGACCGTCTCCGAACCGGGTGAGTGAATGGTGGCCTCCTGGATGACCGGGGTCCCGGAATAGCCCTTGCGTACACGGACCAGGTCCAGGACAGGTGGAGCGTTTCCGTGGGAGGTCGGCGTGCCGTAGAGATGGTCCGAGGTCATCGGAGCCCCGTCCTGGTGGCGCGCACAGTGGATCCGAGGTCGCACTCGGAAGCGCTGTCCCAAGGCCGGTAGAGCTCGTCGAACTCCTCGCAACCGCGCTGTTGCTCCCCCCCACGGCGAAAGAAGTGACAGGATGTCATTGATCCCCGCCTCCATGCTCGCGACGGGTACGGCCGCATCGACCTCGACCATGCTCAGGCTGTCCTGTTCCTCTTCGAGAATCGCCGGAGTGGACTCGATCAGGTCTGCGAAGTGCTCCAACAGCTCGTCTTCGGCCTCGACGTGGTGGCGCAACGACAACAGCTGCCAGGCGTGCAGGCGGTCCTCGCGGTCACCCACCTCGAATAGGGAGACCGGCAGGTCCGGTATCCGCGCTGAGGAATCCAACTGCTCCACGAGGAATATGAGTTCGTGTACCGCGCGAATATTGTCCTTCCCCAGCGTGAGTGAATCCAGGTGGCCGAGCGCCCAGTCGACGGCGGACGCCTCAAGGTCTGGGTCGGGTTCACCGGCCTGTCGAAGAATCAGGCCGCCGTACAGCTCCTCGAAATTCTCTCCGCGCTGACGTGCCTCGATGACGAGTCGCCGAGTCGCCGAGACCGTATCCGAATCGTAGACCTCGTCCTCTGCGTTGACGGAATAAGCCAGCCATCCCACCATGTACGTTGCCTGAAGCGTTCCCAGGACGGTGGTCGCTTCTCTCACCATGCCGGTCTCCGGAGAGATCCGTTCCTCCACGGCCTCTGAGAGCGGGGCTAGCAGTGATGTGTCGCCGTCGGCGAGTTCCCAGGAAGAAGCCAGATAGTAGGCGTCGAAGTCCTGAAACTGATCTGGGTTTTCCAACAACGGCTCCAGGGCCTCACGCGCGTCACTCTGTGCGCCTGGGTTCAGATTCCCCTGGTATTCGTAGAGGCAGAGTGAACCATAGACGTCCATCAACTCATGCGGGCTGGTCACATCAGTCGGCTCGAAGTTTGTTTCCCAGGTTTTCGCGATCGGATTTGCCTCTTCTCCGAGGAGCTCCAGCGACCGTGCGGATCGACACAGCAGGAAGGGTTTGTCAGTAGTTCCTGCCGCCCGATTCACGAATTGGATGAGCTCCTCGTTCTGTTGATCCGAAAGTTCGACACCCCAGGCGTCAGCGGTTTCCAGTGCTACGGTTAGATTGGCAATATCTACTTCATTGGCGCCGGTGGTTTCGGGTGGGAAAATTGATTTGAAATCATCGATGTAATCCTGGTCTGGGAGTGGGATCCCGGGGGTTTGAGAGTACCACCAGTATCCATGGATTCCATGCTCGGCGACGGCGTCGGAGAGCAGCTCGCTTTCGGTGTCAATCTGAAAGTCGATTGATGAGCCGCCCGCGATTTCCACGACCCTGCTGCCGTGAAAGGTTGAGTTCCAGCTCTCAGCACCCTGGTCTGGTACGGGATGCGCGTAGAGGCCCTCTTCTGTGCGCAGCGACGCCAAATCAGACAATAGGTCGTCACGGTGTTCCGGTTGTCCGGATTTCCCGGAGAAAAGCTGACACGAGGTGATCAGGAAGCAGCATGAAACGGCTATGGTCAGGGAACGGAGGGGAACGCTTGCGAACGACGGGCCGGAGCCCCCCTGTGCGGGGCGCTCCGGCGTCGTGGTTTTGCTTGACACGGGATCAGGTCAGCGTCGAAGTGGTCGCGGTCACGCTGCGAGTCATGCCGTAGTAGTAGCCGAAACCTGTTGTGGTCCCGGTCACTCGAAAGGTGAACGTGTTCGCGACGACGTTGCCGGACAGGTACGATCCGCGGGCCCCGTTGTTGTTCGTCCAGCTGGTGCTTACCTCGCTTCCGCTTTGCCCGAAAGCGTCCAAGCTGGAGGAAATCCCCCAGGAGGAGAAGCTGGTCGTGTTTCGGACCCAGTCGGTTCCGGAGCGCGGGGCTGGGCCGTTCTCGATGATGGCCGAGGTTCGGTAAGAGCGGCTCTTAGCCCCATAGCTTGCGATGTAGACGTTCGCTACGATTCTGGCGCCGTTGCTGAAGTTGACCGCTTTGCTGTCGTTGGCGAGCGGTTCGATTTCTCCGTTGCCGTCGGAGATGATCTCCTGGTCGGGTGCGGTTTCCCGTGTTTCTGCCAGGGATGTCGCAGGCTGCCACAGGAGGACCATTAGCGCTGAGACAATGACAAGCGTGGTACTGCGGAGGGGGACATTGATCTCCATCAGTAAGGCTTTTGTGGGGTCGCGGCGACCCTAACATCGTTATGTCATTTGCGTCCAGCTTGGTGCCCTAAAGGCTTTTTGACCTGGTCTGTTGTGGTCGCATTTGACATTCGTCGGCGGGGATCTGTAACGGCGTGGTGTGCGATTGAGCTCGGGGTGCGCCGGCCCGGCGGATCGGCTCGTGGGTGATCACCGCGGGGCGGCGCGGTCGGAGACCCGGTCGGGGATGGCGGGGTAGGTCTCGTTGAAATCGTCGCGCCGTCCGAGGTATCGCTGGGGCCGCCACACCTTGTGTTCGGCGTTGGCGTGCTCCACGCAGATCCTCTCGGAGGGTTGCCCGTGACGCTCGGCTTCCCAGGCCGCCACTTCCTCAGGTGAGGCGCCCCTCTTGGTGTTCATCTTTTTCTTGCCCGAGACGAACGCGCGGCGGCTGGGCTTGTTCGCCCGGGGCGAGGGGACTGGACCTCGGTGCTGTCCAGTCGTAGCTTCGAGGCCTTCGGTTCGCGCGTAGGCGAAGACGTCTCTGAGTGTGCGAAACCGGCGGAGGGGATGCCCTCGGTGTCGTCGGACGAACAGGCGGCGGTGACGGCCAGGAGTGCGGCCGCCGCGGCGACCACCGTGATGCGGCGGAGGGTCATACGGTCTCCTTCGTCGTGGTGTCGGGGGTCTCGCCTCCGACTGGCCGGGGGCTCTCCTCCGGCACCACCGAAGCTACGGAGCGCGACGCTCCGGACCCATACGCCCGAAGTCGTGACCCGAGGCGCCCGCCTACACCAGAAGTCGTAGGCGGCGCCCCGTGCTCGACGAGTTGTGGATTTCCTCGGCTTTCCCGCCGCGACCTCGGTCGTTTTTATGATGAAAGTCTCACTAGAACGTCGTTCTGGAAAATTTCCAGAATGGCTGGTCCAGCGGGAAATCACTTTCCACAAGCCCTTGAGCAGCAGCGTTTGACATTCTTTTCGCGGGTGGTACAGGATGCTCCACCAGCGCGCCATTCCGGCCAGTATCGGTCTGTGTGCGCTTGCCGGCGGCGTTTTCTCATGACCCCCATGTCCCCGCTGCCGCCGGTCGAAAGGAAAGCCATGACAACGACGAAAAAGAGGCCCGCGCTCCTGGGGCTCGCCGCCACCGCCGGCCTCGGCCTGTTCGCGGGAGCCTGGTTCCTCGTCCCCGGCAGCACCGGAAGCGATGAGCTCAGCGGGAACACCGACGCGCTCGACGCCGCGGCCGCAGCTGACCCGCTCAGTGACGTCCCGGTCGGTTACGCGTCGATGAACGGTGGGACCACCGGTGGTTTCGGCGCTGACAGCGTCAACGAGTACCTGCTGAGTGAGTACTCCTCCTGGAGTGAGGAGGGCACCCCGGGTGAGGCGCTCTACGAGGTGCTCAAGGAGCACATCCGGGCCGACTCCGACGAGGGTCTGGTGGTCTACGTCGACGTCACCGTCACCCCGGACCAGGTCAGCCAGGACAAGATCGACGTCAAGGACGTCTCCAACGTCTCCGTCCTGGGTGTGGGCGAGGACGGTCGGTTCGACGGGATCGGCTTCAAGGTCACCCGTTCGGAGAACGTCGTCTTCCGCAACCTGGCGATCCGTAACGTCTCCCAGGGCGAGGGTGATGCCCTGGAGGTGACGGAGAACAGCTCGAACGTGTGGATCGACCACAACGAGTTCAGCAGTGAGAAGGAGGGTGTCGACAAGGACTTCTACGACGGTCTTGTCGACATCAAGCACGGTTCGGAGTACGTCACCGTCTCCTGGAACAAGTTCGAGGACCACTGGAAGACCGCTCTGGTGGGTCACAACGACAATCCCAGCTCCGGTCCGGACCGGATCACCTACCACCACAACTTGTTCAGCAACCTGAACACCCGGGTGCCGCTGGTGCGCCACGCGGATGTGCACATGCTCAACAACGTCTTCCAGGACATCGACGGTTCGGCGATCAACGCCCGGATGGGTGCTCGCATCCTGGTCGAGGGCAACCACTTCGACAACGTGGGGTCGGGTAGCACGGATTCGCACGCCGGTCAGATTCAGGGTCCGGTGGGCTGGTGGTACGGCAGTTCCGAGACCGGTTACTGGAACCTGGTCGACAACGCGTTCGTGGACACCCCGCACGAGCACCTGGAGTCGACCACCGACTTCACGGTGCCCTACGAGTACGAGGCGCAGAGTCCCGAGGACGCCAAGGCCACTGTCGAAGCCGGCGCCGGAACCGGCGTGATCGACGTCCAGTCCTAGGAACTGGGAAAACAGTCCTGGGGGCTGAGAAAACAGCCTTGAGGGCTGTGGGATAAAGCCGCATCGGGCGCCGAGGGCCGTGAAGGCCTTCGGCGCCTTTTCGCGTCCCGGGAATCCGTGCCCCAGCAGTCAGAAGTTCCTGTCCCGGAAGGCAGCGCGAACACGAAAGAGACGGAATCCCGGGGCGGAGGCCGGTTTCCTCGGCAACGCCTGGGTATCCACAGAACCGTCCACGGACCGAATGGCGATACCCCCGTTGTCTGCGATTCTCCGCAGAAGAGCGTCGACCCCCCCGAAGGAGAAGTGAATGAAGCGTGGAGCGCTGCTCCCCCTCATCCTCGTGCCAGGGCTGGCCATCCCCCTCATGGCGCCGCCCGCCCTGGCCGACCCCCTCCCCGAGACCCCGGTCCAGAACATCGACTGGGAGACCTGCGGGGAGGAGGAAAGCCCCGACGCCGAATGCGGCACCCTGACCGTCCCGATCGACTGGGACGACCCCGACGGCGAGACGATCGACCTCGCCCTGGCCCGTATCCCCGCGAGCGATTCCGACGCGCGCATCGGATCCCTGGTGATCAACCCCGGCGGCCCCGGAGGCTCCGGGGTGGGCTTCGCGCTCGCCGCGCCCAGGATCTTCAGCCCCGATGTCCTCGACAGGTTCGACATCGTCGGTTTCGACCCCCGCGGGGTCGGCGGCAGCCACCCGGTCCTGTGCTCGCTCGAGACCATGGAGGACGATCCCGGCGCCCTGTTCGACAACCGGACCGAACTCGACGCCCGTGCCGCCTTCAACGAGGACCTGCGTGAGGACTGCCGGGAGCACACCGGGCCGCTGTACGATCACGTTGATTCCCTCAGCGTCGTGCACGACATCGAGGCGATCCGGGCCGCCGTGGGCGACGAACAACTGTCGTTCTTCGGCGTCTCCTACGGAACCCTCATGGGCCAGCAGTACGCCGCGACCTACCCGGAGCGGGTCCGCGCCGTCGTGCTCGACAGCGTGATGGACCACGACCTCGACACCCGCCAGTACCTGTCGACCCAGGCGGAGGCGGCACAGGACTCCTTCGACGCCTTCGTCGCCTGGTGCGAGGACAGCACCCAGTGCGAACTGAACGGGCAGGACCCGCGGGCGCTGTGGACGGATCTGCTGAAGCGCGCTGACGCGGGCGAGCTCGTCATCGAGGACCCCGACGGTTCCTGGGAGGTCACCGCGCAGGACCTCATCGGTATGGCGTTCTCCTCCGGTTACGGGCCGGGCTGGCATGACTTCGCCTCGACGCTGGCGTGGTTGGACGATCCGGAGAGCATCGAGCTTCCGGTGGTGGACGACGGTCCGGCGGAGTCCGCTGACGGCCCGGCGGGGGCCGCGGAGGCCGCCGACGAGATCCCCGACGGGTTGGTGCCCTACCCCTACCCGGCGGTGCTGTGCAACGACTACAGCCTTCCGGTGCGCGGCTACGGCGACTGGAACGCGCTCATGCGCAGCGGCGAGCGGCTCGTCGCCCCCGACGTGCGCTACGGCATGCTCGCGGTCGACGACCTCGCCAACTGCCTCGGGCAGACGGATGTGCGCAACCCCCAGGCCCCGACCGACGTGAGCGGTAGCGAGCCGCTGATGGTCATCAACTCGCTCCACGACCCGGCCACCGGGTACAACTGGGCGGTCAACCTGGCGGACCAGCTCGGCGACGACGGTGTGCTCGTCACCTACGAGGGCGCCGGACACGGTGTCTACGGCCGCACCGACTGCACCACCGAGATCGTGGACGACTACCTGATCCACCAGAAGCTGCCGGACGTCGGCACCCGTTGCGAGGCGGCTCCGGTCGACTTCGAGGAGCCCCTGCCGCTGCTGGAGGCGGTGCCCGATCCCGACGTCGAGTCGGTCGCCGACGTCCTGAGCCGGGCCCAGAGCGGTGGTGACCGGGAGTAGCCCGGAACACCGATCCACTGGGGCCGGGAGCGCGAAACCATGCTCCCGGCCCCTGCCCTGGAACCCACGGGCCGGGCTCAGGGGCCCGGCCGCCCCCCACTCCAGCTCCTCGAAGAAGCACTCATCAGACCTTGTGCTCCCAGGGGCCGAGGTTGTCGGTGCGGATCGTGTGGGAGCGGTGGTCCGGGGAGACCCTCAGGGTGAACTCGGGCAGCTCGGGCCAGCTCGCCGCGTCGAGTTCGGTGTAGACCTTGTCCAGCTCTTTCGGGAGGTCACGCGGACCGCCGCTCGTGGTGGAGCCGTCCGGCCAGATGTAGGCCCAGGAGTCTGCGGTGCCCAGCGCCACGATGGGGGCGGTTCCTTCTGTCCAGGGGCGTACGCCCACGCTGATCAGGATGTCGGGCGCGGACAGCACCAATCGGGTCAGCAGGTCCTGATCGAGCAGGTCCCGGGAGCCGAAGGAAAGGTTTCCTTTGCGTTCGACATCCCTTCCCATACCGGGGAAACGCTGCGGGGGAACACGCTGGCCACGGTCACGCATGAAGGAACCGTCCCTGACGAAATTTCCCTCCCGCCCGTGGATCAGAGCGGCGACGGGGGTCGGTCCGCCGGTCTCGTACGGAGCCCAGGGAAAGACGAGCAGACCTTCGGGGGTGAGGTGGCGCGTCCACTCCTCGGGAATCCGATGGGCCGAACACGTGGCGATGACCGCGTCATAGACGCCTTCCGGTGGTTTCGCGCTGTTGGTGACTCGCACTGGAGAATCGGTCAGGTGATCACGTGCTTGGCGGGCCACCTCGGAGTCGATCTCGATCGAGGTCACCGAGCCGGTGGGGCCGACCAGGGAGGAGAGGATCGCGGCGTTCCACCCGGTCCCGGTGCCGATTTCCAGCACACGCATCCCCGGCTCGACCCGGGCCGCCTCGATCATGTCCGCCATCACCTGGGGAGCCGACGAGGAGGACGAAGGGGTGTTGATCGCCCCGCTGCCCCCGTCGTTGGCCTGGGTGACCACCGCGTCATCGTCGTAGACGTAGGAGATCCAACGGCTGGGGTCGGCGGACCGGATGAGCGGCAGTCCCTGCACGTCGGGCCATACCAGGTCGGGGATGAACCGGTGCCGTGGATGGTCGGCGAAAGCAGCACGAATCGAGTCTGTGGTGTTCAGCCGCTCGACAAGGCGGGAGTGTAGATCGTCCAGGTTCACGCTTGACCACTTCCGTTGCACGTCGGACAGTCGACCAACTGCTTACCCTTCCAAGGGCCGCTTCCGTCACTTTCCAGCCAGACCTTTCCGGAACCGCCGCAGTTCGAGCAGTCGGCGGCTCGGGGTGCGCTCAGTGGGGGCAGAATCACGCTGGGGGCGGGGCACTTCGTCGTCACAGGGGGTCTCCAATCGAGGGGTGTCCGGCCGTGCGGATGGGCGGCGCCGCGCATGCGGTGACGGCGCCGCCCAACGGCACGGAACGGATCTAGCGGACGCGGTAGCTCACCCGCCTCGTCTCGATGACTTCGGCGCCCTCGGGCAGGGCGTCGCCCTTTTCGCCTTCGGGGAGGGTGCGGATCCAGATCTCGCTGTTGTTCGCGTAGGGGGAGAGGCGCTCCAGGGCCTCCCAAAGGCTGTTCGCGATCGGCATGCAGGTACAGGCGCAGGCGCTCGCGTTGTAGCTGGGACGCAGGGGAGAGGTGCGGCCGGCGAGCGAGATCCCGTCCGAGTCGGGCTCACCGCCCCGGATGATCTGGACGACCTCGGTGTACAGCTCGACATCAGGCACGAAAGTTGACGCCACGGAGCCATCTCCTTACGTAGAGGAGGCGACACCCGGTATGGGTGTGCTTCTGGCTCCAGCATGAACTTGTTCAAAGTCAAGTTCAAGTGATCCGCTTGTTTTTGTTCAAATTAATCTCAGGTGTGGGGCGAGCACTACGATCGAGGCGCCCCCGAAGTAGGAGGAGGACTCGTGACGGGAACAGGCCATGCTCCGGGCGTGCGACGACGCAGGCTGTCCGCTGCGCTGCGGAGATTGAGAGCAGAGGCCGGGCTCTCGTCGCCTGAGGTCGCCAAGCGACTCGGGTGGTCCCCAACCAAGGTCACCCGTGCAGAGCGCAATGAGTGGCGACGTCCTGCGGTGAAGGACGTGGAAGCGATCCTCACGCTCTACGGCGTGGAGGGGGAGGAGCGGGCGCACCTTCTCAGCCTGACCGAGGAGGCCCGGGGGCGCAGTGATTGGCACAAATACGCTGACCTTTTCACCGGGCCACTGCCTGACCTGGAGGCTGAAGCGGTCCGAATCCACTCTTACGAAGCAGCTGTGGTTCCTGGTCTGCTCCAGACCCCGGATTACGCCTCAGCCATCTTTGAGTCTGGGGGGATCGTTCCGCCTGAAGACACCCAGCGCAAGGTGGAGTCTCGGATGGCCCGCAGGAGCGTGCTTGATGTTCCCAACGGTCCGCAGCTGATCAGTGTGATCGACGAGGCGGCCCTTCGTCGGGTGGTGGGCTCGCCCAAGGTGATGGCCGAGCAGCTTCGCTTTCTCAAGGGGATGGCTGCTCACTACAAGGTCACCCTGTTGGTGGTGCCGTTCGACGCTGGTGCGCACACGGCGCTTGATGGTGCCTTTTCCCTGCTGGAGTTCCCCAGTCCAGAACCAGGGATCGTTAGCCTCTCCACCGGGGTGGAACCTTTGTATGTGGAGGACGAGGCTTATATCAACCGGCATAGGGTGATCTTTGAAGGCGTCCACAACCTGGCCTTGGACCCGAAGAAGTCCCTCGATCTCATCGAGTCCACCGCCGCCGATCATGACAAGCGAGCTTGACCATGCTGCTGGAGTTCCGCAAGTCCTCTTACTCCACCTCTCATGACAACTGCGTAGAGGTTGCTCAGGTGGCTCCTGCCTTCCGCAAGTCCTCCTACTCCGGGCACGGGGAGAACTGCGTCGAGGTCGCCGACCTGCCCACCGGTGCAGCCATCCGTGACTCGAAGAACCCCGACCACGGCTTCCTGCCGGTTGGGGCTTCCGAGTGGACAGCCTTCGCGCAGCTGATCGCCACCCGCCCCTCGCATGTCTGAGCGGAACTGACCACTCAGCCCGGCCGGTGTCCAACCCGGCCGGGCCGCTGCTTCCTCACCTCACCAGTCCACCCGTGATCGGGCTCAAGGGGAATTCTCCTCGTACGGTCCCTTCTCCAACGGGCCCGTGTTGATCGTGACGAACTCGCCACCCGGGACGCACTCCTCGGGCAGGCCGGGCGCCTCGTCCAGGTCGGAGGTGCTCAGGTAGGAGCCTCCGGATGTGAAGTCGTCCCCGTCCACGAGCTCGCCCGCCTCAGGGTGGATGACGCCGATACGCCCGTCCTTGTTGAGGGGTTCGACGTCCTTCGGCCAGATCGGTGCGGAGACCCCCACCGACTCATGGGTCTCGAAGTCGATCGAGTGCGCCACGAGACAGCCGTGCTCGGGCAGGTACTCCAGGCGCAGGTAGACGAGCATGTCCAGTTCGCTGGAGAAGTCGTGCACGACGATCCGCGGGTCGTCGCCGACGACCGCGGTCCCGTCGGAGGCCGGGCCGTCGGGGGAACAGGCGACCAGGGCCGCCGAAACCGCCGCGAGCAGGGGTAACCGCCAGGAGATGTTCATGGAAGGGCCTTTCCGATGATCAGGGGGTCGTGAGGTGTGGTCTCACCGGTCGATGGCGAAGGCTTTCGGGCGCGGCGCGCCTCACTCGAGGGAGTGTCGCTTGGGTCGACGGTCCGGGTCCGGTGGTGACCGACCCACCTTCCCCACCACCCGCGCCCCTCACCCTTCCCACGGCTGACTCCACCGCCTTCTTAGACGGCTGGTGGCCGGGTGCGGACTCCGTTTCCTCCCTGAATCTCCTATCCGGCACAATGGTGGGGTCCCCAACCCCCGCAAACCGACCGCCGAGGAGTCAGCCATCAGCCGCCTGGTGCTATGGAACATCGACCTCACCCTCCTCGACGTGGGGCAGGTGATGAGGGCCGCTTACGCCGAGGCCTTCGAGAAGGTCACGGGCGAGCCGCTGGTCTACCTGACCTCGGCCGCGGGGCGCACCGACTCGGAGATGTTCTTCGAGTTCTGCGCCCGCAACTACGTCGACCTGGAACCCGACAACGAGGTCCTGGGTGACTTCCTGGCCGCTCTGGAGACGGCTTTCGCCGCCAGGCACGACCAGCTCCTGTCCAAGGGCCGGGTCATGCCCGGCGCGGCCGCGTCCCTCGCAGCCGTGGCCTCGTTCCCGGACACCGTGCAGACCGTGGTCAGCGGGAGTACCCGGGCCAACGCCACCGCCAAGCTGGTCGCCTTCGGCCTGGACACCCACCTGAACCTGGCCGTGGGCGGGTTCGGTTCGGTGAACTACCCCAAGTCCAGCCTGATCCAGTCCATCCGCCTTCACGCCACCGGTGAGGGTGGTCGTGCTTACGCCGAGGAGGAGACGGTGTTCATCACCGGTTCCGCTCCGGACGTGCGCGCGGCGATGATCGGTGGGGCTATCCCGATTGCGGTGCTCAACGGTTCGACCACTGAGGGCCAGCTCCGGGAGGCCGGGGCACAGATCGTGCTTCCGGATCTCAGTGACCCCAGGGCCGTGATGACCGTCGTGCACCAGGCAACAGCTCGATAACGACCGCCAGCTACACTGGGGCCGCCGTGCGTTCCAGCGTCCACCGCAAGGTCTGCCGCAATCCGTTTCTAACAGTACGTAACCACCGTGTAACGGTGTTGGTCCTGTTCTCGGGCACGAAAAGCAGTAGCCTGGTCACGGTCCCCACGGAGTGGGGGCAGTGCAGAGGCAGGGACAACGACGTTCCAGCGCCTCGATTGACGCCACCTGTGCGCACAGGTACCAACCCAACCACCAACCTCGTGGGTCCCTTGCGGCCCAAGAGCCTCACGAGAAGTCACAACACAGCACAGAAGTTCACAGGTCGACTGACGAGCCACACACGTCACATGACCGGGTGTTCTCCAAGCTCGCGTGCGACGTTGCTCACAAAGGAGTGAGAGATCCCTATGTCCGGGCAATCCGACGTCATCCTCCAGAAGCTGCTCAATGACGCGGCCTCCCGGTGGACCCCCGGGGACCGACTGAGCCCCGAGGCCGCCGATGCGGTCCGCCGTTTTCTCCCCCTCTACTACCGGCACACGGACCCCGATGAGATCAGCGGGCGCAGCCCCGAACAGGTATGCGGGACCGCCGAGGCACACCGCTCCTTCGGTGCCGAACGCGCTCCGGGGCGGGCCAAGGTCAGGGTCTACACCCCCACTCTCGAACGCGACGGCTGGGAACAGCAGACCAGCATCGTCGAGATCGTCACCGACAACGCGCCCTTCCTCGTCTCCTCCGTGACCATGGCCCTCAGTGAGCTGGGCGCTGGTGTGCGGCTGATCATCCACCCCCAGATGACCGTCGGCCGTGACCTGTCCGGGCACCTCGTCGAGGTCGACCCGGAGATCGGCGGTGACGGCCTGATGCCCACCGACGAGTCGTGGATGCACATCGAGATCGACCGGCAGAGCGACCCCGAGCGGGTCAAGGAGATCACCACCAAGCTGGAGCGCGTCCTCAACGATGTCCGCTACGTGGACGAGGACTCCGCGAAGATGAGCGACCGGGTCATCCGGATCGCCGACGAGCTCTCCGCCTACCCCGACCGCCTGGTCGCGGGCGGTGTCGACCCCCGCGAGATCGGCGAGAGCGTCGACTTCCTGCGCTGGATCGCCGGACGCCACTTCACCTTCATGGGCTACCGCGAGTACGCCCTGGTCACCGACGAGAACGGCGACGACTCGCTGCGCCCCGAGCCCGGCACGGGCTTGGGCATCCTGCGGATGGACTCGCCCGCCTCCACCAGCTTCGCGGCTCTGCCCCCGGAGATCCGTGCCAAGGCCCGCGAGCCCTACGTCCTGGTGCTCACCAAGGCCAACTCCCGCGCCACCGTCTACCGGCCCAAGTACCTGGACTACATCAGCGCCAAGAAGTTCGACGCCCAGGGCAACATCGTCGGCGAGCGCCGCTTCCTCGGGCTTTTCACCTCCCAGGCCAACACCAGCAGCATCGCCCAGATCCCCATCCTGCGCCGCAAGCAGGCCGAGGTCCTGGCCCTGGCCGGGTTCGAGGCCGACAGCTACGACGGCAAGGACCTCATCGAGCTCCTGGAGACCTTCCCGCGCGAGGAACTCCTCCAGATCCCCGTGGGCGAGCTCTACAGCATCGTGCGCGGTGTCATGCGTCTGCGCGACCGCCGTGGCACCAAGCTGTTCATGCGCCGCGACCCCTACGGCGGCCGGTACATGTCCTGCTTCGTGTACATGCCGCGCGACGAGTACAGCACCCAGGTGCGCCTCGACATCCAGAAGGTCCTGGCGGAGGCCTTCCAGGGCGCCACCATGGACCACAACGTGATGATCGGCGCCGCCCCGCTCGCGCGGCTGTACCTGGTGGCCCGCGCCCAGCCCGGCCGGACCCTCGCCGACATCGACCAGGTGGCCCTGGAGGAGAAGGTCCGCCAGGCCGCCCGCTCCTGGGACGCGGACTTCGACGACGCCCTCGTCGACGCGTTCGGCCCCACTCGCGCCACCACGCTCAAGGAACGCTACGGCCCTGGGCTCACCGAGGCCTACAAGGTCGACAACGGCCCCGTGGTGGCCGCCCAGGACATCGCCCGGATCGAGGGGCTGCTCCAGCGCGCCGCGCCGGACGCCCGCCAGGGCGAGTTCTCGGCCAGCCTCTACCAGCCCGAGGGCGCGGACGCCACGACCTGGCGGTTCCGCCTCGCCCGGATCGGCGACCCCATCTCGCTGTCCCGCGTGCTGCCCGTCCTGGAACACCTGGGCATCGAGGTCATCGACGAACTGCCCTACGACATCACCGTCGACGGCGTCGGCCGCGTCTGGATCTACGACTTCGGCCTCGGCCCGCTGGAAGCCTCCGACCTGTCCCCGGCCCGCATGAAGTCGCTCTTCGAGGACGCTTTCGACGCCTCCTGGCGCGACCTGGGCGAGTCCGACCGGTTCAACGCCCTGGTGGTGCGCGCCGGACTGGACTGGCGCCAGCTCACCGTCCTGCGCGCCTACGCCAAGTACCTGCGGCAGACCGGCTCCACCTTCACCCCCGACTTCCTGGCCGACGTCCTGGTCGCCAACGTCGGGATCGCCAACCTGCTCGTGGAGCTCTTCGAGGCCCGCTTCGACCCGGACCAGCCCGACGAGGGCCGCGACGAGCGCGCCGGCACCCTCGTGGCCAAGATCGAGAGCGAGCTGGAGGCCGTGGCCAGCCTGGACCACGACCGCATCCTGCGTTCGTTCCTGGCGGTCATCCGGGCCACCCTGCGCACCAACCACTACCAGCACGGCTCCCAGAGCCGCCTGGTGTTCAAGCTCAACCCGCAGGAGATCCCGGACCTGCCTCACCCGCGGCCCCGGTTCGAGATGTACGTCTACTCGCCGCGCGTGGAGGGCGTCCACCTGCGCTTCGGCTCCGTGGCCCGCGGCGGCTTGCGCTGGTCGGACCGGTTCGAGGACTTCCGAACCGAGATCCTCGGCCTGGTCAAGGCGCAGATGGTCAAGAACTCCGTGATCGTGCCCAGCGGCGCCAAGGGCGGGTTCGTCTGCAAGCGCCTGCCCTCGGGCGGCGGCCGCGAGGAGGTGATGGCCGAGGTCGTCTCCTGCTACAAGCAGTTCATCAGCGCCCTGCTGGACGTCACCGACAACCTCGTCGACGGCCAGATCGTGCACCCCGAGCGCACCGTCCTGCACGACAGCGATGACTCCTACCTGGTGGTCGCCGCCGACAAGGGCACCGCGACCTTCTCCGACATCGCCAACGGCATCTCCAAGGAGCGCGGCTTCTGGCTGGGCGACGCCTTCGCCAGCGGCGGCTCGGTCGGCTACGACCACAAGGCGATGGGCATCACCGCCCGCGGCGCCTGGGAGTCGGTCAAGTACAACTTCCGCGAAATGGGCGTCAACGTCCAGGAAGAGCCCTTCACCGTCGTCGGCATCGGCGACATGTCCGGTGACGTGTTCGGCAACGGCATGCTGCTGTCCAAGCAGATCAAGCTGGTCGCCGCCTTCGACCACCGGCACGTCTTCCTCGACCCGAACCCGGACCCCGCCGTCTCCTGGACCGAGCGCGAGCGCGTGTTCCGCCTCCCGCGCAGCACCTGGGAGGACTACTCCGCCGACCTCATCTCCGAGGGCGGCGGCGTGCACCCGCGCACGGCCAAGTCCATCCCGATCACCCCGCAGGTCCGCGAGGCCCTGGGCATCGAGGAGGGCATTACCGCGCTCACCCCGAACGAGCTCATCCAGCACGTGCTCACCGCGCCGGTGGACCTGCTCTGGAACGGCGGCATCGGCACCTACGTCAAGGCCAGCGGCCAGACCCACGCCGAGGTGGGCGACAAGGCCAACGACCAGGTCCGCGTGGACGCCACCCAGTTGCGGGTGAAGGTGGTCGGCGAAGGCGGAAACCTGGGCCTGACCCAGCCCGCCCGGATCGAGTTCGCCCGCGAGGGCGGCCGGGTCAACAGTGACTTCATCGACAACTCCGCCGGTGTGGACACCTCCGACCACGAGGTCAACATCAAGATCATGCTGGATCGCGAGGTGCGGGCCGGCGAGCTGGCCCAGGCCGACCGCGACCAGCTGTTCATCGACATGACCGACGAGGTCGCCTCGCTGGTCCTGGACAACAATTACGCCCAGAACACCGTGCTGGCCGCCGCGCGCATGCAGACCCACGAGATGCTGCACGTCCACGGCCGCTACATGCGCCACCTGGAGCGCACCAAGGTCCTCAAGCGTAAGCAGGAGGACCTACCCTCCGACAAGGCGATCGCCGAGCGGCGCTCCCAGGGCAAGGGGCTGACCGGCCCCGAGTTCGCGACGCTGCTCTCCTACACCAAGATCAGCCTCAAGGAGCAGATCGGCCTGTCCGACCTGGCCGACGACCCCTACCTGGCGTCGACCCTGACGGACTACTTCCCGACGCCGCTGCGCTCGGACCGCTTCGCCGACGAGGTGGCCTCGCACCCGCTGCGCCGGGAGATCATCGTCAACCAGGTGACCAACCAGATGGTCAACCGGTCCGGGATCACCTACGCGTTCCGCCTCAACGAGGAGCTGGGCTCCAGCGCCGCGGACATCGCCCGCGCCTACCTGGTGACCCAGGAGGTCCTCGGCCTGCCCAAGTTCTGGGGCGAGATCGAGGAGCTGGACCACGAGATCTCCGTGGACAGCCAGCTGCTGCTGTTGCTGGAGATCCGCAAGCTCGCCGAGCGCTCCGCCCGGTGGCTGCTGCGCAACCGCACCTTCCCGTTCGACCTCAGCAGTGAGATCGGCTTCTTCGCCGAGGGTGTGGGCGAGGTACTGCCCCAGCTCCACGAGCTGCTGCGCGGCCGGGACCGGGAAGCCTTCGAGGAGCGCCGCGACCGCTACACCTCACTGGGCGTGCCCGCCGGGCTGGCCGAGCGGATCGCGGTCATGGTGCCCGCCTACTCCACGCTGGACCTGGTGGAGATCGCGCACCGCACCGGCCAGCCGGTGGGCCGGGTCGCCAGCCTGTACTTCGAGCTGGCTGACCGGTTCAACATCAGCTGGTGGCGTGAGCGGATCATCGACCTGCCGCGGGACGACCGCTGGGGCACGATGGCTCGTTCGGCGCTGCGCGACGACCTGTACACGGCGCACGCGGACCTGACCAGCCGAGTCCTGGAGTCGGGTTCGGCCGAGTCCAACACCGAGCTGATCGCCGAGTGGGCCGAGCAGAACGAGGCCGCGGTGCAGCGAGCCGGAATCACGCTCTCGGAGATCCAGGAGAACGAGCGCTTCGACCTGGCCACCCTGTCGGTGGCGCTGCGGTCGATCCGCTCCCTGGTCGACTAGGGGTGCCGGGCTCTGGGCCCGGGACACGCAGGACGAGCCGGAGGGGCGTACGGGGGACCGTGCGCCCCTCCGGGCGTGCTCGGGGCAGCCGGGGAGCGTTCAGGGAGTGGCCGGGTGCCGGTTCGGCGGCGCCGCGGAAGGCCGCGGGTGGGGTTTGCCCTTTCACTGGGTCCTACACTGGGTTCCGTGGCAGAACTGGACCCAGCAGAGAAGATCAAGGAACTCGCGGCGACCCTGGCGAGTGTGACCGCCGTGTTGGACCTGGAGGCGATGCAGACCCAGATCGCCGAACTGCGTGAGCAGTCCGCGGACCCCGAGCTGTGGGCCGACCAGGGCAACGCGCAGAAGGTGACACGCAAGCTCTCCAGCCTGGAGTCCATGGTCAACAAGGTCAACGGCATCGAGCAGCGCCTCGACGACCTCGGGGTGCTCTTCGAGCTCGCCGAGGCCGAGGACGACGCCGACACCAAGACCGAGGCCGACCGTGAGCTCGAGCAGCTCCGCAAGGAGATCGGTGAGCTGGAGGTGCGCACGCTCCTCAACGGGCCGCACGACGAGAGCGAAGCCATCGTCACCATCAACTCCCAGGCGGGCGGCGTCGACGCCGCCGACTGGGCGCAGATGCTCCAGCGCATGTACCTGCGCTGGGCGGAACGGCATGGATATCCCACGGAGGTCTACGAGACCTCCTACGCGGAGGAGGCGGGCATCAAGTCCACCTCGTTCGCCGTCAAGTCACCCTTCGCCTACGGCACCCTGAGGGGCGAGCACGGCACCCACCGGCTGGTGCGCATCTCGCCCTTCGACAACCAGAACCGGCGCCAGACCTCGTTCGCGGGCGTGGACGTCGTCCCGATGGTGGAGCAGAGCGACCACGTCGACATCGACGAGACCGAGCTGAGGGTGGACGTGTACCGCTCCAGCGGCCCCGGCGGCCAGGGCGTGAACACCACGGACTCCGCGGTGCGCATCACTCACCTGCCCACCGGCATCGTGGTCTCTTGCCAGAACGAGCGTTCGCAGCTGCAGAACAAGGCGACCGCGATGACGATGCTCCAGGCCAAGCTCCTGGCCCGCAAACGGCTGGAGGAGCAGGCCGCCCTGGACGAGATCCGCGGCGACGCGGTGAGCAGCTGGGGCACCCAGATGCGCAACTACGTGCTGCACCCGTATCAGAGCGTCAAGGACGTGCGGACCGGCGCCGAGACCGGCAACACCTCGGGTGTCCTGGACGGCGAGATCGACGCCTTCATCGACGCCGAGATCCGATGGATGCGCAGCCGGGAGAAGAACGAGCAGAGCTGACCTGCGGAGTTCTCCCTGCGCTTGTGTCCCCGTCGCCGTCGCGTGCTGTCCCCGCCCGTGCGGGCGGGGACACGCCCGGTCGCGGGTGGGGGACCCAGGGTGAGTGAACTCGCGCTGAGGCGCCCTCGTATCCCAATGGTGACGCCCACGTCTCCGCAGTTTTACCGAAACTGCTATATGTGAACGTTATCATCGGTTGACACCTCCGATATGCTCGTGGCTGTTGTCCGATAGTGCTCTGATCTCCACAGATCTCGCGGGTGCGACGGGACCTGGACAATCCGGGCTCCTGTCCCCTCTAAACTGTCGGTGGCCATGCGGCCGGTACGATCCCGTGCGGAGCTCAATCCGCCGGGTGCCCATACCTTCGAGAGCCTTGTGATGCGCCTGTGATCCACTTCGATAACGTCACCAAGCTGTACCCGACTCAGAAGCGCCCCGCGCTCGACGGTGTTTCCATCGACGTGGACAAGGGCGAGTTCGTCTTCCTGGTCGGCCCGTCCGGCTCGGGCAAGTCGACCTTCCTCCGGCTGGTGCTGAAGGAGGAGAAGCCCAACTCCGGGCACGTGCACGTCGCGGGCAAGGACCTCGCCAAGCTCTCGAACTGGAAGGTTCCGCACCTGCGCCGCCGCATCGGATGCGTCTTCCAGGACTTCCGTCTGCTGCCGAACAAGAACGTCTTCGAGAACGTCGCCTTCGCGCTGGAGGTCATCGGCAAGCCCCGACGGTTCATCCGGAAGGTCGTGCCCGAGGTCGTCGAGCTCGTCGGCCTCGAAGGCAAGGCCGGTCGTATGCCCGGAGAGCTCTCCGGTGGTGAGCAGCAGCGCGTGGCCATCGCCCGCGCCTTCGTCAACCGCCCGCAGATCCTGCTGGCCGACGAGCCCACCGGAAACATCGACCCGGCTACCTCCATCGGCATCATGAAGGTGCTGGATCGAATCAACCGCACGGGCACCACCGTCGTCATGGCGACCCACGACGCCGCCATCGTCGACTCCATGCGCAAGCGCGTGATCGAGCTTGAAGAGGGCTTGGTAGTGCGCGACCAGACGCGCGGCGTCTACGGCCAGGCGTACTGACCTCTGGCACGTCGTCGCCGGGCGGTCGGTCGGCGACCGCGAGACAATCGGACGGCCGCGAGACAACGGGCGATCGCGAGACCACCGGCACGGCGAAGCCCCGAAGGATGGACCTTTAACAGATCATGCGAGCACAATTCGTTCTCTCCGAGACGTGGATCGGCCTACGTCGCAACCTGACGATGACCATCGCCGTCATCACGACGGTGGCTATCTCCCTCGCCTTGTTCGGTGCCGGTCTGCTGGTCAACCAGCAGGTCTCCGAGATGCGCAACTACTGGGACCAGCGGATCACGCTGACCATCTACATGTGCAACGAGATCTCGCCGACCGCGGCCTGCCAGGAGAACGGCGCCGCGGAAGCCGCTGACCGCGAAGCCCTCGAAGCGCAGTTGGACTCGCTGGCCGAGGTCGAGGAGTACCGCTACCTGACCGCCGCCGAGGCCTGGGCCGACTTCCAGGAGCGCATCGGCTCCTCGAACGAGGCGCTCGCCGAGGCTGCCCAGGAAGGTGACATCCCGGAGAACTACCGGGTGCAGCTCACCAACCCCGACCACTACGACACCGTGCGCGACGCTGTCGACGGTGCGGACGGTGTCGACTCGGTCTCCAACGACCAGCGCGTCCTCGAACAGTTCTTCGGGCTGCTCGACGGACTCAAGTGGGCAGCCCTGGTGGTTGCCGGTGTTCAGTTGGCCGCCGCGGCGTTGCTGATCGGCAACACCATCCGGCTGTCGGCCTACAGCCGCCGCCGGGAGACCGGCATTATGCGCCTGGTCGGCGCGTCGAACTTCTACATCCAGCTGCCCTTCCTCCTGGAGGGTGCCATCGCCGGTCTGATCGGTGGTGTGATCGCGTCCGGGTTCATCGTGGCTACCAGGTTCACGCTGCTCACCCAGATCGAGGAGTGGTTCCAGTTCGACGTGGCACTGGGCACGGGCTCACTGCTGTACGTCATCGGTGTGTCGATGATCCTCGGTGTGCTCCTGTGCACCGTGACCTCGTTCCTCACTCTGCGCCGCTACCTGAAGGTCTGACGGGTCACCGCCGGACATGGGCGGGCGCCGGGTACCGGGGGGCCACACGCGTGGCCCCCCGGACGTATGAAGGGATACAACCGTGGCCAAGGAAACCGGGCGGAAGCTGATCGCCCAGAACCGCCGGGCCCGGCACGAATACCACATCGACGAAACCTACGAGGCCGGGATGGTCCTGACCGGTACCGAGGTGAAGTCCCTCAGAGAGGGGCGCGCCTCGCTCGTGGACGGCTTCGCGCACATCCACGACGGTGAGGTGTGGCTCGAGGGTGTGCACATCCCGGAGTACTCACAGGGCACCTGGACCAACCACTCGGCCCGCAGATCACGTAAGCTACTCCTGCACCGCGAGCAGATCTCCCGGCTGATCGGTAAGACCCGAGAGCCCGGCCGCACGCTGGTTCCGCTGTCCCTGTACTTCAGTGACGGCCGGGCCAAGGTCGAGATCGCTCTGGCTCGCGGTAAGCGTGAGTACGACAAGCGCCATGCCATCGCCGAACGTGAGGCCAAGCGTGACATGGAACGCGCGCTTCGCCGCCGTCGTTGAGCACTCCTCGGTCGTCGTCCCCACCGGGTGACACGGCCGGGGCGCCTGAAAGGAACACATAAGGTGTCCCCCCGTCCCCTCGGCCGCAGGATCGCGGCCGTCAGCAGTGGCCTGATCGTCGCCCTGAGTCTCGCGGCGTGTACGACCCACCCCAGCCCGGAGGTGGCTGTCAGGTCCTTCCTGCTCGCCTGGCAGGACGGGAACTACGCCGAGGCCGCCCGCCACACCACCGGTGACCCGGCGGAAGTGGAGCAGGCGCTGGCCGACGTACACGATCAGCTCGACCTCGCCTCCATCCGGTTCGATCTCGGGCAGATCGCCACGGAGAGCGGTACCGCAAACGCCGAGTTCGGCGTCAACGCGGACCTGGGCATCGGCGACCCGATGTGGAACTACACCGGCCAGATGTCCCTGACCAATGGTGCCGCGGGCTGGCAGATCGACTGGTCGCCGAGCGTCATCCACCCTGAGCTGGGCGAGGGCGAGCGCCTCGCT
The DNA here is from genome assembly GCF_000340985.1 of Nocardiopsis valliformis DSM 45023. Lineage (NCBI taxonomy): Bacteria > Bacillati > Actinomycetota > Actinomycetes > Streptosporangiales > Nocardiopsidaceae > Nocardiopsis > Nocardiopsis valliformis. Next base: position 105,000 of record NZ_ANAZ01000029.1, read on the forward strand.
GTCAGCTACGAGATCGAGGAACGCGGCCAGATCCTCGACCGGTCGGGTGAGCCCCTGGTCGCCGCGGACAGCGTCACCGCCTTCGGGGTACTGCCCGCCGACATGGAGGACAAGGAAGGGGGCGTCACCGAGCTCGCCGAGCTCCTCGACGAGGACCCCGACCCGCTGCTCAACCGGGTGCGCTCCGCCCCGCCCGAGCAGTTCCAGCCGCTCGTGCTTATACGCGACGCCGACAACTCCCTCCTGCGTGAGGCCGGGAACATCGCCGGCGTCGACACGCAGGAGATCGAGGTCAACCTCTCGCCGCGGGTCGCCCCCTTCTTGCTCGGCGAGGTCGCGGGCACCGCGGAGCACCGGGTCTCGTCGCGGGTGGCCGGCCCCTACCAGGCCGGTGACACGGTGGGTCTGAGCGGTCTGCAGAACATCTTCCAGCAGGAGCTCGCCGGTACGGCCACCACACAGGTGGTGAGCCTGGGTGAGGACGGCGAGCAGACCGACGTCCTGGAGTCCTGGGAGGGTGTGCGCAGCGGCGGCATCGAGACCACCCTGGACCTGGCTGTTCAGAGCGCGGCCGAGAACGCCCTGGAGACGGTTCCCGGTGATGGGTACATCGTCGCGGTGGACACCGCGAGCGGGGAGGTCCTGGCCGCGGCCAACGCTTCTGGCAGCGTGACCGACGATGGGGCCTTCACCGGTTCCTACGCCCCGGGCGGCACGTTCACCATGGTGTCGGCCCTGGCGGCTCTGGACAGCGGCGCGGTCACCGCGGACAGCGAGATGCTCTGCGGCTGGCAGTCCGAGGTCGGTGACCAGGTCTTCACCAATCCCAGGGCGAACGATGTGGGGCTGAACCCCACGCTGGACCGCAACCTGGCCTCCCTGTGCACGGTCGCTTTCGTTGACATCGCGTCCGAGGTCGGTCCCGAAGCGATCACCAGGGCCGCCACCCAGCTGGGGCTGGGCTCGGACTGGCAGCTCCCGCTTCCGGTGTCCGCGGGGTCGGTGGACATCGAGGACGGTGACGTCGAACTCGCCTCCGCCATGGTCGGGGAGCACGGTGTGCGGACGAGTCCGCTGGCCATGGCGCTGGCCGCCGGAGCCGTTGCCGACGGTTCCTGGTACGGCCCCACCCTCGTCCGTGAGGAGGGCCCCGCCCAAGCCAGTGCCACCGAGCTCGACGAGGCCCACCTGGAGGTGGTCCGCGAGGGCCTGCAGGAGGCGGTCAACCTCCGCACCCCCCAGATGAACACCGGTGAGGAGCAGGTGTTCGGCCAGGCCGCCCGTGCCGAGCAGGGCGACACCGACCTGCACTGGTTCGTGGGTTACCGAGGCGACGTCGCCTTCGCGGTGCTCGCCGAGGTCGATCCCGCGACGACCCTGTTGGATCAGTACGCCGTCACCGCGGCGACCAGTTTCCTCAACGGTCTGGCTCATGGGGGCGCTGAGGGCGAGGGCCTCCTGGGTGAGGAGGTCCCGGAGCTGCCGATGGACGCTCCGGTCGAGGGTGAGCTGAACGCTCCGGTCGAGGGTGCCGCGGGTGAGATGAACCCTGAAGCGGACCTGACGGGGAACTGACCCGAACAGCCGAGAAGGCACTGCTGAAAAAGACGCCGCCGGAGCAACCTACGGGTGCCCCGGCGGCGTCTTCTTCAATAACTGGGGCCGCCACAGGGGGTAGCGGACCAGTACTGAGACAGGACCTCATCTCGGGGGAGGCCCTGTCGGTTCCCAAGGTCGGCCCCGACCCTGGCCGACCGCCCCCGTGAGTTGCGTAGACCTCTCTTGCGTCCGCCTCACGGGGGTTTCTCCCTGTCCGGGGCCTGACCGCCAGGTTTTTTGCCTGCGCTGGGAATGAGCTTGGTGCCCACACTGTTCAACAGGTAGAGTGACAAACACGCGAGTGTTCGCTCACTCGCATGTCGGCCACCAAGAGCTGTTGGATCACCCTCGGGTGACAGGTGGTCTTGACAATTTCACAGGGGGTGATCGGTTTCGACTTCGGTAGTCGTTCCAGGGGAAGCGGGTCGAGGGTTGCGTTTGTGACCTCGTTAATCCTGCATTCGCGTAAATTCAAGTGCCAATTCCAAGCGCACTGAGTTCGCTCTCGCTGCCTAAGCGATTGTGACTCTGTCGGTCCGGGCTCGTCATCGGCTCGGGACCCGGCACCATTTAGATGACTCACCGCTCAGATCAGGCCACGGGGCCTGAGTGGGAAATTTTCGTGGCTGGGCCCGTCAGCGATGTGTCTGTACAAGCGCTGGGGCCGAGTAGAACGACACTACAGACTGCACCCGGAGAAGCCCTGGCTCGGTGCTGAAGGACGCGGGTTCGATTCCCGCCACCTCCACGAGTAACGGACCGCTGTGCGGGGGACGAAGTCCCCTGTGCGGCGGTCCGTTCTTGTTTTCTGAGGGCTCCCAGGCGTGATCTTGCTACCAGAAGCGAAATCGGCGCTCTCGGGTTTCGTGGTTTTGGGAGAGGTGTCCGGTTCGGGTGGGCCCA
>NZ_ANAZ01000030.1:0-107473 GCF_000340985.1 Nocardiopsis valliformis DSM 45023
ACACCCGGCTGCCCACCGCACCCGCGATACGACCACCGATCGCACCACCGGCCGCACCCAGCGCACCGCCGACCACGGTGGAGGTGGCGGCCCCGGTGAAGGACCAGTCGTTGCGCGGGGTGTCCATCCCGTACTGGACCAGGCCGCTGGCCGCGCCGCCCAATGCGGCACAACCCACCACTCCCACACCGCCGGTCAGGGCCGTGCAGCCCACACCGACCGCGATGCCCACGCCCACGGAGGCGATGGTGCTCTTGTTGTTGCTGACCCAGTTCTTGGTCGAGTTGTAGCCGGACTTGACGGCGTTGCCGACCTTGCTGGCCCCGGACTTGACGCTGTTCCAGGCGTTGGACAGGAACAGCCCCGTCGGGTCGGCGTAGGTCAGGGGGCTGTTGTTGGCGTAGGCGTAGCCGTTCATCTGCAACGGGTCTGCCGGGTCCACGATGGGGTCGGCCGAGATGAACCGTCCCAGGGCGGCGTCGTACTCGCGCGCGCCGACCAGTGTCAGTCCGGTGAAGTGGTCCACGGTCTTGCCGAGGAAGCCCTTGTCATCGGGCCAGAATCCGCCGGTAATGCCCCGTTCCTCCCCGAAGGGTGACAGGTAGCGGCGTACCGAATGCTCGGAGTCGGCGTGCATGGCCACCTGGCCGGTGCCGTGGTGGTCGGCGGCCAGCAGATCCACTCGGTCGGGGGTGCGCACCGCCACCCTCTGGCCCGCGTGCTCGTAGTAGCGGACGCCCTCTACCTCGCCGGTGAACTTGTTCGCCCGCAGCTCCATCCCCGGCAGGTACAGGATGTCCTCAAAGGGGGTGGAGTGCATCAGGCGCTCGCCGTCAGCGCTGTAGACGAAGGAGGTCTGCCCCTCGTCGGTGGTGACCGTGTCGAGGTTGCCCTCGGGGGTCCATTCGAGTTCCTGGCGCTCGCCCGCGAGTTCGCGCACCACGGTGTTGCCCGTGTCGTCGTAGTCGAAGACGGAGAGGGTGTCGCCCTGTGGTGTCTGCTCGACCACTTCACGAACGGTGTTGGGCTGGTCCTGCCCCTGTTCGGGGTAGGTGTAGTCGCGTACGGCGTCGTCACCGGAGCCGGTGACATCGTGCAGGGTCTCGCTGACCCGGTTGCCTGAATCGTCGTAGGTGTAGGAGTGCCAGTAGGCGGCGGGGCCGCCCACCTCATCGGCAGAGGGTCCGGCCGCGCACTGGCCGGAGTCCTGGTGGGGCAGGGTCCAGGCTTCGGTGAGCTGCAGGAGCGGGTCGTAGGTGAAGCACTGGGTTTCGGCCTGGCCGCCCTCGGGGGCGTCGGTGATGGACAGGACGTTTCCGGCGTCGTCGTAGGTGAAGCCGGTGTCCATCAGCGGAGCCTCGCCGCCCTGGCGGTCCACTCGGCTGCCGAGCAGGCGTTGGGTGCCCTTCTCGTATTCGTGGGTGATCCATGCCTTGGGCCCGGACCCTGCGGCGAGTTCGGTCTGGAGTACCTGGCCGAGCTGGTTGTAGTCGGTGCGGGTGACGTAGGGGGCCTCACCGGACAGGCTGATGGGACGACCGATGTCGTCGTAGCCGATCACGGTCGACTCGGCGGGTAGCCCTCCGGCGGCGGGCAACCCCATCCCTTGGACGGTGCCGTCGATGTTGTAGCTGATGGAGAACTCGTAGTCCCCGCCGAGCGCTCCCTGGGACTCGGGGATCCCGTAGAGGATGTTGGTGGGCCGGTCGAGCCGGTCCTGGCCCACGATGCCGATGCGGAAGTCGCCCTGAGGGGTGTGCCTGGTCTGGATGAACAGCTGGCCCTTAAGGACGGTGTCGTACTGATGGCTGGTGAGCTTGGTGCCCGTCTCGGGCTCGCCCTCCCAGCTCTCGACCCGCCGTCCCAGGTCGTCGTAGACATGGGAGACGGTTGTGCCGTTGGCGTCGGTGGTGGACACCAACTGGTCGAGGTCGTCGTAGACGTTGGTGGTGGTGCCGGTGTCGGGGTCGTGCACGGCCACCTGGCGTCCCCGGTGGTCGTACTCGTAGGACCATTCCTCGCCGGAGGGGGTGGTCATCGAGGCGATCTCACCGCGGGGGGTGTGGGTGTAGCTGGTCGAGACGTGCTCGCCCTCGGGGGTGTGGCCGGTGTACTGGCGCTGTTCGACCTTCTGACCGCGGGCGTCGTTGATGACGGTGGTGGGAACGCCGCCCTCGGGGGGTGTGACGTGCACGCGGTCGCCCTCGTGGACGGCGGTGGTGCGCCACACCTCGTCCCCGGCGACCTGCTGGATCACGTCGGTGAGCCGTTCGGCTCCGTCGTAGGTGTAGACGGTCTGGCCCTGGACGTCGCCGTTGCGGACCACGAGCAGGTTCCGGCTGGGCTCGTCCAGCGCGTAGTAGGTGTCGTTGGTCTTGGCGACTTGGCCGATGCCGTTGTGGAAGGTGTCGGTGACCAGGCGTCCGCCGTCGGGGCCGGGGGCCTGGGTCTGGCGGGGCCGTAGGAAGCCGTCGTAGATCTCGTAGGAGGTCTCGTAGGACCCGTCGTTGAGCAGGGTGCTGGTGGCGACGGCCGCTGGCGCGTTCTCGGTGATGCTGTACCCGAACTTCATGTTCGGGGTCATGTCGTTGGCCTTGGGCCGGTCGGGCAGCCAGACGTCGGTCAGGCGGCCCAGGGGGTCGTAGGCGGTGTCGGTGCGCCGGTCGTTGGCGTCGATCTCGGCGTGCACGATGCCGCGTGCGGGGTCGACGTGGTTCTGTACGGTGTGGCCGAGTGCGTTGGTCACGGTGAAGCCGGTGACCAGGCCGTTGTCGTAGGAGTACTCGACGGTCTCGTTGGTCACGCCCTCGGCGTCGGTGACCTCGACCTGCTGGCCGTACTCGTCGTAGTCGGCCTCCTTCACGGTCGTGTAGACGGGCTCGCCGTCGGCGTGGCCGTCGAGTTCCTCGGTGAGGGTGATGTCCCCCCTGGTGGGTGCGTCTCCGTAGCCGCCGCCGTCGTAGTGGCGGCGCACGTCGGAGACCACGTCACCGGGACCGGCCTCCTCGGAGCAGGCCACCGAGACGCTCTGCGCACGGGAGATGTGGGTGAACATGTGCGCGTCGGTGTTGTCGGCGTAGGTGGTGCGCGTGCACATGTTGTCGGCGTCGGTGGAGGTGTCGCCGAGGTCCTCGACACGTTCGGGGCGCCCGGTGTCGGTGTCGAAGGTCGTGGTGGTCTTCGTCTGGCGCCACTCGCCGTCGGCCAGGGCGGTCAGGGTGCGTTCGACACCGGTGTTGGTCAAGGCCGCCCTGGTGGTGCCCCAGTCCTCGGTTTGGGTGGCTGTGACGTGTCGCCAGGGTTCGAAGATGGCCTTGTCGACGATCTCGTCGCCGTCGTAGGTGATCTCCTCCAGTTGGTGGCCGGCGAGTTCGTCGTGGTCGGTGTACTCGGTTCCGGTGGAGTCGGAGACCTTCGCTGAGACGGTGCCGCCGTCGGGGTCGTCGCCTCCGTGCAGGCCGCGTAGGAAGGTGTAGTCGGTGCGGGTGGGCATGTCCTGGCCGTCACCCGTGCGTACCCGTACGGTTTCGTAGCCGCGCCACTGGCCCCAGGTGTGGTACTCCTCGTCGGTGATCCCGTTGGGTTCGTCGTGGCGCCATCCGGCGTCGCCGAGGTACTCGTAGCGGGTGACCTGGTCGGGTGAGCCGCCGGTGCGGTCGGACTCGATGACCTCCTCGACGACGTACTTGTGGAACCAGTCGGTGATGGGGTCCTCTTCACCGGGCGGGTTCCACTTGACCGGGTAGCAGCGGCCGGTCTGCTCGCCCTCCTCGGGCAGGTCGTCGGGGTCGCAGTCGCCACCGGAGTAGTTGACGTCGATCTGCCCGCCGGTCTCGGTGTGCACGGCTGCGAGGCGGAACCGTACCAGCGGCTGGATGTTGTCGCCCGGTTCGGCCACACGGTTGGGCAGCTGCATACCGTCCAGTTGGACCGGCGGTAGGCTCTCGGTCTCGTCGCCGTCGTGGCCGGTGCGGGTGATCTCCGACAGCCACAGGGTGCGTGAGCCGTCGCCGTTGTCGGTGAACAGGTGGTCCAGCTTCCAGGAGTCCACCGTCTGGTAGCCGTCGCCGGTGTCGTACTGGGTGCGGACCTGGTCCAGGCGCTTACGGGTCCAGAACGAGGGTGCGGTCTGGGCGAAGGCGCACTCGTCACCCGCGTCGCAGGCCCGGTCGTAGGGCACGTCCGGCCAGTGCTTGGCGGTGTCGGAGTCCAGCTCGTCCGCGTCGCAGTCGAAGTCGTCGTCGGGCAGGCAGCGCTCGGCGGTGTCGAAGACCACGCGTGCGGGGGCGTCTCCGTCGTAGATTTCGTCCTTGGTCTGGCCGTAGTCGACGCGTTTGAGGTAGCCGCCGCGGGTGTAGGCGGTGCCCTCGGTGTCGGTGTCGGCGTCCAGGGCGTAGTGGTTGGTCTCCTTTTCGTAGAAGTAGGTCATCACGTTGCCGCGCGGGTCCTCGACGTAGTCCAGGTTCCAACGCCAGCCCTGTTGGCACCAGGAATCGGAGAAGGAGTCGTCGTGGCAGGGCTCGCCGTCGTCGTTGCCGAAGACGGGCACGGTCCAGGTGGAGTCGGTGGTCTCCTCACCGCTTTCCCAACCGGGTAGGCGGTGGCGGCCGAAGTAGTATCGGGTGCCGTCGGTGGTGGTGACCCGCCAGTACTCGCCGTCGTTGTCGCCGTTCTCGGCGCCGGTGAGGTGATCGATCTTGGAGCCGTCGTCGGACTCCAGACGCCACTGGCCGGTGTCGTCGTCCTTGACCAGTTGGCCGGAGGCGCCGTTGAGCATCAGGGTGGCGTTGTCGGTGCCCCAGCACAGGTCGCCCTTGTACTCGTGGCCGTCGTCGGCGCAGGCCTTGTAGGAGCGCTCGATGTAGCCGGGCTCGTAGGAGAATCCCTCTCCGATCCACGAGCCCTGGTTGTTGGTGGCGCTGGTGCGCCCGTCCACGGTCTGTGAGGAGTAGTCCAGCGCCAGGTGCGGCATGAGGCTGGAGGGCACCGGTACCGGGTCCAGGGGATAGGACCAGGAGAAGACACCGGAGGAAGCGGACACGCTCCACTCGGAGGAGGGGGCCAGCGGGGTGGCCGAGTAATCGCCTCCGGGTCCGGACCCCGAGGCCGCCAAGGCGAAGACCCCGGTGGACGAACCGGTGGGCTCGGTGGGCGCGACGGTACGGGCTGTTGAGGGTGTGCGGCCCTCGTCTGCGGGGGTGGGGGCGCCCTGTTCAGGATCGAAACGGGCCGCCACGGTGCCCGGGGTGCCTGTCACCGGCTCGCTGAGCACGGGAGTGCGGCACTCCGGGACCTGCGGGGTGGAGGCGAAACAGTCGGGCAGTTGGGTGAGCGTGAGCCGATCACCGTAGGAGCCGCCGTAGGCGTCGGCGAAGTCGGAGGGGTCTACGTGCAGCTCGAGCTCGTGGTCGGCTTGGACCCGCAGCAGAAGGCCGTCGACGCCGGCCTCGCGGGCGCTGGCGCGGTCCAGGACCTCCACTTCGGTGTTGTTGCCCTCGGCGGAAACTGTTTGGACGGGCAAGCCGCCCACCGAAACCATGGTTTCGGGGTCAAGTGTTTCGGAGGCTGCAAGGGTCTCTCGGGCCGCTGAGGGCCAGGAGGCCTCGGGGTCGCTGCCCGCCGCCTCAGCCAGTTCCTCGCCCAGTTCCCGGGGCTCCACCTCTCCAGTGGAACCGGTGACCGGGTCGGGCATCTGCTGGCTCTCGGGGACCGAGTCGTCCCGCAGCCAGTCCGGCAGGGCTGGAAGGGTCTCGATCAGGGTCACGGTCACCACTACGGCCATGAGGGCCGAGGCCGCGGCGAGCAGGGCCCTCTTGAGCCGGGGCCGGGGGGCGCGGGAGGGCTCGGTGCCCGATTCGGTGGTGTCGGATGCGGGGGTCATACCGGTCACAGCTCCGGGTTCTCGGTGGTCCGGTTGAGCGCGGAGATCAGGTCGTCGTCAGCGGCTCCGGAGTAGACGCGCACGTCATCGACGGCGCCGGAGAAGTGCTGGTGCCAGTCATGGCCGTCCATGGCTCGCCCGACATTCAGGAGCGGCCAGGGTGAGTACTCGTCCTCGTCCAGGGCCTCCGGTGTCGGCCACAGAGGGTGGAAGGCTCGGGTGGAGGCACGTGTGCCGTTGACGTAGAAGCGCACTTCCTGAGCGAAGGCGTCGAAGACCAGCGCCAGGTGGTCGCCGCGCATCTCGGAGCTGGGAGAGACATCGTTCGCCTCCAGGACGGTGGTATCGGCCTCGTTCGAATCCCAGTTCGAGAGAACAGCCTCCCAGCGGCCGCTCTCAGCGTTGTAGCGCAGGTCGATGAGGGAGTTGTAAGCGTTCTGGGAGAGCACCGTCATCGTCTCGTCGGGTTCGGCGGCGGCCAGACGGGTCCGGGCGGTGATCGTGAAGCTGCCGTTCAGGGGCTCGTCCACCAGGGCTCCTGCGGAGTCCCCGTCACCGTTGAGCTGTAGGTGGCCCTGGCCGATCAGGGCGCTGTCGCCCTGCCAGGGGTCGGCGGTGTAGATGTTCGCGCCGCCGTTGAGCACCATCGGGCTCAACCCTTCGGCGTCCGGGCTGGTGCCGTCCTCGGCCAGATCGTTGAAGGGCCAGTAGCCGCGCCGGTCCACGGGCAGCATCCTGAGGCGGTCGAACTCATAGCCGTGCACGAGACGGTCGAAGACACGCACATCGGCCAGGGCGCCGTTGAGATGATGGTGGTAACCGCTGTCGCTGAGCGCACGGCCGATCTGTACGTCACCGGTGGTGTGCGGGGCCTCGTCCCGGTCGATGGTCCCCTCCGGGGAGCCGTTGACGTAGAGGCGAGCCGTGTTCGCATGGCTGTCGTGAGCCATGGCCAGGTGGGTCCACTCCCCTGCGATCACCGGCGTGTCTGCGGACACGCTCCACTCCTCCGGGGTGTGTGTCTCCGGGTCGGGAAAAGCCAGGTGCCAGGCCTGGTCGGAGGCGTCGTAGCCCAGGGTGAAACCGGGCCCGCCGCTGCCGTCCTGGGACAGGACCGCCTGGTCACTGTCCAACTCGTCCAGTCGCACCCAGGCGGCGGCTGAGAACAGGCTTGTGGTGTCGACCAGGTGAGTACCGGGGGCGAGGTAGGCGCCCTCGGAGCCGTCAAGGACGACCGCGGATCCGGAAGCCCCGGAGGGCCCTTCTTCTCCGAAGGTGGCCCCGTCTCCCGCGAGAGCGGTGTGATCTGCACCTGAGGTGTCTGCGGCTCCCTCGGATCCGGGATCGTCCGCCATGGACCAGTGCCCGACCGCGGGTCTGCCGCCCTCGACGAGGAACAGGTGGCTGGCGCGAGCACTGGTCTTGCCCGACCGGTCCACAGCCTCGACGTAGAGGCTGTGCGGCCCCTCGAACCACGGGCTCACGGTGAGTGTCGCCTTACCGTCGCTGTCGGGTGTCAGCGTGTTGGCCGCGGAGGGGTCCTCGTTGATGCCGTAGCGGTACTCGATGACGTCCTCAGAGGAGGATTGGATGGTGAAGTCGCCGTAGACGCCCACCCCGTCGTGCCAGTCATCATCAGCCGGAAAATCTTCGGAGGAGACTTCCGGTGCTTCCGGGCCCGTGGGGTTGTAGACGAACTGGCAGCGGGTCTGGGAACCGGACCAGCTCCACGGACCCCATGCGTACCCGTCGTAGGCGCGTACGATCCACGCGATGGTCGTGTTCTCAGGGATGTCGTCGGGAACCTGGTAGTGGAAGAAGGAGCCCGACACTTTCTCCGGGGTCGTGTAGGTGTGTTCCTGTTCCTCGCCGTGCTCGTCGGTCCAGAACACCCGGAACTGGCCTTGGAGTTTCTCACCGGCGTCACTGAACTCATCGCCGTCGGACAGGTAGGCCGACAGCCTCGGGGGCTCGTCCACGTAGGGGCGGTCGTCACCGTAGACACAGGCGCCTCCCGGGTCCATCCCCATCCAGGCCTGGTCGGGGATGTCGGGGACCGTGTTGTAGCGCACCTCCAGGTGGGCGTTGTCACAGAACCGCTTCCACTGGGTATAGGTGGACTCGTCGCCCGCGCGCAGCCCGAAGGATGTGGTCGACCAGCCGTTGGATGCGGCATCGGAGACGGCGTCGGAGACATCGAAACGCACGTTCTGGTTGGTGAGGGTGCAGGAACTGGTGGGATTGGACGGTCTCTGGGTGTCCTGGTGGCGCACCCACGAGGGTTGGTTGCTCCAATTGGTGGAAGTGCCGAAGCCTCCGGTTCGGTAGGCGCGCACCGGGTGGGAACCGGAATCGTAGGTGTGGCGCAGTGTGACCGCGAGCTCGGCCGAAAGGATCTGCTTGTCCGCGTAGGCGCCGGTGGGCATGCGATACAGCAACCGCTTGACGCCGACCCCGTTGCAGCCGTAGGGGTCCCCGGCCAGCTGCGGGCAACGGCCCGCGCCTTCGTGCTCCTGGCCGGAGAACTTCCAGAAGGAGGTGCCCGAATAGCCGGAGGCGACCATCGCCCAAGCCGTGCGTGTGGAGGTCTTCCACACGGGGTCGATGTAGAGGGGGTAGGCGGTCTCCTCGGCCGAGAGCATCTCCTGGTCGGGGTGCAGCACCAAGTCCTCGCCCTCAAGGTGGACCTCGACTGGTGCGATACGCGAGGACTCCGAGGGTCCTTCCTCCAACCGGTCGCCCTCAGCGTCCGGCCTCACCAACGGTTCCTGGGCAGACCGGCTCTGGGGTGCCACTGTCTCCCCGTCGCCACCCATGCCACCGGAGTCCCACATGAGGGGCTCAGCGGCTTCGAAGACGGCACCGCCCACGCCTGAATCGACTGCGGCCAGCCCCTCCTCGTCCTCGACCAGCTCCACACCGTCGACCTGGGTGCTCAAACGCAGTTCGGAAAGCTCCGCACTCTCGGCAGCCTCGGGGGTGTGAACCACGAGCACATGGGAGAAGCCGTCCGTCTCAGCTCGAACAATCAAGTCGACGTCCTCGGCCACCGAGGGATAGAGGGCCTCGTTCCCCTCCAACTCGGGTTCGGGTAGAGGCTCCGGCCATGCCAGAGACATCTCCTTGCCTGCGCGGGTCAGCACAGCAAGCGGTGCGTCACCACCAGGGGAGAGAGCGAGCCCGATACTGGCGGCCTCGGGGGCAATGGTCCCGTCTGCGTGACGGACCAGTGTGGCATCGGGATCGATCCATTCCCCGTCCCGCAGGACCCGCACCGGGTTGGCGTACTCCCGAGCGGTGAAACTCCCGTCCGGTTCGGCGTAGACGGTCCGCCGTTCCTCGCGCAGACCGGTGACCTCCACCCGCTGGTCGTGTTCGGCAGCGAGCTCGATCGCCGCTGCTTCGGTAGCCGCGGTGATTTCCTCATCGGCGCGAACGGCCTCCCTAGAGGATCCGGCTACCGGGAGCGTGACCGTGAGGGCTGTGACGAGAACAGTCACGGACAGGGCACAGGCCGCTTTGCGGAGGGCGGGAACGAAAGCGCGGGGGCGTGGCAGCTCGAGAGAACCGTGTGAGGGCACGGAGGGGTCCTTCCAAAGCGGAGGGGCGGGGCGCGGTTACGGAAGCAGAGAGGGGGCAACCCGCTGCTTCTGCGAACACCCGCCTGCCGACAAGGCCACCAACACCCGAGATGTTGTGGAACAGGAGTTGGATGAGGGTGCCTGAGCCCACGCCCTCTGAGGAGTTGCGCGACTGAAGAGGACGGATCTCGTTCGTGTGCCCGGGCTTCCTCGCCGGAGGTTCGGGAAGCGAGCTGTCGCCGATTCCCCTGCAAGGGCCAAAGACCTGGACGGCCCCGGCGTCAGTACAGCCCACAGGGCAACCGGAATCACCTTGGACGATGTGAGTGAGCCCTGGCGGAAGGGGATCAGGTTGCCGTCTTCCAAGGAGTTCGCGGGAGTCCGTCCAGGGCGCTGGCACTGATCAACGACCGTAACTGGGGATTGGGGGCCAGCCCAGACTTTGGTCGCGCTCGCGAAGCCCCTCCCCGCATCCGCGGACGAACACGTTTTCACAGCCGTGGCGGAAGCCGAGCTCACAGGAGGTGCGGCGACCAGCTGCCGGGGGGCTGGTGCGGGGGATGCCATGGGGGATGAAGTCCTAGCGTGAGGGCACGAGACGAACAGGGCGTGACGCTAGGTATCCGACAACACGGGCACATCACAGGAAAGGTTCCTTCGCCTTCCGAGACACCCCCGGGGGGAATGTGAACCTGGAGGCCTATTTCCTCTGGCCCACCGACTTCACCGAGACCGGAAGGAAGAAGGAGCTCGTGGCCCTGGCAGCCCTATGACCGGTGCGGGAACCACGGCCCGAACAGCGAACGACCCCTGAGAGCCCACCCCAGAAAGGAACACCTCGAACAGGTTCACAATACCAAAAATAAACTATATGAAAACGTTACCCGGCCACCCGCACATTGATTCATAGAGTCAAAATTTACGGAAACAAATAAAGCCCAATTAAACCTGTGGAATCATTGATCCTCACCCTCGCTTGAGAAATTTAAGCACTACCACAAAGAAGCTCGGGCGAGGGCGAGACCAGGAGGCCCATGCAGAAATCAGCTCAAAGAAGTGGAGACGCGGACAGCGAGAAGAGCGGTGACACAGGCGAAAAATAACTTCCAGCAGTCTGTGAACATGCACCGCCACTCCTTGAAGTTTACGACCGCCCATTCGATCACATAGCGAACCTGGCTGGCATTCGTGCCAAATTCTTCTTTCCAGCCCAGGAGTTGGCGGTATCAACTCGTTGAAGCAGCACTCTTGCCCCAAACCTCCGACAACTTCATGCAAAAGACTTGCTAGAGGATGCAGAACCCCAAAACGCCCGCGGCCAGTTGTTAGACTCCTCGGCGATCGCGGTCAGATACGGCTGGTGCTGCGGGGTCTCGATCCCTTTGGACAGCCACTCCCGGATCAGCCCGTCGGGGACACCTCCCGGCCGGGTGCCTGCTGGGGATGTCCCATTGGTCGGCCACTGCCAGAGGTTGTGCGGATCGACGAAGAACACCGGAAACTCGGTGGCCCCGTCAACGCTGCGTGCTGCCCTGTCTCCGTTCTATGCCACCAGGTCAGCGACTTGCCACCAGCTCCGGCAACCCCTGAAGCCCTTTCCCAGCAGGGGACCGTTGATCCGATCGGCCTCAGTTCTGGGTCACCGGCCAGGCCGCCGCCGGATCACAGTGTTCCGGGCAGGCCAGCAGGTAGACCTCGTTCCCCAGAAACAGTTCATACTCGCCAGGAGAACCACCATCGGGCTGCTCCGGCTGACCCGGGACAACGGCAAACCCCATACCCTCCGGCACCTGACACACGTACACCAGATCAGCGCCGCACGCGCACCGGTAATACTCAGGATCCTGTGCCCACGACGGCATTCCTCCCACCTTGAAGATCTGATCGCCCTTTCCCCGCTCGTTAGGGATGTCTTCGAAAGGCCGCAACATCAGCGGCAGAGATCGGAAGAAATATTCAGGCTCCATTGAAGGATTCGCCGCGCGGCGCTGGATCAGCACACGCCAGAACGGGCGTGGATACAGCTCATCCAAAGAGGCATTCCAGTACTCGGGCATCAACTGTCTTCCATCAGTCTTCTCTGGGATCGCAGCGTCGTTGTGTGTACGGCAGTGGAAGACCAACAGGTGGTCCCCGCCGAAAGGCCCCAGAGCCAGAGGCAGGTCGAGCTGGAAGAACAACAACAGCCGCTCGCCGCAGAAGCACTCGGGCCACTCCTGCCCCTCATTGAGGAAGGGCCAGCCGCCGATCGAGTTCCGCGTCGGCCGATCCAACACCTCGCTGCCAACGTCGACCGCGTACGCGGGAAACACTTCTTCGGGCTGCCTCAGATCAGATTCGAGCATCGGCCCACTCTAGAGCGGACCTTTGATCCGATGGCCCTCGCGCCCTGGGTGCAAGGAAACTGCAGGTCAGGATGGGTGAACTTTCGTCCTCACCCGGGGCCAGCGGCCCTGCGGTGCTCCTGGTGTGCTCCCCTGAACCGGCTACCGTACCGGCACCAAACCACCCGCCTCAGCCAGCGCCACGACTTCCGCCCAGCAGGGCAGCCGTGACCTCAGCCGCTGCCCTGACCTCCTCCGGGAACACACTCACCCCAAGCGTGGCCAGGCAAGACACACCTACGCTCGGCCTCACCGAGGCGATCAAGCGGGTTCGCTGACAACAACCCAACCGCCCCCTTGCCCGATACAGGCGTTATGTCGGATTCGCTGTTCGCGGCCACCAACGCCCCCGCGTGGGGCCCGAACCCCGGGCTCGCCCCCTGGGGCGGGGCCGGGTGTGGCGGGGGCAGCATGGGGGCGCTGGTGGCCCCACACCCCCCACCGTCCGGGCAGACCAGAAACCGTCCGACCCGCCACCCCACGCCAGCCCCGAACCACGAACACGGCCCCGGACACGAAGGGCCACCCACGCCCCGTGCTCACCCCTCACACCCATACGCCCCTTGGGTTTTCTCCCTCACCCAGTAGGAGAGCCGCTCCCACACCGGGACTTCGACACCCCGAACCTCACCCCTCGAAGAAGACACGCCCGCAGAACGGCGCCAGCAGCCCCAACAGACCTTGAACGGCGAAGGTCCCAGCAAGCTCGAACACCTCTCCTGCTACGGCCATGACCTTCTCGACCAGAGCGCTTCGCCGCGCATCGGATCCGTCTGCGGCTCCTCAGCCGTGCCCCACCTCCGCTGCTGCCCGCCCACCTCACGGCGGCGCACCAGAGCACACGGCTGCGGCAGGGGCATGCCCGGCGCGCACCCGCACGATCATTCCTTTAACGCGCGCACCGATTTTGGATGGCCATCCAATCCCAAAATAATGGGTTTAGTGAGGTGAATTAACAACATTTTCATAAGTGATAATGAAAGGCGAGGGGCGGGAGATGATGAGCAGGCCAGAGCGGAAGAAAGGGGGCGGGGCCGCCAGTCGGCCGACCCGCCAGCAGGCCAGGACCGCCGCCCCCTACGCGAAGGTGACTACCCACTGGGTATAAGTCTGGCCCCGTGAGTCAAGCTCAAACCCCCTCTGAACTGCAAGGATGTGGGATTTCAGCCTGATCGCACCACCAGGGCAATCGGCATAGTCACAGGTAGGCCTATCGGCATAGTCACAGGCATAGTCACTGGTAGGGCTATCGGCATAGTCACTGGAACCCCCTGTTTTCGCCCCCCTCCCGACCCGAGGGCTGGGTAGCCGCGCAAGAAAGGCCTCCTCTGATTCACCGAGCATTCTTTTATCTATCACTCAAACCGCCACACTGCACCGGGGCCAACCAGCAAGCCTCCGCACGCACGTACCGCGCGTGAAGCGTCCCAGGCCTCGTGCTCGCTCTGCGCCGTGATTCCTCACACCTGAGAACACATTATTGGCCACTCTATTATTCATCAGGGAATCGAATGTAAACAAGGATGGACTGAGCAGGCCTCCACCCGGACCGAGATCGAAGCATGCACTCTTGAACACCTAGAGGAATTGAGTGATGCAGGGACACTCAGGGGAGCGGAGGGGCGGCCGGGGAGGAGACAGGAGGGGGTACGTAGGGCGATCGGGCGAGGGGTCACCGTAGGGGCCGCCGCCCCCTACGTGAAGGTGACTACCCACTGGGTATAAGTCTGGTTTTGAGTCACACCCCTTAAACA
Source organism: Nocardiopsis valliformis DSM 45023 (assembly GCF_000340985.1). Classification (NCBI taxonomy): domain Bacteria; kingdom Bacillati; phylum Actinomycetota; class Actinomycetes; order Streptosporangiales; family Nocardiopsidaceae; genus Nocardiopsis; species Nocardiopsis valliformis. The sequence continues at coordinate 13,601 of NZ_ANAZ01000030.1, forward strand.
CGCCATGAACTGCGAAAACGAGTGCTTCAGGGGGGTCCACAGGCGTGGAGGGGGTGTTGGAGTGATCGGTGGAGGGTGCGTTGGAGTACTGATTCACTGCCTCTCACCTACCCCTCAGCGCAGACCTGGGGCCGGAGACGGAGGGTGTGGGGCAGCCCAGTGAGACCTCCGTGATTGACGGTGATAAGTTGGGCTTCTTTGAGCATTTTCCAGCGCGGAAGCGTGGCGTCGAGTCACTGAATAAGAAAACCCACAACCATTCTTTGAGATTCTTGTTATCGCACACACTCAGCGCCACCGCCTCATCGCCGTCGCAGGCCGCGCTCAGCTCGTGTGGGTGATGACCGAGTGTGTCTCGCTCACCGGCACCACCTCGGTCGACGACCTCGACCGATCCCCACGAGCCCACTGGCCCGGCGCAGGCAGGCCAGGGCATCGAACCAGGGCCGCTCCCTCGAAGGGAACGGCCCTGGATCCTTCTGTGCGAGGTCAGGCCACTGGCTGCCGCAGTGCCTGCCACTGACGTACCACTGCGGCCAAGTCGCTCATATCCACGGGCGGCTCACCACCGCCTGCTTCTGTGCCCCCGGGAACCGAGCCCCCTCGGCGAGGTGCCGGTGGCACCGCCCTCGCGCGACGCCGGGCGTGCTGGTTCTTCTCGTGCACGGCCAGGTACAGGCGTACCCCGCGCACTCCGTCATCGTCCTCGCACCACCCGCGCCGACCCGTGTACAACTCCCGCTGGTGGGACGGCGGCCCGGCTGTGTGCGTGCCCGTGGGGGCTTGCCCAGCACGGGGCCGAGGAACCTTCACACCCACCCTGCCCGCAGTCCCGCCCAGGCCAGGTTCAAGGCATTGGGACGGACGCCGTACCGGCAGTGGTTGACGCACCTCGGCCACCACTCGACTGCTCTGCCCAACCGGGCTACAGAACACGCCGGCAAGCACCGCCCCCAGCACCCAACGCAGATGCTCACCCCAGCCCTGTCGGCGCTTGCGATGCCGCCCGCTATGCTTTTCCACGATCTCCTCCTGCTGATACCAGGTGGGGATGAAGCCCCGGCGCGATGTTCACAGCACCGTGTCGGGGCGCCTCCACGACTTTCTTCTTCGTTCTCCATCAAGGTGTGGCCTGGTCGGGTGTCGATGGCCCCGGGGTCGTACGCCACCCGGAACTGCGCTTCCCACCCACACCACACAAAGGGCACAAAAGCCCCTAAAGCCCGCAAGGAATGCGCTGTTCCTGCAGGGCTGGTCGATGTTCGCTTGGATGAGCGAGGTTCTTCAACCCGGTACGAAAAAGGGCGGATTTCCTCAGCCCAGCACCGATATCGCCCGATTGCCAGAGGACAGTCCCTTTTCCGTGCGGGCTTTGTTCACGCGGGCCCTGATGAGGTCCGCGTTGACGCTGAGTTCCCGGGCCAGAGAGGCGTAGGTCTCCCCTCCCTCGAAGCGGGCCAGGAGCTCGCTGTTGGGCACCCCCAACTCCTTGGGCGGGCGATGTCCCTGGTGGGGCACCATGCCTGCGGCCTTGCGCTTCAAGGCGCGCTGCTTGCGCAGCCGCACCAGGTACATCACGTTCTGGTGGCGCGCCCCGGGCCGGTCATAGCCCCACATCTTCGAGGGGGTTTCTCCCTCGTGCCACAGTGCGAAGAACGCCCGTCTGGCTCGGCCCAAGGTCCGGGTGAAAGCCGCCGTGTCCATGTTCACCGCGCGCTCGGCTCGGCGGCGGTCGTCATGTTCGGCCAGCGCGGTCAGCACCTGGCGATGGGTCGGTGTGAGGGCTGCCCAGATCTGGACCAGGGCGATGCGGTCCACGAGCAGGTCTTCGTGGGAGTGAGCGGGTGCTGAGGTGCTGGTCCAGTAGCGCAGGAACGCCCTGGAGACCAGGGCTTTGTCCTTGCCGCCCAGTCCGTGGGCTTTGAGGTCCTGGTAGTGCTGGGCCTTCATCGCCTTCCACCCGATGGCGATCAGGTCGGTCTCCTGCGGACGGGCCGTGACCAGTTGCAGGTGCTCGGTGATGGCCTCCCAGGCGGTCTCGGCTCGGTGGACCATGTCCATGCCGTTCACCCAGCGGCACTCCCGCGCTGCCCACACCGCCAACCGCACCACCTGGAAGGCGGTGTAGCCGTGCCCGACCACGTCATCGGCCCTGGGCCGGGGCAACAACGGCCCGAACTCGTTCGAGCCGCGCGGAGATCTCACAGCGCCCCTGGCGAGGTTGTGGTCGCCCGCTTCGGAGGAATCGGGTTCTGTCCTCGAAAGCGGCAGTGAATCGCAGTGTCCATCGGGGTCGGTGCTGTGTGCGGGCCCCTTACCAGTGCGGTGTGAGCTCCTCACAGCCACAGGGCCGGCCTTGGACGTTGTCGCTGGGGTCATAGAGCCACTGTCCGGAGAAACCGCTGACATCCCCATGACCGTGCGGGCATGGTGGTCATGACAAGCCAGTCATGGCGGAGCTGGAGTTGGCGCCCGTAGTCTTCTGTGCCACCCACCCGCCCCGAGGTTTCGAGTGGAAGGCACCCCCGTGTTCTGCGGAAACTGTGGTCGATGCCGAGGCAGTGGCGCCTGCTCGTGTGTTCCCGCGCGGTTCTGGCGCATCCCCCAGGTGCGGCGGGCCGGGGCCGAAGGGGACGCCAACGCGCTGATCCGCCTGTTGCTCCGGCACACCGACCTGGCCCAGGACGCCATCGCGCGGATGTGCGACCTGTCCCAGACGATGGTCTCCCGGGTCCTGAGCGGCCAGCGGGAGCTACGGAAGCAGGAGACCGTCCGACGGGTGGTCGAGGGCATCACGCACGGGTACGAGATTCCCTCCCCCGCGATGGAGCGCGTCCCACCGGAGCTGGGCCTTGCGCTGAACGGCTCCCCGCAGAAGACCGCCGAAGTCCTGGGGCAGGTGGCCGGTGTGGACGTGGAGGACGTCCCAGGTGTGGAGGAGCAGCCACCGGCCTCGGCGGTCAGTTCCGCGGTGCTTTCCTGGCTGGTGTCAGGGCCCGCCTCCGGTGGGGCCGAGGCTCACGTGGCAGAGGGTCCGATCGTGGCGATCCGCAGCGCGTCAGCGACGTTCTCCGCCTTGGACAACCGCTTCGGCGGTGACAACGCGCGAGCGGCGGCGGTGCACTACCTCAACGGCACGGTGGTTCCGCTGCTTCGGAAGTCCCACGCGGAGAAGGCCAGCCGGACTCTGTTCGCGGTGTCCGCGGAGTTCGTGCTCTCGCTGGCGTGGATGTCCTACGACGCCCAGCGCAACGGCGCCGCCCGGCGCTACTTTGTTCAGGCTCTGGACCTGGCCGCGCATGCGGGCGACCGGCTGCTCGGGGCAAGTGTGCTCTCGGCGATGAGTCACCAGGCCAATTACGTCGGTGCGCACGCCGAGGCGCGGGATCTGGCCCGGGCGGCGTTGGCCGGTGCCGGGGAGCGGGCGACACAGACCATGCGGGCGCAGTTCCTGATGATGGAGGCGCGTGCCCACGCCTCCGGACAGGACAAGTCCGCGAGTTTCCAGGCGATGAGCGAGGCGGAGCGGGCTTTCGGTCGACGTGACCCGGGGTCCGATCCGGGGTGGATCGGTTACTTCGACCATGCGGAGTACTCCGACGAGGTCGCCCACTGCCATCGCGATCTGGGCCATGCCCATGTGGCGCGGCGGTTGGCGGAGCAGAGCCTGGCGTCCTCGATCGGGGAGGAGTACGCGCGCAGCCGGGTCTTCACCCGTCTGGTGTTGGCGGCTGCCGTGCTGGGGCAGGGCGAGGTCGAGGAGGCCTGCCATCTGGGCTCCGTGGTGCTGCCGCAGGTGCGGGCGACGTCCTCGGCCCGGTGCGTGGGCTACCTGAACTCGTTCGCCCGGAGTGTGCGGCCCTACCGCGGGCAGCCGACGGCGGACCGGTTCCTGAACCAGGCACGGGCCGTGGTGTCGGCTGCTCAGTAGGGGTTCCACGCCCGTGGGCGTCGCGGATCGGCCAGGTCGCTGATGCGCCGGTCGATCTCGGTGTCGATCTCGGGGCTCTCCCCGCGCTTCTGGGCGAGCCAGGTGGTCATGCGCAGTTCCCGGATCTGCTTGTAGAGGGGGAAGCCCTCCCAGGCGGTGACGTCGAACCCGTAGGCCTCGCAGAAGTCAGCGTACTCGGCTTGGCTGTGCCAGCCCAGGTCCCGGTAGAGGGCGGTCAGAACCAGGTCCCACTCGGGTGGACCCCAGCAGATGCCGTCCAGGTCAAAGAGCACGACACCGTTCGGGGTGGCCAGGACGTTGCCGATGTTGGCGTCGCCGTGGATGACGTGGATGCCCAGTACCGGCTTGGTGGTCGGGAACCGGGCAGCCAGGCTGCGATGGGTCTGACGTAGTCGGTCGCGTTGGGCGGGGCTGAGCCCGGCGGCGGTGTCGATGCGTTCGGCCACACGGTCGAAGGGGTCCAGGTCGGGGAGATCGAGTGCGGGCGGCGGGATGAGGCCGTGCAGCGCGTGTAGGAGCTTGGCCAACTCTTGGGGGACGGTCCACTCCCCTTGGACCCCCTCCCAGAGCGTGACGGCGGTGCCTTCGGCCAGAACAGGTTGTTCGCCGGGCAGGGGGCGGCTCACCGGCAGGCCCTGTGCGGCCAGCCATCGGGCGGCCCGCACCTCCCGGTCGGCCTCCGCCCACCTGGCCGCGGAGCGTTCGACCCGGGCGATGACGGCTCCGTCGCGCAGGCGGAACACCACGCGCTCCCCCATGCGGATCAGTTCGGGCCCCTCGTGAGCCGATGTCTCGGGGGTTCCCAGGGCCTGGGCGGCGGTGTGGACGGCGCGTAGGGCGCGCTCGGTGAAGTCCTCGGTGTGGGCCACGGGCCCCAGCCTATGCCAGGGCCCCGCGCCCGCCCCGTGTTCGAGCGGAGCATCCCGTGCTGAGGGGGCGAGACGGGTCACCTGGTGCTGAGGGCCGTGCTCATGCGGTGGACCCGGTCGGTCTGGGGGAAGGTGAGCCAGTCCCACTCCCCCTCTTCAGCGCCCATCCAGGTGGCCAGGCAGCGGCGGAAGAACTGGGAGGGCGCTCCGGTGGCGGTGCCGATCCAGTCCTGGTCAGGTGTTCCCAGGGCGAGGTAGGAGCGTTGTTCCTCCTCGACCAGGCGGCGGGAGGCGCTGATCCAGTCCATGCAGGGTCGCATGGTGACGGGTGCCGGAATGTGGTCGAGGAAGCGCCGGTGATCGTGGTCGGTGGCCACGACGTGGATGTGGGTGTGGTCGTAGCAGGCACCGCCCTTGTCACGGAAGTCGAGGCTGCCGTGTTCGAAGACGAGGCTGTCCAGACCGCTGCGTCGGCGGATGAGGCCGGTGACCTGTGGGATGAGGGTGCGCAGGTCGGCGTGTTCGGCGTCGTCCAGCCAGCCCACGGAGAGGGTGTGGCGCTTGGAGACGATGAGCAGGTACCAGTCGGTGAGTGCGCCGATGCAGGGCATGACGACGAAGTGTTCGCTCTCCAGGAGCACGTAGTCGGTGCGGGTCCGGGCCAGGCCCAGGTCGTAGAAGAGGTTGGAGTCGTCGCCACCTTCCACCTCGCAGCAGAAGGTGCAGATCTCGCTCAGGGTGCTCTCGTGCACGGGGTCCTCCGGGTCAGAACAGGGTGGGCGCGCCGGTGGGAGCGTCCTCGGCGGTGGCCGGGGCCAGGGATCGGCCGATGAGCCTGCTCAGGTCGGTGCAGTGGCGGGGCGCGTCGGGTTGGGGTTCGGTGGAGAACACGGCGACGGGGCCGGCGGCCCCGGTGATGTGCAGCCGGTGGGTGCCCTGGGTGAGGTCGTCTGGGTAGGCGAGCACGGGGGCGGATTCGAAGACGGCGGTGGAGCAGGCGGGGCGTATCCAGGGCTCGGGGGCGGCGAGCACTTCGGTGCCGGGCTGTTCGTCGCCGATCTTGTCCAGGTAAAGGGTGACCTGGGATGCGAGGTCGGTCAGCTTCGTGATGAGGGCGGTGGTGTCGATGCTGTTCTGCAGGCCCAGGACCTTACGGCGGGTTTGGACTTGTTGGGGCAGCGCGAAGTGCTGGGAGACGGCGGACTCCAGGGTGCGGACCGTGGCCCCGTCCTTGGTGCGGGCCAGGTAGAGGGCGGCGACGGGTCCCTGCTCGGCCAGGCGGCTGCGGCGGCGTGAGTCGGCGGCGGTGCCGACCTTGGTCGTGCCGTTGGCGAAGACGTCGAGGTAGAGCCAGTGCGGTTGCCGGAGGTAGTCGCGGATGTTCTCGGGCAGCGCGTCGGGGGTGCGGTGGGCCTGGTGGGCGGCGATGAACCCCTCCTTGTACTGGCAGCGTCGGCACTGCTTGCCCCGGGTGACGACCTCGTCGGTGCGGCAGCGCACGTGCCTGCCCTCGGCTCCGGTGAGGTCGAACCAGCCGATGCAGCGCCGCTGCTCGCCGTCGACACGGAAGACGTGCTCGCCCAGGAGGGGGTGGAGCAGGCTGTGTTCGGGGTGGTCGGGGTCGGTGGTGCGCAGGCGCGGGGTGTCGGGGTCGCTCCAGTCCAAGCCGAGAAGGGTGACGGGTGCGGTCGGGTTCATACCAGGCTCCGGTGCAGGATCGTTTCGATGTGGTGCAGGCAGCGGCGGCGCCGGGTGGCGACGGGGTTGCTGCGTTCGGCGTACAGGCCGTGGTCGTGGGTGCCGTTGAGGTTGTCGGTGACGATGTGCAGGTAGTCGAAGGGCACCTGGGCGGTGGTGGCGGCGAGGGCCATGTGCCCGATCTCGGGGTCCACCACGTCGAAGTGTGCACGGTGTTGCTCGAGCCAGGTGCGGGTTTCGTCCAGGACGCTGGGGACCGTGATGTGCCGGGCCCGGTCGCGCAGCCCGGGCAGTGCGGGGCCGAGGTCCAGGGCGCTCTTCCAGGAGAGGGGATGGCCCTTCACCTGGCTGGTGGTGCCGGTGACGATGACGGTGTTGGGTTCCATGTAGGGCTGGAGGCCGCCGAGTTTGCCGACGTAGAGCACGCCCGAGGTGTGGCCGCGGGTGATCAGAGCGGTGACCAGGTCACCGGCGAGGTCACCCCAGAAGCTGAACTCGCATCCCAGTAGGAGTGCGGTGGAGCGGCCGACGCGGGCGGTACGCCAGCCGAAGCCGGGGGGGTGGTTCCAGTCGGTGCTGGAGGCGGGTGGCCGGGTGAGGAGGGGTTCGACGTAACCGAGGATCGCCAGGTCGTGTGTGGGCAGGTTTCGTGGAAGCCAGTGGTCGACGAACGCCAGCCCCTGCCCGGGGACGGGCTGCTCGACGGTGATCTCGGCCGGTAGGTCCGTCATGGCGCAGGCCGCGCGTAGAAGCTCCGCGTAGTGGTGGGTGTAGTCCTGGCCGGGAGGGACCACGCAGTGCAGGACTCCGTCGGCGAGGGTGAAGTAGGGGCGGCGCCAGTTGAAGCGTTTGCCCACGCGTTTGTCACCGCCGAGGAGGAAGCTCAGGGAGCGATTGGGGTAGACCCATGCCCGGCCACGGGCGGCGGTGAGCAGGTCCAGGGGGATCTTGGGGAGGACGTAGTCGGGGAGGCGTTCGCCCATAGTGTGTTCGCTGGCCAGGACGGGGCCGGTCGCGGTGGTGTTCACGCTTTGACCTCTCCGCGCAGGAGGGGCAGGAGGGGCAGGAGATCCGTTTCGTCGGCGGTGCTCGGCAGGGTGTGCACGGGTGCCGGGTGTGCGCTGAGCAGTACCTCCAGGGCGCGGGCGGTACGGGTCTGGTAGTCGGTGAAGGCAGCGGAGGAGGTCGTGGCCTTCTTGGTGGTGAAGGCGCCGTGTTCGGAGGGTTTGGAGGTTCCGGCCCTGCGGGTGGTGGCCACCTCCGCCGTGGTGGTGAGCAGGACGACTCGGTCGGGCTGTGGCAGGGCGGAGAACACGGCTTCGGCCTGGTATACGAGTCGATCGTCGCCGGACAGGGTCATGCGGGCCTGGTGTTTGAAGTACCAGCCGTCGACCACCACCGGCCGGTCCCGGTCGAGTGCGGGTGCCACGTAGGCATGGTGGAAGAGCGTGTACCAGGCCGCCAGGGAGTGCAGCCAGTAGTGCGCCGGGTAGTCCCAGACCGGTTCGGCGTGGTCGTAGCCCCAGGTGAGGTCGTGCATGAGGGCAAGGCGCCGGTCCAGCCATGTGTTCCCGGTGTGGGGCGGATCGTCCTTACTCAGGGCGGTGGCCCGCGAGGGGACGGTGGTCAGGCGGGACAGCAGGTGGCTCTTGCCCGCTCCGTCGATGCCCTCGATGGTCCAGAACTCAGCCATGGGCGCTCCTGACGGTGATTCCGGCTTCGCGAAGGTTGATGGCCAGGTGCGAGAGCAGGCCTGAACGCAGGTACACCTCTTGTGTTCCGGCCCGGTGGAGCCGGTCGATGAATGCGGCCAGGCGGGTGTGCTCTTCCCGGGCGACGGACACGTCGAGCAGAACGGGGCCCTCGGGTAGGGGTGCGTCGGTCGAGGAGAGCGGGGCCGTGCTGATCGGAGGTATGGCGGTGTCCTGTTGCCAGGTGTCGGGCTCGGGCACACTGCTGCGGAGGTTCTGGGCGGAGAGTCCGTAGCGGCTGGAGTGGTGCAGCTTGAGACCGAACGGCTGGCCCAGGTCGTCGCGAAGGGCCGTCAAGTGGCGGCGGTGTTCACGAACCCATGCCACCAGGGTGGCGATCTGCCAGTCATCGACGCGGGCCAGTCGCTGTCGGGTTCCGTGGTGGGGGTCGTGGAAGCGAGCCATCTGGGGATGGGTGTCCGGGATGGTGAGTTCGAGGCCATCGTCCTTCACCACCAGGACGGCGGGGGCCAGGCGACTGTCCAGCTCCCAGATTCCGGGAACGATCTCGGCCACCACCACTGACTCGTAGACCGCGAGTTCGACAGAGAAGAGCACCTGCTCATAGGGCTGTACCAGTACAGACAGCCCCGGAGCGAGATCAATGATCCACTTCGCCGCGGCTGCGGGTGTGGCACCGACCAAGCGAGGCAGGTTCCGTTCCTCGGAAGTGGCCGCGGTGCGCAGCACCAGGAGTCGGTGCTCGCTGAAGCTGTCGCGCAGGGCCCGAGTACTCATCTGGTGCGGTCGCCGCACGACACGGATCGGTACACGCAGCAGCCCGTGGGCTTCGAGGGCGTTGACGGCCTCGATCTTGTCCCAGTCGCTCATGAGGCCCACTCCAGGGCAGCCCGTGTGATCGGGCGTACCTGGAGCACCAGGACGGTCGCGCCGGTCCAGGCCCACTCCACGTCGACGTCGAACCCGAAGTGGGCGCTGAGCTGTTGGCACAGGGGGTGGAGCTGCGCGGTGAGGGCGAGGCTCGGGATCTGCTCGGGGCCGGTCGATGCCCTGAACCGGTGGGCGTCACGTCGAGCTCGCATACGCAACGGCATCCCGGCGGTGGCTCCGTCCGGGTACGGGGATGCTTCGACCAGCAGGCGGTCCTGGCTGAGGAAGGCCACACCGTACAGGGAAGCGTCAGCCTGTTCCTGAACCAGAACGCACCCGCCCGGGACGGTCTCCAGTTCCTCCTGTGGGAGGAGATCTTGGTCGATGACCCGGGCCAGTGCGGAGGCATCGGGCGGACAGTTCAGCAGCGACACCGATCGCCCCGCCTGGGCACGCTCCAGCCCGTCCTCCAGGGTCGAGCTCGTGCGCACCACGACTCGGCGGGGCCGGTAGAGCTCCAACCACGTGCGGAGTGAGGCGATCGCTTCGCTGGTTCCGTGCGCCAGAGCAGCAGTACTGAGGCAGAGCCCCGGCGGCACGGGGAGCCCGAGGTCAGCGACCTGGCTCAGCCGCGCCGCCTTGTGACCCCACAGGTCGGGGTCCAACCGCTGAGAGAGCAGGTCAGCCACCAAGGCGCCACCTGCTCTCGACGCAGATCGTCAGGCTGAATGCCGCTTCAATGAATCCGTCCATGCCCTCACTCTGGCCAGCCCAGAGGGGCCATCCCATGACCGGCCAGTCATGGATTCACCGACGTGGGGCAGCGGCTCCATCGTGAGTGACGGGAGGCGATCCCGACACACACCACTTGCTCGCACCTAACGGACGATGAGGATTCCAAGATCAGTCCATCTGCAAAAAAATACCTTGTTTCACTTCTGCCAAACTATTCACACACCTATCGTCGACCATCAGCCAATGGGAGAGCAATCCCAGCCGCAGACAATCTGTGAATCATGGAAAAATTATCTCACAACACGCAAGGGCACTACTTCCACGAAGCAGAAATTCCGAGAGCTTATTACCGTTAACCCTTTTTCATGAAATTAGAAATCGGCCCGCGAAAGAATCGCGGGCCGATTTAGTGGATCATGTCCGATTCATGAGCCCCCTCGCAGAATACTGCTCATACACCCCAAGGGAGAAGCCTCGAACATTGAGATGGAATTTCATCGCTTCGATTTTCTCCGCAGAATCTCTCTAACACCAAGAAATGAGAAGCAGACTAGCACACCAACCAGGAGATAGACTACGAACCCACCTCCCATAATCATGTGCATCAGCAGCGCCCACGAGGAAGAAGCAAGCAGGCCAAAAAGGACGACCAAGACTGTTTTCTTATTCATCTCTGTTTCGTTCATTGAAATTTATCAGCTTGATCAATTAACACATTAGTGCGCCGGTGACTACACCGCCGATAGCTCCTTGAGCCACTCCATAAAGCATGCCCACACTTGCTCCACCAACCCCACCTGCGAGCGTGCCTGCTGGACCAAGAATGGAACCACCGACAGCGCCTGCGACGGCGCCCCATCCCATGCCAACCATTCCACCGACGGCGAAACCTACGACGATGTTCTCGAACATGCATGCGCCATAGGATTGGAGTCCCGTGAGGTCGGTGTTGTTGATGGGATCGCACGCAGCGTAGGTGTGGTTGTTCAGCTCCTGGCGGGAGGGGTCCGGTTGGGTGAAGCCCAGGGTGAAGGTGTCGTAGAAGCGGTGGGACAGGTGCACGGTCCCGTCCTGGAACTGGTAGGCACCGGTGTAACCGAACGGGTTCAGCTCTCCGGCCCGGGTGTCTTCCAGGGTGTCACTGTTCTGCTCGCCGTAGGGGCTGTATTCATAGACCGCGTCCGGCGCATCGGCCTCCGAACCCTCGGCGGTCAGGGCCAGGACGGTGTTCTGGTGGTCCAGGGTGTAGTGGAAGCGCTCGTCACCCTCCCAGGCCACCATCGAGATCAACTCACCGTTGGGGTCACGCACGAAGCTGGTGCGCTCGCCTTCGGAGGCGATGTTGGTGACCCCGAGGGCGGTGTTGGACAGCTGGCGCTCGATCCGGTCGCCGTCGTGGACGTCGGTGATGCCGCGCATCTGGGTCTGGTCGGTGGTGTCATAGCTCAACCACGCGGCCAGGTCACCGTCGCCGTCGTCGATGCGGGTGTTCTGCTTGGTCACCGAGTACTCGTAGACGTACTCACCCCGGCCGGTCATGTTCCCGGCCTCATCGTGGGTGACGTCCTCACCGCGCGCTCGGGTGGGCTGGTCGGCGTCGTTGTAGGCGAACTCCTCCTCCCCCGAGGTGAGGAGGTTGCCGGCGTCGTCGTAGGTGTAGTCGATCTGGCCGTTGCTGGTCAGGCGCTGCAGCCCGTCGTAGGTGAAATTCTCCCTCTCGCCGTTGACGGTGCGCGCCTGCAGTTGGGTGCTGTCGTCTCCGTCGGCGGTGTCCCAGGTGTAGGAGGCCTCCACCAGGGTCTGGTCGGCAGCGCCGGTGGTGGTGATGGAGGTCAGACGTCCCGAAGCATCGTAGGAACGGTCCTCCTCGGCACCGTCCGGATGGACGATCGAGGTGCGCCGGTTGTTCGCGTCGTAGGAGAAGGTGGTCTCCGCACCCGTGTGGTCGACCAGGGATGTGAGGCGGAACGCGGCGTCGTAAGCGTAGGTGGTGGTGTTGCCGTGTTCGGTGATCGCGGTGACGTTACCGGCCGCGTCATGGGTGTAGGTGGTCGTCTCCGAACCGGCGGAGTCAGTGCGCTCCGATTCCAGGAGGTCGCCGCGGCCGTTGTAGGACCAGGTGGTGCTCGCCTGGTCGGTGTGGGTGGCCACCTGGCGGCCGTTGCCGTCGTAGTCGATGCTCTGGAGCACGTCACCGTCGTGGGAGATGGACACGATCCGGTCCAGCCGGTCGTAGCCGTAGTCCAACCTGGTGCCGTTGCCATCGGTGACGGAGGTGACCCGGGAGAGGGAGTCGTAGCCGAAGGCGGTGGCGCCGATCGGGCCCGGTTCGGCCATCTCGGTCAGGTTCCCGACACTGTCGTAGGAGAACGTGGTCTCGTTGCCGTTGGCGTCGGTCATCGACGACACCAACCCCTGGCCCGTGTAGGACAAGGAGGACACCTCGATGTCCATGTCCTCCTGGACCGCGCGGGTCAGGTTGCCCGCGTCGTCGTAGGACATCGACAGCTCATCGCCGTCCGGGGTGGTGACGCTGGTGGGTTTGGCCGGATTGGCGGTGTCAGCGAACCCCACCGAGGTGGCCGCCCCGGTGGGCAGCTCGGTACCGATGAGGTTGTTGAACTCATCATGGGAGTACGTCACGGACGATTCGATCGGATCGGTGGTCGAAGCCACGTCCGAGTTGGCCGTCCAGGTCTGCGAACGGGTGTTACCGACCTGGTCGGTCGCCGAGGTCTGGCGTCCCTGGTCATCAAAGGCCAGGGTGGACTCACCCCCGTTCGGATCGGTGACCACCGTTTCGGTGTTGGTCCACACATTGTCACTGTCGTAGGTGTAGGAGGTGCTCGCACCGCCCTCACTGCCCTCCGGAGCGGTCAGGGAGGTGACCCGCGAGCGGTCGTCGTAGGACAAGGACCAGGTGGCGCCGTTGGCGTCGGTGATGGAGGTCAGGTCGGATCCGTCGTAGCCAAACGACAGCTCCTGCCCGGCCCGATCCGTCAGGGCGGTGAGGTTGTCGTCATCGTCGTAGGAGAAGGAAGAAGCGGTCTCACCGACCGGGTCGGTGATCTCCAGCAGCTCGTAGTACCAACCGTCGCCCTCCCAGTCGAAGGTGGTCACCCGGTCCTGGGAGTCCACGATCGAGGCCAGATTGCCCTCGGAGTCATAGCGCAGCCGGTGGGTGTTGCCGTTGCGGTCGGCCTGGGAGTACAGCCAGCCCTGTGCGGTGAAGGTCCACACCTGGTCGGCGTACTCGCCCCGGTGGAAGGTCAGCGCGTAGTGGCCGTTCTCGAGCTCTTGGAGGTCAGCGTTGAGACCGGCGGGTGAGTCGTAGCCGCCCTCACCGTCGCCTTCGAAGAACTCACAGTAGCCCGAGGGGCCCTGGAAGATGACGGGGTCGGTGAAGCGGAAATCCAGTCCGACATCGCGCCCGTGACTGATCGTCCACGGGTCGATGTCGTAGTGGGAGTTGTAGAAGGAGGAGATCGACAGATCCAGGCCGGTCCCGGCCATGGTCAGGTCCCGGTGCTGGAGCACGAGATTGCCGCTTTGTGTGTTGACGGCAAGCTCGAGCCGGTCGCTGATCTGGTGGCGTTCCAGGGGTTGCCATTCCTGGATACCGCGCAGGTCGTTGGCGCAGCTGCTGGCAGCGGCTTCGATGTCTTGCGCGGATGCGGCCGCCGCGTCGTCGCCGTCCTCGCTCGGCGGGGCCCAGGGCTCCTCGGGTGCCTGGCCGCCGGTGGGGTCGGTGTTGGCCTGACCCGGCTCCCAGGTTTGAGGGGCGGGCACGTTGCGGTCAGCGGGTGAGTGCGGGCCTTGATCGGCCCACACCGGTGGGGCCGACAACAGCCCGAGGGCCAGGGTGGCGGCGGCCGTGGTGGCCACAAACGCGCGCACGGGGTGGGATCTCAAAGGGGGAACGCTCCAAGGAAAGGGGGGATCAGGGGATGACAGCGCATCCACACCCGAACCGGGGCCTGGGACGGGCATGAGGAACCGGGCCGGGTGTGGGGATGCGGCCCGGGCAGACTACGGGCCGTCAAGGCACAGACACGATCAACCCAGGGTCACTGCATTCACTGAGAGCGAAGGGACTTTCGGGTGGTTTAGCCGATCGAGAAGCAAAACGTGGCGGCGTCGGCGCTGTGCGCAGGAAGAACGCCAGAGCGCAACACATCACTCAGGCCTCTGCGGGCCTCATGCGGGGTACTGGGTACCGGCATCGGGTCGTGGTGTCCACATGTGGCCCCCGGCAACAGTTGCCACAAAGCAACTACCTGTGGAAACCAACAAGACACAGAGGGCGACATGAGTGGAGCATCGGCCCGCCCGATTCTTCGCCCCCACCATCGGACGCGCTCCCGGGTTGTGTGCTCCGTTCGTGCTCCGCAGTTCTGGACCAAGGCGCCAGAGGGCGACACCCCTTGACACGAAACGACAGTAGTGCTCGGATGGGAAGGGACAAAACGGCACTCTGTGGCACGTACGGGCACGAAAGCATCGGACTTCTAATCCGACGGTCGCAGGTTCGAATCCTGCCGGGTGCGCCACAAAACCCCAGTTCAAACGGGGTACAACAGCCTCACCCTCGTCGTGCTCCCACACTGATGGGGCCAGGATGGGGCCGAGGTGGGGCCGGGACCGTCCTCACCTTCCGCGCTCTCCCCCGCCGATGAGCCCTCCCCGCATCGCGCAACACCAGCCACGCCGTGCGCTCCGCCGCCTCCCGCGCCACCTGCGCCACCTGCGCCACCTGCGCCACCTGCGCCACCTGCGCCACCTGCGGCAACACACTCGAGTAGGTGTCCGCCGTCAACACGATGCTCGCATGCCCCAACATCGCCTGGACCACCTTCAACTCCACCCCGGCCGCCAACGCCAACGTCGTAGCCCCATGGCGCAAGTCGTGCAACCGCACCGGCGGCAACCCGCTAGAGGTGTTCAGCTTCCGAAACAGACGCGACAACCGCTCCGGCGCCAACGCCCCACCCCGCAGGGCAGTGAACACGAACCCCCGCGGATCCCACACCCGCCCCTGACCCTGTGCTTCCTGCTGCTGGTGCCACTGGTGGCGGCGCAACACCCCCAAGGTGGTGTGGTCCACCGACAGCATCCGTCGACTCGCCGCGCTCTTGGGAGCCAGCTCCACCAACCTGCCCTGGTGAGACTGCAGTTGGCGCTCCACCCGCACCGTCCCCCGCACCAGATCGATATCGGGCCAGCGCAACCCCACGATCTCGCCCCGGCGCAACCCCGTCATCACCGCCAGGTGAAACAAGGCGTACAACCGGTCCTCGCGAACGTGGTCCAGGAACGCGCGAGTCTGCTCCACCGTCCACACCGCCACCACCGGACGTACCCCACCGTTGCGCCAGTCCGCGACGGCCTGCTCGGTCCACACCACCGGCCGCGTCGCACGGCCGCCCTCCAACCGCAACCCCTTGGCCGGGTTCGAGGCCAACAACCCCTGGTGCACTGCGGTGTTCAACGCCGCCCGTAACGTGGCCCGCACCCGCTGCACCGTCGCCGCCGACAACAGCACGCCCGTAGGCGAGCGGTGCCGGGAAATGGACGTGAAGGCCTGCGCCACCACAGCGGGAGTCAGTTCCTCCAGGACCAGAGCGCCCAGGTGGGGTTGCAGGTGGCGGTGGATGTGTTCGGCGTAACTGGTCCGGGTCAACGGCCGCAGCCGGGTGCGGATGGTCAACCAGTGCTTCAACCACTCCCCGACCGTCAACACCGCCGGATCGGTATCGCCGCCCTCGAGCTCCCGCACCCGGCGCAGACCCTGGCGGGCTGCTTCCCGGGACACGAACCCACCCCGACGCACCCGACGCCGATCACCCGGGGCGTGGTCCAGCTCCAGCGCGAAGTACCAACTCCCATGCCCCCTACGCGCCAGGTCGGGGCACCGACCCTCCCGTGCCTTCACACCCCTCACGCCACGGCACCCGCACCGCTTGTACACCCAACCCGATCCAGACACAACGAACACCCCCACAACCAGTGTCCGCCCACGAACGGGACAGAGGCGATGCCCTGTGTCCACGGGTGAGCGACCTTCAGGATCGCTCACCACCTCCCGGGTGACGGGAGGCGATCCCGGAACACACCAAAGCCCCCATCACCCCGGCGCGAGACAGTCCTACTTGGCTGACCCGTTCCGCTGCCCACGCCCGCGGTCACTGGACGGTGGACCGGGTGCACTACGTGCGGGACGTGACCTTCGGTGAGGAAGCCCGGCGCACCCGAAGCGGGGCAGCCTCGGCGGTGCTGGGCTGTTTGACCGACATCGTCCGCTAGAGGTTAAACGCCACGGGGTGGAAGAACACCCAGTTCGGGTGCAGCGTCCACACAGAGAAGGACAAAGTCCTCGAACTACACGGCATCAGACGAACTTGGCTCGTATGGATCTAAACTGCGAGAACTCCGGGGCTCTAACCTCCCAGACTCGTACCAGACCTGACTTCGCCGGGACCCTGGACCTCGGACTCAACTTTGCCATCATACAATTATCGAAAAAATAAAAACGGAGCCAACAATTGAAATAGCCCAAAAAAGCCAAAGCGGAAGCGATCTAAAATGGCTTTTTCCCGCATAAGAGTAAGGTGAAAGCTTCGCCCTAGTCAAGTCAACTGAATATGCCGCCCCAGCGCCAAGATAGACCGCACCCAAAAACATCCCACTCAGTAAAATGGATCGCCCAAAACCATCACCCCCTATCGCTTCACCCAGCAACGACAGAAGAAAAAATGAAACTATCAAGAAGGCGGCATGGGATACCATTGAGAAAACTTGCATCTCGAGGATATTTTCCGCAGCCTCTTTATCAATACCCCGAGCGCGCATTTCCTTCAAGCTAAGGATGACATCACCAGGGCCCTCACTTGAGCGAAGAAAGGCCTTAGAGTACACCATTTCCATCGGCCTATACCAAGGAATGCGACCCGGGGAATCATCCATCAAGCCCTACCCATTCGAGTTGAAAATAGTATCATTAGCGATCGATCTTGCAGAGTTAAAAACGGTATATGAATTGTCAACTACGCTCGTCACCTTGACCCGCGGAGACCACTTGCCCTCATGACTCCTCCACTGTGCCCCTGCCTTACGCGCAGTATCCCTCCATCTTCCAATACTCCCACTAGGCCCCCTCCCTGAACCATACCAACGGGCAGTTTCTTTAAGATGCCTTCCCCCAGAGAGGCCGCGACTTGCCCATCGAACCGCACCGAATGGCCCCACTGCAAGAACATCGAAAGCACCACTCTTATCACCATCGGCAAGCTTTTGACTTCCGCGCACTACACCAATAGCAGCAGACGCACCCGCGCAGATTACGCACCCGAAGAGCCCAGCGACTCCAAGAATAAGACCGGCGTCATCAGCAATCTGCCCCCAATTGGCTCCTCCTTGATTATTTGTGTAGCGGCTCTGGAACCAGTTTCCATTATCCTGCTTCGCATTGTTTAGCGCCTGGTCTTCTGGTGACACAGTCGCGCTTACACCCGAAAAAGGGTTCACGGGAGAAGGCACAGGCCTAGGGGTAGGAGCGGGCACCCAAGGAATACGGGACCACCCCGCCTGAATCGCTCTCGACCCACCACCATACGCACTACCCGCAGCATAGCTAGTACTCCAGTTGTAGATCCTGTTTGCCCTGTTCAGAGACCATTTGGCCGGACCGGAGAGATTCACCCCGCTGATCTGGCCGTTTCCCGGACACACCAACGGCCACCGCCCGATCATCGATGGTTGTGAAGACAACAAATCCCGAGGCGGTGGCCGCGGCCACCAGCGTAGCGGCCCAGCGCTGGCCCCACCTGCTGAACGAGACGATCTCCACGGTTGTTGACCCGTACCTGGCCCGCCCCGAGACCCGCACCACCGCCCGCGACCTGATCCGTGCCCTGCTCGCACCGCTGACCCGCAAGAACTGCTGGACCCTGGCCGAGCACACCGGTCACCGGTCCCCCTACCGGATACAGCACCTGCTGGGCCGTGCCCGCTTGGACGAACGAGCGCTGGCCACCGCCTTGCGCGGCTACATCGCTCACTACCTGGGCACCAACGACGTGGTCCTGGTCGTGGATGAGACCGGTGATGTGAAGAAGGGCGACCGTACCGTCGGGGTGGCCCGCCAGTACTCGGGCACCGCCGGAAGGATCGAGAACTGCCAGGTCGCGGTCTACCTCGCCTACACCACACCCGGGGCCCATGCCCTGATCGACCACCGCCTCTACCTGCCCCGCACCTGGACGGAGGATCCCGAGCGGCTCCACACCGCGGGAGTGCCCGAACAGGTCCAGTTCGCAACCAAACCCGAACTCGCCCGCCAGATGATCGCTGCGGCTGTGGAGTCCGTTCCCACCGCGTGGGTGGCCGGCGACGAGGTGTACGGTCGCAACCCCGGCCTGCGCACCTACCTGGAGCAACACCGCATCGGATACGTGATGCAGATGGCCGCCACCGACCGGCTGGTCACCCCGCGCGGGCTCCTCGCGGTCAAGGAGCTGGCCGTCCTGGTCCCCGAACAGGCCTGGCAGAAGCTCTCCGCTGGGACCGGGGCCAAGGGCGAGCGGTTCTACAACTGGGCGCTCATCGACGATGTCGCGGACGGATCCGGGGTGCGGTGGGTGCTGTTGCGCCGCAACCGCACCACCGGTGAGCTGGCTTTCTACCGGTGCTATGCCCCCGCTCCGGTACCGCTGGCGCGCTTGGTGGCGGTGGCCGGACGGCGGTGGCGGGTGGAGGAGTCCTTCGCCCAGGGCAAGGGCTTGGCCGGGCTGGACGAGCACCAGGTGCGGACATGGACTTCCTGGCACCGGTGGAGCCTGTTGGTGATGGTTGCCTACGCGTTCGCGGCCGTGTGTCGTCTGGCTGAGCTTCGACGGCATCCGGTTCCGGAGTGGTTGGTTGCGTTGACCTGCAACGAGATCGTTCGTTTGCTGAACGCTCTGTTCGCTTGCGTTCCGGATGTGGAGCACGTGCTGGCGTGGTCGGTGTTCAGACGCTCTCACCAGGCACGGGCCAGGTCTTGCCACTACCGCAGACAAGCAGTCCGAGAATCATGACAAACCGGATCTACAACTGGAGTATTAGAGGCTCGGAACCAACGCTTCGTCGTGTGCTGACACAGATTCCTGCCGGTAGAAGTTGTCTTCGAACTCCGCTGGAGGAACCAGCCCGATCTCGCCGTGCAGGCGGCGATGGTTGAACCAGTCCACGTATTCGGCCAGCGCGTTTTCATAGGAGTCGCTGGTGGAGCCGACCAAGGCCACCGCGCCCGCTTCGGCCAGGCACTGGAGTTGAGCCTGTCCTCGACGTGCCGCCACGCCCTGCCCGTCCTTCGAATCCGGCCCCTCCGCCCTGACCGAGAGGGGCGGTGGTTTTGTCGGTGAGAGTTGACAGCGTTTCTCGATCAGTTTCGACAGCACCTGTTTTCAGCTCAGGGCAGTGTCGATGAGTTCTGAGAGCACCCCTTGAGACGGGGCACACCTTGCCCTTCCTCGATAGTTGCCTACACCGCCGTGCGCGACGTCGCAGGTCAAGGTGGAGCGCCCGGAGCGAAGCGAGGACGAACGACCTTGAGGTGCGACGAGCGACGGCCATACTCGGCGACGAGGAGGGCAGCGGCGCTGTCGGAACTCATCGGCACTGTCGGTCACCGACAGCGTCAAGTGCTCTCAGAAATCATCGACAAGTGCTGTCCGTTCTCACCGACGTAGCCAGGGGCGGCGAGAGGATCTCACTGCCCGAGCACCTGGCCACGAGTGTCACGGACTCCTGCCCCTACCCCGAGCCGGGCCGGGCCGGTGGTGGATCTACACCCTCACATTGGAGAACGACACCGGCGACCTCGGCTCCCCTACCGTCACCTTCACGGGCAAGGCCCACTGACCCCATCCACGACAGCACAGAGTCCCAGGCCCTGGGCCGGAAAAGTGACCCCAACCCGCACCAGAGCCCTCATCACCCGCGAAACACTCGTGGCCCCTACTGTCCCGGGCAGTCCCGGTCACGAGCCCGTCTCCTTGAACACCGCGGGGTCCTCGTACACCTGGGGGCAGGAACGGCACAGACGGCCCTGGGTGTGCATCCGGTACAGGTACTCGCTCATCGACATCGCGTGCTCGTCCCACCATTCACCGGCTTCGGTTCGTGCCACCACCGGCCAGGTGTCGGGAGGACCGTCGACCACCCAGAAATAGTCCCAACCATTCCCGTCCCCACCCCAGCGCATCAGGCCGGGAACCGAAGGGTAGAAGGTCAAGGGTGGTGACACCAGCGTCAGCGGCTCCCCTGCCCGGTTGGTGAGGTCGTTGAGTTCCTCCTGATCATCCTCATCGTCCTCATACAGGTCCCGAAGGATTTCCTCCAGATCTTGGGTGGCCTCCAACGGATTAGAGTGCTCAGGAGTCCCCACTCGGGGGTTGACCAAGCAGAAATCCCCCCATACCACCCGGTAGTACTCCGATAGCAACCGCTTGTAGTCCCTCGGCAACTCCGTACCGACCTTCTCCTCGACCTCCTCCCAGTCGATCGGTGCCCGCTCGGGCACCCTGCTCGGACCGATCACATCAATGATCCGGTCAGTGAAATCCTCCACAACGGCCTCCTCAGCACCATGACGGCAGGTTGCTCACACGGTCCGCCGTTGTAGTAGTAACACCGAGGTCGGACATGACCGCAGGCGAGAACCTCGCGAGGCACCAGGCGCAGGCCAGGTGACGGGAGGCGATCCCTGCACGCGTCTTGAGAAACGTCGGTAGAGAGTCCTTGGCCCCCACACGACACCACTCATGTGTTCACGAAGGGCGGGATTTCGGTAACTCTCAGTGATAGCTTGAGCGTATGCGCAGGCCTGAACACCCCTGGCCCCGCCGACTCGCTGCCGTAGTGATCGCCATAGCAATGAGTTGCGGGCTGGCCACACCCGCCCACGCCCAAGACCAGGATGAGGCCACCCCTGGCCTCCCGCGTTCCGGAGCCCCCTACAACGCCGTGGAACGGACCCAGCAGCCCAGCGGAAACTGCGGAATCCAGGTCAACTACCCGCATTACAGCACCCAATACAAAGAGATCCACACCCGGGTCACCAGCTTCTGCAGGGACCTGGTCCTGGTCTCCAACACCGTTTCGGCCAAGACCTACCGCTCACGCTGGTTCGGCTGGCAGCGCGTCTCCACCCTCGACCCAAAAACGAAGACCAGCGGCAACGTGCAAGAACACCGCCGAACGATCACCGCACCGTGTGACAAGGGCAGCCAATACCGCTACCGCACGGAGGGGTTCGGAGAGGTCAGCACGGGCGCGCAGACCTTCTCCGCCGCATCGTATGAACAGAACGACAACGCGATCACATGCGGCTGAGAGCCTTCGCCCACCGAGCATGGCGTTGCGTGGGGGCCTGTCTCCTCCTCACGTCATGCTCTGTTCCTCCCTCCCCCGCCTCCCCCGAAGGCGAGACAGTGCCCGGCACCGTCTGGAGACAAGTGTCTGAACGCACCCCACCGCCCGAACCCCCGCTCCTGGAGATCGGAGACCTGGAACTCACCCCGTTCCTCTCCACTCTGGGCCGGAACCCGCAATCCCCTCCAGAAAGCTTTGCTTGGCCCGAACTCGAAAACGGCACGGCGCAAGTCAGAATCCTGACCGGCAACTCGCCCATCCGTGTCGTCCTGCTCTCCTTCCCCCGCGTCGACGAGCGCGGCATCCCCGACGAATCCACATCCACCGAGGAAAGGTGCGTGGAACAGCCCCAACCACGTACGGGGGTCTCAGCAGGAGAAGTGTGTGTCTACCACCCCTTGGGCGACGACGCCATCCACGTACAAACCCGACCTCACAGGTGCTCCGCCTACCACGTCCTCCAAGCCACATGGATCAGGCCAGGGCAGACCCCCGACGGCCCCGTCGAGGAGTACGTCTCATACGCCTGGAAGGACTCCACACCCACCTGCGTGGGGGAGGGAACATCTCATGGCCGACAGTAACCGGGCCGCAGCCGCGAGTGCTCTGGCCCGGCTCGCCGCCACCGCCGCCCTACCCGCCCGCGGCCTGTTCATCGCCGAGGCACACCAGGCCGCGCCAACGGTGACACCGGAGGGAGAACCACGGCGCGGTTTCGCCCCCTACGTGGGCCACGGCAGCGGCGAGTTCACCCACCTACGACGTCAGGTGGAGATCGAACGCCACGACATGTGGACCGTGCGAGCAAAAGACAGGCTGATCAGTCGCCGCGGGGACACCATCCACCTGCGGCTGGGCGAGGACACCACCGAACAACACATCGACCCACGGGCCACCCACGAGGCGGACTGGGCCTTCTGGGCAGGAGACTGGTTCGCCGAACTCATTGAGCCCCACAGAATCATCGGCCTGCTCACCGACGTCACAGCAGCAGCCGACTCCCCGGAAACCGTGCTGAGCGCGACCCCGAACCGCAGGACCCCCTCCCCCTACGACGGAGCCGCCGCCGACCACATCACCAGGCTGGAGATCACCCCAGAAACGAACGCCCCCCGCATCAGCCGGATCACCGGCCACCACGCCGACGGCCAGCAGGACACCTACCGTCTGGTCGAAGTACACGACACGAGAGATCCCAAGCCTTCCGAGCAAGGTAACTGCTTCTAATCTGACGGCCGCAGGTTCGAATCCTGCCGGGTGCGCCACAAAACCCCAGTTCAGACGGGGCGCAACAGCCTCGCCCTCATCGTGCTCTCGCACTGATGGGGCCAAGGTCGGGCCAGACGCGTTCTCACGCCGCGCGCCCTCCCCTGCCGATGGGCTCTGCCCGCATCGCGCCACCAGCCACGACGTCCGCTCAGCAGCCTTCGGCGGCTTCCAGTTTCACGCGAGTGACGGGAGGCGCTCCCACGCACCCAGGACATGTTGCCCTCGGCATCCTTGAACACCGCCACCCAAAAGAGCCGGAAATAGCATTTCCCAGGATGATGCTCGAAAGTGACCGGCTGTCACCGAAGGACGACACTTACGCCCCGCCCCTCGAATATCTCCAGAAACAGGTCGAACAGAGAAACATCGCCCCGAGCAGTGGGCACACGCTCCACCAACCGTGCTCTGGACTCGGCCGAGAAATCCCAATGCAGGGCAAACGGAGTGGTGGCGCCCCAACCTCCTCTCAGGCAGTCCTCCAAAGCGTCAAGGTTCCAGCCGAAGTACCCACCCGGCCCGTTGATGGCCTCACCGATCGCACAGTAAAAACTATCCCTGTCCACAATGCTCCGGCCGTCCACGGTGAACACCTGGCCTGCAGAACTAGCCGGCTTCCCCCTGCGCCGGTACTGCGAGGACTGAAGCGCCACTGACAGCCACGCCCGTTTGTCCACACACGCGAGTTCGCGCCACATGCCGGTACGGCCCAGGTGTCCCTTACGAACCAGGTCCCACACCAGGTCCGCCCCGGGCAGGGCGGCCTCGCACCACAGGGTCATGGTGAGGTCGACGAGACCGACTCCCCAGATGGAAGGTTCGACATCGATGACGGTGACCTCGTTGACGAAGTAAGACCCCATGGTGGCACCGTCGGCGTCGAGAAGGTCCAACCAGGCGTTCCCGGCCACGGCGCGACGGCTACCGATGTGGTCCACGCTTTTCTGCAGGCCACCTTTCGGGAGACACCCCGAAAGACGCACTCGGCGTGCTCCGTCTCCCTCCGGCAGCGGTGTGAACAACCCTTCCGCCTCGTGAGCAAAGCCCCAGAAGTCGACGCTGTCCTCGTCCGAGGTCAGCGCATACTCTTGCCTCTCGCTGCTCCGTACCAATACTCGCGTCGTGTTCCCCATGAGGGTGCTGATCCTAACTACGGCCGCACACCGTTACCAGCTCAGGACCGATGAGAACCTCGCGAGGTGCCATCGGACGCCGCCAGGGGCCGGTGTGTGCTCCGTTTGTGCTCCGCAGTTTTGGACCGGGACGTCAGCGGGGGACATGACATGGCACTTCTAATCCGACGGTCGCAGGTTCGAATCCTGCCGGGTGCGCCACAAAACCCCAGGTAAGACGGGTCACAACGGCCTCACTCTCGTCGTGCTCTCGCACTGATGGGGCCAGGATGGGGTCGAGGTGGGGCCAGACGTGTTCTCACCCCGCGCGCCGTCCACCACCGATGGGCTCTGCCCACATCGCGCAGCACCAGCCACGGCGTCCGCTCAGCCACCTTCGGCGGTTTCCAGGTTCACACGAGTGACGGGAGGCGGTCTCGGCACACGCTGCGACCTCCATCAGACCCAGCACAAAACACTCGGCAGCCACCCTCCTCCTGACGCAAGGAATACAACTCGTCATTACCAACGATCTGTTGGGCCACTCCCACATCGGCGGGATACTCCGTGCCGTTACGGCCGAGTACCGACCGAAGGTCCATAGTTGGCGGTCAGGGTTGCGGCGTACTCGTCCGGGACGGTCCGCCCCGCGAAGGTCAGTGGGAGATACGACTCCAGAGCGCCTGACACCTCCAGGAAGGGCCCGAACTGCGCGCGCCATTCGTTTCGTGCGGCCACGTTGGGAAACCCCCGGAAAACTGCAATCTCGGGATCCCTTTCACCCCAACACCCCCATCTTCCGGAAGCTCCGGTCACAGCGACGACATTCGCGGAGATGGCAATCGAGCCCAGGATGTCACCGTCCGGCTCGTGACCGATCGCCGCCCAGTAGTTGTCCATGTCGGCCTCTACGGACAACGACAACGCCGGATACATCCGATACTCCGGACGGTAGAAGTCATCGCCATCCGGCTCAAGAACCAGCAGCTCGACGTGACTGTCGCCATGCCACCGGGCCATCGCGCAGAGCACCGGCCAGAATTTCGGGGTGAGGATCACATCGAACTCACAGAACAGCGATCCCTCCACGCCCTCTTTGAAGACCTGGCCAGGCAGCCTGGCATCGAGATCGAAGACGGTTGCGCTACGGGAGCGAACACCCAGATAGCCGTTGCGATCGATCACTGTCGAACCTGCCCCTGCCATGAGTCCTCGCCCAGCCTGATCTTGATGTCGGCCTCCGTGGACCCCGGATTGTAGTAGTCAGCTGTCCACCCCTCGTGGCTGTGTGGACGGAGATGAGTGTCGGTGCGGGGTGGGACAATCCGGAGATGCACCTGAGAATCGACCCGGACCGCCAGATCACCCCCTTCACATGCGGCCACTGCAGCTCCGAGCACCTGCGGATCTGCGGCTTCGTCAACAACGAGCACGGCGCGTTCGCGATCTACTACGCCCACCTCTACAACCACAGCGACGTGCACGAGGCCTACGTCGACATCGTCATGGACGATGACTGGAACCCCGACAGTCCCTTGGAGCCCAGCCCCAACCGGACGACCTTCGGCTGCCGGATCGGCCCGGTGGAGGGCTCCCCCGCTCCCGCGTGCTCGCTCATCCAAGCGGCCGAGTTCCACGAGGGGAACCCCTTCTACGGTGACCGACTCGACCGGGAAAGGGCCCTACCGCACCCCTGGCTGCCCCTGTTCTGGGACACCGTCGACCACCTCCTCGAACACGAACCTGACGTGAACGCGCACGTGTACTGCGTCAACGCCGCCCTACAAGAAGGCTGAGAAGATACGTAGAGCGTCTCCTCGTGCTCCGGTCCGGCGAGCAACGCTGTCCGAGACGTTCTCCTGCGGAGGTACCAGGACCGGCGGTGCCTCAGCACTCGCCAGTCGTATCGGCAAAGATCGCTTGGCCGGGTGCGGAACGGCGAAGCGCCCAGAGTGGAGCATCACCTTCAGTCCGTGGTCAGCGAGGGCCTCGCAAGGTGCCATCGGACATCGACGCAGCCAGTGTGTGCTCCGTTTGAGCTCCGCGATTTCGGACCGGGACGTCAACGGGCGGCAGGACGCGGCACAGAACGACATCCTGATTCGCTTCTAATCCGACGGTCGTAGGTTCGAATCCTGCCGGGTGCGCCACAAAATCCCAGTTCAGACGGGGCACAACAGCCTCACTCTCATCGTGCTCTCGCATTGGTGGGGCCGAGGTGGGGCCAGACGTGTTCCCACCCCGCGCCCTCCGCCGCCGATGGGTGCTGCACGCATCGCGCAGCACCAGCCACGACGTCCGCTCAGCCATCTTCGGCGGCTTCCAGGTTCACGCAAGTGACGGGAGGCGATCCCGGCACACTCCGCAGCCTCCATCACAACCGGAACAAAACACTTCCTGGCCTTCGTCGGTAGCGTCTGCACCCTCATGTGTTTTCCGCCGACCCACCAGGTGAGATGTGCTCCTGCTGCGTCAGCGCGTCAGCCCGCCCGGAAGCGGCGGCGAAACGCGGAGGGGGTGAGATCGGTCCGCTGGGTGAAGTACTTGACGAAGTTGCTGGCATCGTCGAAACCGAGCCGGTCGGCGACTCGACCGATCGGATCCTCCTCGTGGGCCAGGAGCCGTTTGGCCTCCAGCACGACACGGCGGTCGATGAACTCCTTGGCGCCCACACCGGCGGAAGCCGTGGTGGCACGGCTGAGCGTGCGGGGGGAGTAACCCAGCGCCCGCGCGTAGTCGTTCACGTTGCGGGCACGGGCGAAGCGCTCCTCCACAGCGGATCGGAACCGCACGAAGGCCTCCGGGTGGTCAGCTGTCGGGCTCCCTACCGGGGTGGCCTGGTAAGTCAACCGCAGCATCACCACGGCCAGCAGGTGCTGGAGGATGCGGGCCCGCAGAGCCGCAGGAAGCGAAGCGGTGCCCTCGTATTCGTGAACCAGGTGGCCGAGCGCCTCCTCCATGGCGGCCGCGTCGTCCCCGGCGAGCTCCCAGTGAACGCGGCCGAACAGGTCGTCCAGCCGCGTCTGGGCGGAGGTGGCCGCATCCAGCACACCGGACTGGAAAAGCACCAGCCATCCCGATCCGCTCGTGAGGTCGTGGAACTGCTGGACTTGCCCCGGACGCACCCACAGCCACGCCCCGGGGGCCGCCATGTAGTCGGTGAAGTCCACCATGTGCCGCACCATCCCCTGCTGCACGGTGAGCAACTGGTGGAAGTCGAGCCGCTGGGCCTTCTCCATGCCCGGACGGCGCCGCAACCGCCGATGCAGCTGGCCGAACGACATCACCTCGATCCCGCCCGCATCCCCTCCCGGGGGCTCATACCGGACCTCTAAAACCTCAGATTGTCCCTTTTTCACCATCATGAGTCACCACCGTACCTGGAACATGCGCTAGCTCGAACTTAGTTTAAAAGGGCAGATACGGGAACGGCCCATCATGGACGTGGCCTTGGTTCTGCGACATGTGACCTGAATCAACCATTGGAGAGGACGTCCATGACCCCTGTCGAGCTCACCTACGCCTTCGACGCCTATTGCGGTTGGTGCTACGGGTTCGCCCCGGCGCTGCACCGTTTCGTCGACGCCAATGCTGACCGGATCCGTCTGCGGGTGCTCTCCGGTGGCCTGTTCTCAGGCGCGGCGGCCGGTCCCATCAGCGCTTACCCACACATCCCGGCCGCCAACGAGCGCATCACGCGTCTGACCGGCGTCACCTTCGGGTCCCCCTACCAGCGGATGCTCACCGAGGGCAGCACGGTGATGGACTCCACCGCCGCGGCCACGGGGCTGGTGGCGTTGCGCCGGCAGGCCCCGGAAAGAGCCCTGGAGTTCGCCGCAGCGATGCAGGAGGCGTGGTACGTGCACGGCCGCGACCTGGGCGACGTGGCCGTCTACCGCGACATCGCCACCGGCAAGGGGCTCGACGCCCAGGCGGTCACGGAGGACTACACCCACCCCGCCACCCGAACAGAGGCGGAACAGGACTTCCGCGCTCTGCGCCGCCTGGGAGTCAGCCAGTACCCGACCCTGCTGCTGCACAGCGACACGGGCGTCCACCGCCTGGGCGGCCCTGTCTCCAGCGCCGAGGCCCTCAGCGCGGCCCTGGACGCCCAGCTGACAGCCGCCACCACCTGATTCCCCTAGCAAGCACATCGACAGTCAACTCGAAAGGACCATCCCCATGGCTAACATCGCGGTTTTCGGAGCCACCGGCACCATCGGCTCCCGCATCGCCGAAGAGGCCCTGGAGCGCGGTCACACGGTCACTGCCGTGGTCCGCGACCCGGCCAAGCTCACCGACCTCGATCCCCGCCTGAAGGCCGTCACCGGCGACGCCCTGGACCCGGCCTCGGTCACCGCCGCCGCCCAAGGACAGGACGTGGTGGTCAGCGCGGTCGGCGGCGGGGACGGCCCCGGCCACCTGGCCACGATCGAACCGTCCGCCCGTGCCCTGGTCGAAGGCCTGCGCGGCCTCGGAGAACAGGCCCCGCGACTGGTCTCGGTCGGCGGCGCCGGCTCTCTGCGTACCCCGGACGGTCAGCAGGTGTGGGACACCCCGGGTCTGCCCGAGGGCCTGTTGCAGATCATGCGCGCCCACGGTGACGCACTGGACTACTACCGCACCGTCACGGACCTGGACTGGACCAACGTCAGTCCTGCCGCCCAGATCGGGCCGGGCGAGCGCACCGGCACCTACCGCACCTCCGGAGAGGAGCTGCTCACCGACGAGGCCGGGAACAGCACCATCTCGGCCGAGGACTACGCCGTGGCGATCCTCGACGAGATCGAGCACCCGCAGCACCTGCGGCAGCGCTTCGCCGTAGCTTACTGAGCGCTCCCGAACCGCCGGGGCGGAGCAGGCGATACCCCTGCTCCGCCCAGGCTGGACCGCCCCGTGTCCGCCCGCCAGCGCCCCACAGCCGCCCCGGCCCCAGAATGCCATCATCCGCACAATTAAGGCATTATGTACGCGATCATAGTGCCCCAAACCGGATCTGTTTCCAGGAACGACTGCAACCCTCAGTCCTCCGCTGACCAAGAGTTGTACATCGTGACGTCCTGGATCTGCACCACCGGGATGACGGGCTGCCCGTCGTCTCTTAATTCGACTTTCCAGTCTCCGTCTTCCCAACGCAAGTCGATTGTGACCGAGGCGAACGTACCATCCGTCGCCTCAACCGCAAGATCGATACGAGATGCATTCAAAGAATGTCCCATTAGATTGTACCCACGGATCGACAATCGCAGCCCACTGTCATCCCCAGGGATACCGTTAAGCTCCAAATCCTCCAACACAGAATCACGCCCAGGACCTTCCGCCACGAGCTTCTCATTGACGCCCTGGACAAGATTGGGGTCTGATCCCATAGCCAGGATGTTGGAAGCGGCCAGGAGAGCTCCACTTGGCGAACGGGCGTAACACTGACGAAGTCCCGCGTCAGAAATAAACCCAGGGCCATCATCTGATGTTAAAGGGGCAAGCATGGTCCCAACATACTCCCATTCGACATCTCCGGGAGTTTCGTCTATCACGGTCTCGTCGTTTCCAGCCAGCCCGCACATGCTCGCCTCAGGGGAATCAATATCAACATCAGGTTCGACACCAAGGTCTTGAGACGCCTCTTTTTCTTGCGAACTTTCAGCCAGAGACGAAGCATCACTTCCCCCAGAGCAACCACTGACCCCCAACACAAAGATGGAAACCAATGAAACTATCCCGAATTTAATCCAATCAATTTTCTTGACTTGATCACCCATCGCAGCCACAACCTTCCCAGCGAATAATTTGAAATTATACCGAGAGCGCCAAATTCAGATTGGGCAAAAATGATCCTAGCAATACTTAAGACCTGCATCACCATCCCTTTGATCCGATGGTGCACAGGCCCTGGGCGCGAGGAAACCCCAGGCCAGGAACGGTGGACCTTCGTCCTCACCTGAGGCCAGTGGCCCTGTGGGGCTCCTGGCCTGCTCCCCTGAACCGGCTACCGCACCGGACCCAGGCTGCTCACCTCAGCCGGAGCCGCCGCGCTGCTACGCGGTGCGGCGGTCGCACCGGCCGCCGTCGTCGCCGCATGAAGGAACACGCTCTGGCAGACGTGCTGCGTGAGGTACGTGATGAAGCGACCCAACCCGCCCGAGGCCACCTTCACAGCCGAGCCCGCGGCCAGCACCCTCAAGGCAAGCCCGCCCAGCGCGAGGACCCAACACCCACACCCGAACTCGCCCTGCCCCCAGACGCCTTGACCACCACCCCCACCTGGACTCCCCGACCCTGAGCCACCCAATACGGGCGTTATGCCCTTTTTGCTGACCGTGGCCACCACTGGCCCCGCGGGGGCGCTGGCCGCAGGGGCGGCCCTGAAGCCGGGGCCGAAGTGTCCGGGGCCACAGCGGGGCGCTAGCGGCCCCACATCGCTCCCAGCGTCCGGGCAGAACGGGAATTGTCCGGCCCACCGCCCTACGCTAGCCCTGAGCCCGATGACCACATCCCCAGGGTTCCGACAAAGTCGGGTGATGGGGATGTGACCTGCGTCTTCGTGAGCGCAACAAGCAGAAGCGGGCGTGTTCAACCCGGTTGGATGGAAGTTCTCCACGCTGCCATCTACCCAAGGAACACGCCCGAATATGCCATCGTCCCATCCCGACTTTATTATGATTGTCTGTTTTTTCGCATTCCACATATCCCCCCCAATAGCATCAAAGCGGACCAGATCACATCATCGCATTGACAAAATCGGTGATTACCAAAGATGCTTGACAAGCAAGGACTCTGAACGGATATACGAATACCCCGAACAAGATCCACTCGGACCTTTTGTCTGTTCTCTACCGTGGTCCTTCTCATGTCAACTGAAAGCAGGGATGCTGTGGCGCACACCGGTCGCGGTGCGAGGGACGAGCACATGGACGAACCGTTGCTGATCGCGGCCGGGGTGGCCGACCTGGCCTTCAGCGGTATCGGAACGGCTCTGAAGAGAGCGAGGGCGCTGCTGGTCCGGTCTGACCTGGTGGAGCTGTCCCAGGATGGCCGGAAGGAACTGAAGCAGCGGGGTCGGCTGGCGCTGCAACGGTACGTCCCCGCCTCCGAGTCCCATTTGGAGCTGCTTGCCCGGCGGGCCGCGTCCCGGTCCGGACAGAGCGATGTCTGAGACCGAGGAGCAGTTCCTCCTCCGCACCCGGGTGAACGCCGCGTTGCAGGAGTTCGCACAGCAGGAGACAGATCGCCTCCTCGCCATCGACGCCGACCTGATGCCGGTGGCCGAACAGTTGGCCGTGGCGGTCGCCAGCGGCAAGCGCCTGCGCGCCGCGTTCTGTTATTGGGGATGGCGCGCGGCCGGGCAGCCGGACAGCGATGCCCTGGTCCGAGCCGCCACGGCGATGGAGCTGGTGCACGCCGCCGCCGTTATCCATGACGACCTCATCGACGAGAGCCCGATGCGACACGGCATGCCGAGCTCCCATGTGGCGCTGCGCGCCGCGTTCACCGGTCGAGCGCGGCCTCATGCCGGGGGCCGCGCCCTAGCCCTGCTGACCGGAGACCTGCTGATGTCGTGGGCCGCTCAGCTGTTCCTCAACTGCGGCCTGCCCGCGGCCTACCTGTCCCGCGCCCGCGAGCTGTGGGCGGTCATGACCAGGGAACTGATCGCCGGGGAGTGCCTGGAGGTCCTCCGCACCGGCTCCCGGCCCGACACGAGCAGATCGCTCCAGGTGATCCGCTACAAGACCGCCAAATACACGGTCGAGCACCCCTTGCGTATCGGTGGCGCGATGGCCGGAGCACCGGACAAGCTGTTGAAGGCCTTCACCTCCTACGGGCTTCCCCTGGGCGAGGCGTTCCAGCTGCGTGACGACCTACTGGGCCTCTTCGGGGATCCCGAACGCACAGGCAAGTCGAACCTGGACGACGTCCGAGGCAACCGGCCGACCGTCCTGTTCGCCGAAACCTGGTCGGCCGCCACCCCGGCCGAGCGCCGGGAGCTGCGCGGTTTGCTCGGCCGACGGGGCCTGGACGGCGAAGGCCTTCTGAGAGTGCAGGCGATCACGCGGCGTACCGGTGCCCTCGACCGTGTCGAGGAAATGATCGCCCAGCGTGTCCAGGCCGCGACCGCTGTTCTCGCCAGCGCGGACGTACCGGCCGAAGCAGCCGAGGCCCTGTCCCGCATGGTGGCCTCCGCCGCGTCCCGCCGTTACTGATCCGCCGAAAGGAATCCCATGTCCTACACACCAGAGTCCATGGACGCGCTACGGCTCCTGGGGGACGAACTCGCCGACGAGACGGTCAAGGAACTGTTCGAACGCGGGCAGGTCGGCAAGTTCAACACCCTCATGCGCTACTTCTCCACCGCCGGCCAGGACCTGCCCGACGGACTGCCGGACGTCGCCCGCGAGTACCTGCACGCCACCGCCGCTCCGCCCTCCTGGATCGACTGGGGTGAGATGGAGAAGGCCCGTCTGTTCTTCATCGACAACAACGTGCACATCTCCACTGCCCTGGCCTTCTCGGCGATGCCCGCCTGCTACGTCATCCCGCACGTGGCCAAGCTGCTCAGCGCCACCCACGCCCTGGAATACCCCTCACGGCGCATGGCCGAGACCGGACAGTTCACCGTCTACCTCATGCAGCCCGACGCCTTCGAGGCAGGGAGCCGGTTCGTTCCCGCGGTCCAGAAGGTACGGCTGCTACACGCCTCCATTCGCTACCACATGAGCCGCGAGGGCCGTTGGGACGTGGCCGCACTCGGCACGCCGATCTGCCAGGAGGACATGATCGGCGGCCAGATGATGTTCTCCCTCCAGGTGCTGGACGCACTTCACCGCCTGGGGATCCATATGTCGGTCGACGGCGCGGAGTCCTACTTCTACGTCTGGCGCGTCGTCGGCGAGATGCTCGGTATCAGTCCCGAGCACGCCCCGGCTGACCTGGACGAGGCCCGGAAGTTTTCCGACCTGTACATGACCAGGCACATGGGCCCCTCAGAAGAAGGGGCACGTCTGACCCGCCAGCTCATCGACCTCTATGAGGAGGTCGTCCCGGGAACCCTCCTCGATCCGGTGGTCGCCGCTCTCATCCGCTACCTCATCGGCGACACCTGCGCCGACTGGCTCCAGGTTCCGCGCACCGGCTGGGACACGGCCGTCAAGCTCTCTCCCGCCCTGATCGGCATCTTCGAGCGCATTGAGGACCGTTCTCCGCTCGGGGAGTGGGCCCTGGACCGCCTCGGCCACATCACCACCCACCTTGAGCTCAGCTCCCTCACCCGTGGCCGGATCATGCAGTACGCCATCCCCGAGCAACTCAAGGACGAGTACGGTGTCACTTCTCAAGCCAACCGGACCGACCGCTGGACCCCGCCGTCCTTGAGCCTGCGCACGTGAGCAACGGTTCCTCTGCGGCGGCACGCACCTGGAGCCATCCGTGAGGGCAGCTTGCGACTGGGTGGGTATACATACCGAGGGGCCTCGCCCAGTTGCTGTGGGTGAAGCCCCTCATTGTTCCGAGCCTCTAAAGAACCCGGCACGAAACACTCTGGGAGATGGCCTGAACCGGCGGGACTTCGATCTGATCGGCCTCAGTTCTGGTTCACCGGCCAGAGCGCCGCCGGATCGCAGTGTTGCGGGCAGGCCATCAGGTAGACCTCGTTCCCCAGAAACAGGTCATAGAACCCGAAGGCACTGCTGTCGGGCTGCTCCGGCTGACCCGGGGCAACGGAGAAGTCCATTCCTTCCGGAACCTGGCACACGTAGACCAGATCAGCACCGCACGCGCACCGGTGATGCTCGGGATCCTGCGCCCACGATGGTGTTCCACCCACCTTGAAGATCTGAGCTCCTTTGCCCCGCTCGCTGAGGACCTCCGTGAAGGCCCGCAACGTCAGCGGCAGGGCACGCAAGGACGGCTCGGGCTCCGCCCACGGTTTCGCCGCCTGCCCCTGGAGCAGCACACGCCAGAACGGCCGGTCCTCACCGGCGTAGGGAGCGTCCCAGTACTCGGGCACGAGCCGGCCGTCATCGGACGTGTCCGGGATCGCGGCGTCGTTGTGGGTACGGCAGTGGAAGACCAACAGGTGCTCCCCACCGAAAGGCCCCAGTTCCAGAGGAAGGTCGAGCTGGAAGAACAGCACCAGCCGCTCGCCGCAGAAGCACTCGGGCCATTCCTGCCCCTCGGCGAGGAAGGGCCAGCCACCGATCGAGTTCCGCGTCGGTCGCTCCACAACCTCGCTGCCGACGTCGACCGCGTAGGCGGGGAACACTTCTTCGGGCTGCCGTGGATCAGATGCGAGCATCGGCTCACTCTAGAGCGGACCTTTGATCCGATGGCCAACGCACCCCGGTCACGAGAAACCCCCAGGCCAGAACGGATAGACCCGTATCCTCACCTGGGGTCAGCGATCCTGTGGGGCTCCCGGTCTGCCCCCTGAAACGGCCACCGTACAGGGACCGGGTTACTCCCCTCAGCCGGAGCCGCCGCTCCTCGTAGCAGCCCGGCGGCCGAGACGGCCGCGCGTGAGTTCCGATGTCCTCGAACGGGGCGCCAGGAGGGCGCCTTCGGGGGGTCCCGCGGAGCCGGGCCCAGGCGTAGAATCCGCCGGGCACCGTCCCCTCCAGACAGAGGTCCACGTGTCCCCCTCCCCCGCACGCTCCCTGTCCGTTCTCCTGGCCGTTCTCGCCCTGTTCACCTCGCTGCTGGCCGCGCCCGTGTCCGCCGCCGCGGACGACGCCGCCGACAACGCGGCCACCAGCGGGGCCCTGTCCGTACTGACGTACAACGTCGCGGGTCTGCCCGAGTTCCTCACCGACCCCGGGGAGCAGCGCCCGAGCGTCAACACTCCGGTGATCGGGCGGCGGATCGAACCCTACGACGTCGTCCACGTCCAGGAGGACTTCAATTACCACGCCGCCCTGTACGCGAACAACGACCACCCCCACCGCACACCCACCAGCGGCGGTGTCCCCTTCGGCGACGGGCTCAACACCCTTTCCCACCTGCCCTACAGCGACTTCCACCGGGTCAAATGGAACAGGTGCAACGGCACGGACTGCCTCACCCCGAAGGGCTTCACGGCCTCACGCGTACGGCTCGCCGAGGGCGTGTACGTGGACCTGTACAACGTGCACGCCAACGCCGGGGTCAGTAACGCCGACCTCGCCGCGCGACGGGCCAACATCACCCAGTTGACGCAGTACATCGAGCGGCACTCGGCGGGGAACGCGGTGATCGTCGCGGGTGATACCAACACCCGGTACACGCGCGCCGGGGACAACATCCGCGAGCTCGCCGACACGCTCGGCCTGGCCGACGCCTGGGTCGAGCACGTGCGCGGCGGGTCCCGCCCGCAGGCGGGTTCGCCCGCCCTGGTGTGCCAGACCAACGCGCCCACCGAGGGCTGTGAGGTCGTCGACAAGATCCTGTACCGCTCCAGCGCCTTCGTGGAGTTGCGTCTGGCCGACTACCGCAACGATCATGCGGACTTCCTCGACGCCGACGGCCGGATGCTCTCCGACCACTACCCGCACACCGCCGAGTTCGACTGGTCCCTCGCACCCGGGGTCCTGATGAGCGACCTGGCGGGCGGTCCCCACGGCACTCCGTTCACCGACGCGGAACGGGTGGTCGGCGGGGCGGAGCCCGTCGCGCTGTCCCTGCGCGCGGGCGCGCGCGTGGACCAGATCGCCATGGACTACGCCGAAGGCGGCAGGACCGCCCACGGCGGGAGTGGCGGCACCGCGCGCTCGCTCACCCTCGAACCGGGCGAGCACCTGGTCTCGGCCACCTTGTCGACCGGGCAGCGCAACGGGCGCACTCGCGTGTTCCACGCCGAGTTCGCCACGGACCGGGGGCGGACGCTCTCGGGCGGTACGGCTACGTCGGACACGGTGACGTTCACCGCGCCCGAGGGGTGGCGCATCGCCGGGTTCCACGGCCGTGCGGGCGATGAGGTGGACAAACTCGGCGTCATCTACACGCCCGTTCCCTGATCCCCGACCTGGGCCGGGCGCACCAAGGCTGACCACAGCGCCCCCGGTCCGAGGTCCGCGCGAAGGCTCTCCCTCGGGAGGGGGCTGAACAGCGTGTTTCTCGGAACGTGGGAAGGGCCCGGGGAAGAGGGCTGCTCCCTTCCCCGGGCCGTCGGGTCACAGCTTCCCGTGCCCTGCCCCTGCGCTGACGATCTCCGGAACGCTGCCGGGAGCGTCGGCCTCGTAGCTGTAGGGCGGGTCGGACACATTGCCCCGGGTCTCGGGCTCGGCCGAGCCGACCAGGACGTTGTCGCGCGCCGTCAGGTTTCCGGGGCCCGAGTCGGCGTATCCCACGACTGTCGTCGCACGGCTCAGGTTCTCGAAGTAGTTCCCTTCGACCAGCACGTTGGCGCCCATCGTGGAGGCCACCGCGTACTCCCGGTTGTCCCGGTAGTAGTTGTTGAACACGTGTGTGTGTTCGGAGAACCGGACCCGCGGGTGACGGGTGTTCGTCCCGTCGTAGAAGTTGTGGTGCAGGGTCACGCGCAGGTGGCCGATGTCGGCTGTGTGGCCGTCGCTGTGACCGATGATCGTGGTCTTGTCGTGGCTGTGGAAGTGGTTCCACGACACCGTGACGAAGTCGCTCTCACGTTTGATGTCGATGAGGCCGTCGGCACCGTTGGAGAACGTGTTGTGGTCGATCCAGATGTTGGTCGATCCGTTCTGGAGGTTGATCGAGTCGTCGTCGGCGTTCGTGAAGTTGATGTTGCGGACGACGATGTTGTGGGCGTCGCTGATGTTGAGCCCACCCCCGGTGATCGTCGCGTCCGTGCCCAGACCGATCAGCGTCTTGTCGCTGGACACCCGGTGCATTCCGCTGATGGAGACCGTCCCCTGGACCTGGATAACCAGCGGGCCGGAAGCGCTGAGCGCCTCGGTGAGCTGTGCGCCGTCGGTCACCGTGACGGTGTCGCCTCCGGCTCCACCGGTGGTCCCACCGTTCTCCGCCGCCCAACCGGTCGGGCCGCCCGGGTCCGGCGACGGGGCGTCCGCCCCGACCTCGATGAGCTCCCAGCGCTGGTTGGCGCCGCCGTGGTCGTCGTACTGGGAGAGACGGGCGCCGTTGTCCTGGTTGTGTTCCCAGACCTCCAGGGCCTTGCCGCTGTGCCGGTTGATCAGGGAAACGGTCCCGTCCCCGGCGTCGACGGGCCGCCACTGCTGGTTGGCTCCATCATGGCGGGTGTACTGGCGGATTTCGGCGCCGTTTTCGGTGGAGCGCTCCCAGAGATCGACGGCCTTGTCGCTGTGGCGTGCCACGAGTGTGAAGTGGCTGTTCGTCTGCGGCACGAACTGGAACTGCTGGTGGGCGCCGTCGCCCTGGTCCCACTGGATGATCTCGGTGCCGTTGTCGGCAGACTTTCCCTCGACGTCCATGACTTTGCCGCTGTTGGCGTTGCGCAGGACGTAGTAGGCGTCCGAGTCGATGCCAGAGGCCTGGACCGAGACGGTCTCGGTGGTGTTCGCGGAATCGTCCGCCCGTTGGAGGGCGAACAGCGAACCGCCCGCGAGGGCGAGGGCGGCGGCTCCGGCGAGGGATGCGCGCAGGGGTGAAACTCTCCGTCGCTTACGTGAGCGACGTGACGTCGTCGGCACGGTGGTCTCCTGCTTGTGGGGGTCCGGGGTCGGCCGTGAACCGACCTCGGAGGCAATGGGTATCAGGAATGGGGCCGCGCTCGGGCGGCGCAGGCCGCGCAGTCGCGGCCTGGAAGCACGGTGCCCGGGAGTCGTTGCGGGACCGGGCCCCGGTGGGGTCATCGCTTGCGGCGGGAGCGTAGCACGCTCTGCGGAAAAGGCCTCATTGCTCCTGGAAACCGCATTTTCTGTAAATAAACCTCACTATTCTCCTGAAAGTCACATGAGGAGTTCACCGGTTTCGGACCCGGGCCCGACATCGCGGGCAGACCCCTCGGCCAGGCGCTCTCCTGCGAGGAGCGCGCGCACGACGGGTGGGTCGAGCCGCCTGTCGTAGTGGCATCGCAAGCACGGATGGTGGACCTGAGCGGGGTCAGCGTTCATGGCATCCCCAGTCAGGACGAGAGGTTGTATTTCCAGGTCAGCACGTTTTCGAAGGAAATCCCGTTTCCACGTGCGGTCGGATCGCAGCAACAAGGGAACGGACCCCGAATACCCACCTCTCCCACATTTTCTGCTTGCCGTGGTGACCTGTGGTTTGTTCACCTGTCACAGCCGTTCAACGCAGCATCCCGTTTGACCCCGTTTATGAAACGTTGCAAGGTAGGTCCCCGCATGCGGAGATGGGAGCGCTCACACATGCACTGACCGATGGCTCAAGGCCACCGGGAACAGCGACGCCACACCGGCGTCCGGTGACAGTGAAGGAAGAGTTCGTGGCGTTTCGATCAAAGACAGCGGGACTGAGCGCGGCCGCGTTGACCGCGGTGGCACTCATCGCGGCTTTCACCCACGTACAGGGGCGGGGCGGGACCGAGGGGGAGCTGGCATCGGGGGTCGCAGACCCACAGGAGCAGGGAGGTTCCAGGGGAGAACTACCGGATCCGCCCCGGTTCGCCGACGTCACCGTGCACGACCCCTCGATCGTGGTCGCGGAGGACGAGTACTGGGTCTTCGGGTCGCACCTGGCCGCCGCGAAGACCGAGGACTTCATCAGCTGGGAGCAGACCGCAGAACTGGTCACCCCGGAGAACCCGCTCTTCGACGACGTCACCGAAGAGCTCTCCGAAGCGCTGGAGTGGGCGGAGACCACCACGCTCTGGGCCCCCGACGTGATCCAGCTCTCCGACGGCCGTTACTACATGTACTACAACGCCTGCCAGGGCGAGTCTCCGCGTTCGGCAATGGGTGTGGCCGTGGCCGACGAGGTGGACGGCCCTTATGAGGACCTCGGAGTCTTCCTGCGTTCCGGGCACCGTGCGGGTGAGGGTTCCAGCGAGGACGGCACCCCCTACGACCCCCGCATCCACCCGAACGCGGTGGACCCGGACGTCTTCTACGACGACGAGGGCACTCTGCGGATGGTCTACGGCTCCTACTCCGGTGGCCTGTTCATGCTGGAGATGGACGAGGAGACCGGCATGCCGCTGGCAGGCCAGGGCTACGGCACCCACCTCATGGGCGGGAACCACAGCAGGATCGAAGCAGCCAACATCCTGCACCACCCCGACACCGGCTACTACTACCTGTTCACGACCTTCGGAGGTCTGGACGCCGACGGCGGCTACAACATGCGCGTCGCACGTGCCCAGACGCCGGAGGGACCCTACTTCGACGCGGAGGGCAACGATATGCGGGAGGTCAAGGCCGACCCGTCCCTCCCGATCTTCGACGACGCGACCATCGAGCCGTTCGGCACGAAGCTGATGGGCAACTTCCTGTTCCAGCGGGAGGCGGGCGACCCGGGCCGGGGGATCGGCTACGGATACGTGTCACCCGGGCACAACACGTCCTACCTGGACCCCGACACCGGACGCATGCAGCTGATCTTCCACAGCCGCTTCCCGGAGCGAGGTGAAATGCACCAGGTTCGGTCCCACGAGATGTTCATGAACGCCCACGGGTGGCCGGTCGTCGCCCCCTACCGGTTCGCCGGGGCCGAGGCGGGGCAGGTCCACCAGGCGGACGCGGTCGGCGAGTACCGGTTCATCAACCACGGCAAGGCGATCTCGAGCGACATCAACGAGGCCGTTACCGTCGAGCTGCACGACGACGGCCGGATCACCGGCGGCGTCGAGGGCGGTTGGGAGCTCGACGGGCAGAACCGTGTCGACCTGACCATCGACGGCGAACCCTACAACGGCGTCTTCACTCCCCAGTGGGACCCGACCTCGGAGTCGTGGGTGCTGACCTTCAGCGTCCTGTCCCAGGCAGGGGTGTCCCTGTGGGGAAGCAAGGTCGAACCCCTCCTCTAGTGTCCGAGGAACACAGGAGGTACTTGCCGTCGAGGTGTTCCTCGGCGGCGGTCTTCTTCTTGTCGACCTTCGCGTGCCCCTCGTCCGTCAGGAATTCCTGGTAGGCCGCGTCCGCCCCGTCCACACCGGCCATGTTCAGGGCACCCGCGCAATGGAACATCCGTACCGGCAGCTGATCGGCCTCCGGCGCTATCGATACGGCCGTCTCCGGTTCTGGTCGATCCCGCCCTCGGAGCACTCCCCCGACGGCGGCCCTCAGTCGGCGTTACGACTCGATGACCCTTATGCTCACCATTGGAAACCAATCGCCTCAAAGAAACCAATGGGAGGGTTCACCGCATGCCCGAGCACCCGACGTTCGACATCCTCACAGCGACCTGCCCGTCCCGCACCTCACTCGCCCGCATCGCCAACAAGTGGACCGCCATGGTGGTCATCGCGCTCAGCTCCGGCCGCCTGCGCTTTCGCGACCTGCGCACCACGGTCGACGGGATCAGCCCGAAGGTCCTCACGGACACTCTCCGGGACCTCGAACGCGACGGAATCGTCACGCGACACGTGTACGCGGAAGTGCCCCCCAGGGTCGAATACGAGCTGACCGCCCTGGGGCGCACCCTGCACGCACCTCTTCAGGCACTGGGCCTCTGGGCCGAGGAGCACATCACCGAGGTACTCGCAGCACGCGAAAGCTACGACGCACACACGTGACCCCGCCCCGTGGGCCTGGTGCGGACAGCGAGTACGGCCTCCATCCGCGCGCCGACCCCGGGGCGCACCCTGGGTCGGCGGGACAGGGCCTGTCTTCTACTGCCCCCAGAAGGCGTCCTCGGCGACCTCGTCTTCGGAGAACAGCCACATCTCGACGATCTTCCCGTCCTTGAGGCGCAGGAGGTCCACACCGTCCATGCTCATGGCCGCGTCCTCACGCCGACCGGCGAAATGGATGGGGGCGGCCACCAGGTCGCCGTTACCCATCAGGGCATGGACCGCGTCGATCGCGAAGCTGCCCTGACTGGCCTCCATCATCCCGCCCAGCAACGCGAAGACAGCGTCGCGCCCCTTGTGCTCACCGGAGAACTGGTTGGCGCCCGGCTGGTGCCACACAACCTCCTCAGCGAGAAGCTCCCCCACCTTCGCCAGGTCGCCGTTCTGCACAGCCTGGAAGTACTCACGGGCAATCTCGACGTTCTTGCTGGCCATAATCATTTCCTCCTCATGCCCCCAAGACGGGGATAACTGCATTATGTAATACTTTAACTACAGAGAGCGACAAGCATGTGGTGCCGTTACCACCCCCGGATGCCACATGGCGGCAAACCTGCGCTCAGGCGCCACCCCAGAACGCGCCCTCGCCCCGCCGGTCGACGGTGAAGAACCGCCTGCGCGATCCGGCCGCCTCGATTCTCAGCGGGCCAACGCCGTTCATCTGCATCCCACGCCGTCGCGCGCGACCGAGAAACGGACGGGCACCGACACCAGCAGACCGTTCACCAGGGGCTCACCCGTCGACTCCAGCTCACCCCCGGTGGCCGCCACCATGCCGATCGCGGCCGCACCGGGGTGCGCACCGGAGAACCGGCTGGCGCCCGGCTGATGCCACACGTTGCCGTCGGCGAACAAGCTCGCGACCATGGCGAAACCCTTGGCGAACACCGCGCCTACGTACTGGCGTGCGATCCTGCGCATCGGGGTGGACCCCATGGCCAACTCTCCCCCTGATCGGTTCGTGCTGCTTGACCCCTATAGTCACCATCGGAAACCAGTCACCTCAACGTAACCATTGGAATATGTGACTCAGATCACATACGACCAGGGGCTCTCCGCCGTCACGCTGACGCTGGACCCATGCCCCGATCGGCCGCGCCGCGGAGCTCCCTCAGGCATGACCGGCCGACGGATCATGCCGGAGCCTTCTCCTTCTCACCGGCCGCCGGGCCCGTAGACGCGCGGTAGCGGTCGGCTGATCCAGGCATGTCAGGATCGATGTCGGGACAGTGAGGACGCCTCACCGGCTTCCCTCCCCTGTCGGTGACCGCCCCCGTGCGAGCTCATCGCGTCCAGGCGCGTTCGCGCAGCAGGCGGATGCCGTTGAGGGCGACGATCACCGTGGAGCCCTCGTGTCCGGCCACCGCGAGCGCGAGCGGCAGAGTAGCCACCAGATCCCAGGTCACCAACACCACAATGAACGTGCCCGCGATGCACAGGTTGGCGATCACGAAACGACGCGCCCGCCGGGACAAGGCGATCAACCGGGGCAGGGTCGACAGATCGTCGCGCACCACAATGGCGTCGGCGGTGTCCAGGGCCAGGTCCGAGCCGCGCCGCCCCATCGCCACACCGATGGTGGCCGCAGCCATCGCGGGGGCGTCGTTGACCCCATCGCCCACCAGCAGCACCTGGGCTCCGGTGTCCTCCTGCTCCTTGACCAGGGCGGCCTTGTCCTGGGGTAGCAGGGCCGCGTGCACGCGGTCGATGCCGGTGGCCCCGGCCACGTGTGCGGCGGTGGCGGCATTATCCCCGGTGAGCAGGTGTACCGGCCGGGTGGTGAGCGCACCCACCTGCTCAACGGTTCGGGCGGCCTCGGGACGCAGGGTGTCGGTGAGAGTGATGCGGCCCCGCACCTGCTCGTTCACGCTGACGACGACCTGGGTGCTCGCCGGGCCCTCGGGGTCTGCGGGGGCGCGCTCCACACGCACCCGGTCCCCGTCCACGATCGCGCTCACCCCGATCCCGGGCAGGGAAGCGAAGTCCTCCACCGGCAGTGGAGCCGCACGTCGCTGGTCGGCGTGCGCGCAGATGGCACGGGCCAGGGGGTGTTCGCTGTTGCGTTCGGCCGCCGCTGCCCAAGCCAGGATCTCTTCGGCTGTGTGGCCCGATTCGGGTTCGACCTCGGCGACCCGGGGCTCGCCCTGGGTCAGGGTGCCGGTCTTGTCGAAGGCCACCAGGTCGGTTCGGCCGATCTGTTCCATGACGGTGGCGGATTTGACCAGGACGCCGTGGCGTCCGGCGTTGGCGATCGAGGCCAGCAGCGGCGGCATGGTGGAGAGCACCACCGCGCACGGGGAGGCCACGATCATGAACACGATCGCGCGCAGCAGCGCCGCCTCGAAGTCATGGCCCAGGAACAGCAGGGGGATGCCCAGCACGAGCAGGGTGCCCACCACGACCAGGGCGGAGTAGCGCTGTTCAATCCTTTCGATGAACAGCTGGGTCTGGGCCTTGGTGGCCGAGGCCTCCTCGACCAGGGTGACGATGCGGGCGATCACGGACTCCCCGGCAGGGCGCGCCACGCGCACGCGCAGGGCGCCGGTGCCGTTGATGGTGCCGGAGAGGACCTCATCGCCCTCGCCGCGGGGCACGGGGACGGATTCTCCGGTGATGGCCTGCTGGTCGACCTCGCTGCGGCCGTCGATGACGGTGCCGTCGGCGCCCAGACGCTCGCCGGGGCGAACCAGGACGACCTCCCCCACCTGGAGTTGGGAGGTCTCCACGATCTCCTCGCGCTCACCGTCCGCGGTGGTGGTCAGGCGTACGGCGCGTTCGGGTGCCAGGTTCAGCAGGGCACTGACGGAGTCCGCGGTGCGTTGGGTGACCACGGCCTCCAACGCTCCGGATGTGGCGAAGATGACGATGAGCAGGGCGCCGTCGAAGACCTGGCCGATGGAGGCGGCGGCGATCGCGGCCACGATCATCAGCAGGTCCACGTCCAGGGTGCGCTCCTTGAGAGCGCGTAGTCCGGACAGGGCCGAGTCCCATCCGCCGGTGGCATAGCAGGCCAGGTACAGAGTCCACCACACCCAGGCGGGGGCGCCCAGGAGTTGGGCGGCCCCGCCGACCAAGAACAGGGCCAGCGCGGCGGCCGCCCAGCGCACCTCCGCCAGCTTGATGCCGGTGGCCAGCAATGAAGGGGGATGGACCT
The DNA here is from genome assembly GCF_000340985.1 of Nocardiopsis valliformis DSM 45023. Classification (NCBI taxonomy): domain Bacteria; kingdom Bacillati; phylum Actinomycetota; class Actinomycetes; order Streptosporangiales; family Nocardiopsidaceae; genus Nocardiopsis; species Nocardiopsis valliformis. The sequence continues at coordinate 57,053 of NZ_ANAZ01000030.1, forward strand.
GGGTGCGGTCGGCGGCGGGGGCGGTGGTGGCCGTGGCGGAGGTCACGAGCGCTCGTCCTGGTTCTGGTCGGCGTGCTGGAGGGAGGCTGTGCGGGCACGGTGGTGAGCGGGTTCGACTTCGAGGGCGTGTTCGGCCTGGAAGACGGCGTCGGCGACCAGCTTGCGGGCGTGCTCGTTGGCCAGGCTGTAGTACATCCGGTTGCCCTCGCGGCGGCAGGCCACCACACGGCCGATGCGCAGCTTGGCCAGGTGCTGGGAGACCGATGGGCCGGGCTTGTCGAGGCGTTCGGCCAGCTCGTTCACCGACAGTTCGCCGCCGCGCAGGGCCAGAATGATCCGCACCCGGGTGGCGTCGGCGAGCAGGGAGAGGATCTCCACGGCGTACTCGACGTAAGGGCTGTTCTCATCAAGACTGCACGGATGCGTATTTGCATTCATACGCAGATACTAAGACTGCTGGTGTGGTGCCGCAACAAGACTGAGGGACAGGAGCGTTCGGCGTTCTCGATGAGCTCCTTGTGTGCCAGCCTCTCGACCCGGTCAACGCCCCCGCTACGCGGCCCCCTTCCCCCGGGGTGTGAGTGGGCACGTCATGATCGCGGGGGCGGTGTGTTCCGGCACCCCCGTACGGCAACGGTCTCGGACAAGGACACCACTTGGCTTCCACACGGCTTCTCACCCCAGGCGACGCGGCGGAGCTCGCCAGGATCCTGTCGGAGAACCGCGAGTTCCTCGATCCCTGGGAACCGCTGCGCGGTGACGACCACTTCACCCCCGAGCGGCAGTCCGCCCTCCTCGAACAGGCGCTGCGCGACCACGAGGCCGGGATTTCGGTTCCGCTGGCCATCCTCGGCCCCGAGGGACGGATCGTCGGCCGGATCAACATCAACAACGTCGTCCGGGGCGCCCTGCAGTCGGCGAGCATCGGCTACTGGGTGAGCGGTTCACACAACGGCCGGGGACTGGCCACCGAGGCGGTCGCCGACGCCAGGAGGATCGCCTTCGAACAGCTCGGCCTGCACCGGCTCCAGGCCGAGACCCTGATCCGCAACACCGGGTCTCAGCGGGTCCTGGAGCGCAACGGTTTCATGCCCTACGGGCTCGCGCCCCAGTACCTGCGGATCGCTGGCCGGTGGCAGGACCACATCCTCTACCAGCTCCTCAACCCGGAGTGGTCCGAGCCCGCCTCCTGAACCCGCGCCCGCGAAGGGGAGAGGCGGAGCCGGGGACGGACACTGCTGATCCCGCTCTCACAGAGCCCGCGGTGAGCATCCCCCCCTAGCTCGACCAAGGCCAGGAACGCGTCGCGGAGCGGAGGGGCGTCCGCTGCGGGCGCCACCCTGCTGTTGTCGTCGCGGATCCGGCCGCCGGTGACCACCTTGGCCGTTCGCCCCGCGCACGGCCCGATGACACGTCCCAACGGCGGGGGATTTCAGCGGCGCGGCTCCCAACGGAAGACCCGGGAGGCCAAGGCGACGGCGACCACGATCCAGGCCAAGGTGGGTGCAAGAAGGAACAGGGAGTCCGCCAGCGGAACCCCGCCGTTCCAGGCGTTAACGACCAGCTCGGAGGCTGAACCGCCGGGAAGCAGCCGCTTGAGCAGGGTGAGTTCCTCGGTACCGGTGAAACCCACCCAGCCGGACACGGAGAGCACACCGATCATGATCGGCAGTGTGGTCACCTGGGCGTGCTCGGGCGAGTTGGTCACCCCTGCCGTGGCCAGTGCGAAGCCGAGCATCATAACCATCGTCACGAGGACGGCCGTCCTCAGGAGCAGGGGGTCGGCCGGCGCTTCCGCGACCACGGACAGCACGGTCAGGACCACGGCCACCTGAACGACCGTGACGGCGGTGACCGGAAGGAACAGTCCGGTGAGGATGCTGACGTCGTCCACCGCCGTGGAACGCAGCCGTTTGAGGAAGAGGTTCTGACGGCGGGAGGCGAGCGTGGTCACGGCGGTCGTGTAGAGGGCCATCACCACCACGAGGAACATCAGGACGGAGGCGATGGCTCCCAGGTCGAACAGGCCCGGGGCGCGATCGTTCAGGTACATGTAGAGGGCGCTGCCCGCGAGGGGCACGATGATCATGGTGACCAGAACCAGCCGGTTCCGGAAGATCTGGATCAGCTCACTCCGAGCGATCGCGAGCATGGCGAAGGTCCTTTGCTGGATGGTGCCGGGGTTGTGGGCGGGCCCCGGACGTGAGTCCCGGGGCCGTGGGTGAGTGCGGCCTAGTTGCCGATGGAGCGGAAGACGTCGTCGAGCCGGGTCGGTCCGGCCGCCAGGTCCCGCAGTTCCACCGCGTGGTCCTGAGCCCAGCCCAGGAGCAGGTACAGGTCCTTCTGCAGCCCGCGGGTCTCGATCAGGAAGGTCCCGTCGACCTCTCGTTCGGCGGGCAGTGGCAGCTCGGGCGCGGTGGACGGCAGCGCGAAGCGGATCGTGGCGGGCAGGGCCCGGGTCAGCTCGGAGACGGTCCCCTCCCGGTGGAAGACCCCCTTGTGCATGAGCCCGATCCGGTCGGCCCGCTGCTGCGCCTCCTCCAGGTAGTGCGTGGTGAGGACGACGGTGGAACCGTCCTCGCGCAGCCGGTCCACCGCGTCCCACAGGTCGTCCCGGGACTGAATGTCCAGGCCGGTGGTGGGCTCGTCCAGGAAGACCAGTTCGGGGGTTCCGTAGACGGCGGTGGCGAAGTCCAGGCGCCGCTTCTCGCCGCCGGAGAGCTGGGACACCCGGGTCCCGGCCTTTTCCGTGAGGCCGACGACGCCGAGCAGGCGCTCGACCCGGTCGGTGCGCCGGGTGAGCTTTCCGATCAGCCGGACGGACTCCCTGACCGTCAGGTCCGGGGAGAAACCGCTCTCTTGCAGCATGATCCCGATCCGGGGGCGCACGGCCCGGCGGTTCCGCGGGTCCTGTCCAAAGACCCGCACGGTGCCTGATGTGGCAGCACGGTGGCCCTCGACCGTCTCCAGGGTCGAGGTCTTGCCCGCGCCGTTGGTACCGAGCAGGGCGTAGAGCTCGCCACTGTTGACCTGGAAGGACAGATCCCGGACGGCGTGGAAGTCGCCGTAATTGACGTTCAGACGTTCGACGTCGATGACTGGTGTGGTGGTCATGCACCCCATTCCAGCCTTCGGCGCGCCGGCGCGGCAGTGCGGCCGCGTCACCCCTTCGGTATGACGTCCGACCAGGTGAAGTCATGACGTGGCGTCACTGGTGGCGCGACGAGCCCGGAAGAATACTGGGACGGACCCCGCTACCGGCTCCCGGAAGGGCCCACATGACGTTCGAGCGCACCGAGGTGACACAGGGACACCTGCGCACGGTCAACCTCACCATCGTGGCCGCGTCGCTCTCCGCCGTCGGTGCGCTGCTGATCTCGATCAACGCCCAGAACCTGCACCAGGCCGTGGTCCTGGGTGCGGGTCTGGTGGCGGGCCTGGTGGCGGTCCGCAGGTGGGAGTCGGAGCGCCTCGCCCCCGTCCTGCTCCCCTGCCTGCTGGTCGCCTCGGCCGTGTGGCTCTACGGGATGCTGGTGCTGGACAACGCGTCGGCGTCCTTCGGGCTCTCCGTCGTGGGTACCGTCGTCGTTCTCCGGCTGCCGCGCCCGCGCCGGTGGGCAGCCGGGCTGGGGCTGGCCGCCCTCGTCGCGGGAGTGGTCGCGGTGAAGGTGGCCCTGTCCCCGGAGAGCGCTCTCCAGGCACTGCGCGAGTACGCGGTGGGTTCCCTCAGCGTCGCGGTGGTGGGCGTCGTCTTCGCGAGTCTCAACCATCTGGTCGCCGGGCTCATCAGTGAACTGGAGCGTGCCCGCGAGCGCGACGCGGAGCTGGCCGTGGCCCGGGAGCGCGTGCGCTTCGCCGGGGACCTGCACGACATCCAGGGACACACGCTCCATGTGGTGAAGCTGAAGGTCGCGCTGGCGCGCAAGCTGGTGCACAGCGACGCAGACCAGGTGGAGCGGGAGCTTGACGAGGTGTACGAGCTGGTCGGGGACACCATCGCCGAAACCAAGGAGCTCGCCTACGCGCAGCGGCGGCTCAACCTGTCCGCGGAACTGGAGAACGCCAAGAACCTGTTCGAGGCCGCGGGGATCAGCGTGAGCGTCGAGCGCGAGCCCACGAGGTCGGACAGTGACGGAGGTGGTGCTGGCAGCGGGCCCGGCAGCGGGGTAGAGCTCCTCGGGCAGGTGCTTCGGGAGACGACCACCAACATCCTGCGGCACGCCCAGGCGGGGCGGGTGCGGATCACCCTCTCGGGGGCGGGCATCACCATCGTCAACGACGGCGCGCACGAGGGCTCGGCACCCGAGCTCAGCGGGCTCTCCGCCCTGCGGGAACGGGTGGAGCGCGAGGGCGGCACACTGAGAGTCGAGCGCGAGGACGGGCGGTTCCTGACCGCCGCAACGTTCCCCCAGCGGAAGGACGACCGATGACCACCGTGGTGCTCGCTGACGACGAGGCCCTCCTGCGCAAGGCTCTGGCCGCGCTACTCCCGCTGGAAGGCGAGGTCACCGTACTCGCAGAGGCCGAGGACGGGGAGTCGGCCGTGGCAGCCACGTTGCGGCACCGGCCGGACGTGCTCGTCATCGACCTGGAGATGCCCGGCGTGGACGGGCTCGGCGCGGTGGCAGAGATCCGCCGTGAGCTGCCGGACCAGGTGATTCTGATGCTGACCCGGCACGCCCGGCCCGGGGTCCTGCGCAGAGCGCTCAAGCTTGGGGTGCAGGGGTTCGTCAGCAAGTCGGCCGAACCGGCGCACATCACCACGGTCATCGAAACCCTGCACGAGGGCAGGCGGTGGGTGGACCCGGACGTCTCCGCGCTCGCAGTGATCGACGACAATCCGCTCACCGACCGGGAGGCCGACGTGCTGCGGGCGACCGGTGAGGGGTACTCGGCCGCCGACATCGCGGCCAGGCTCCACCTGGCGGAGGGCACGGTGCGCAACTACCTGTCGAACGCGATGCAGAAGACCCAGACCCGGACCCGGCACGCGGCGGCCCGCTACGCCCGCGAACACGACTGGCTCTGAGCGAGCCGGGCACCGCCGTCTGGAGGGGGACCTGCGGCACCGATCCGGCTGGAGGCGTGCGTCGGGCTGCGCCGTGGTCCTGGCCGCGGTGAAGGCGGTCTGCGGCGGCACCCGCCCGTTCTTCCCCGGTAAGCGCTACCTCGACTGGGAACTCCCCGACCCCACCGGACAGAGCGTGGCAACGGTCCGCCCCATCCCCGACGACATCCGCAAGCGCATCGAAGAACTCATCGGAGAGCCCCTCCCCCACTGACCGCTGGGTCTGCGGACCCGAGGGCCGCCTACCGCGGCTGAACAAAGGTGGTGCGGTGTCCACCGGCTCCGGCCCGGTGGCCTATGACAGGTTCCGGATCGGCTCGGCCAGCTCGGTCTCGAAGAACCTGAAGAAACCCTCCGGGTCGGGCCCCGCGTTGATCAGAGCCAGATGGTCGAACCCGGCGTCGGCGAACTGGCGGACCACTTTCAGGTGGCGTTGCGGGTCGGGACCGTACCCGAACACGTCCGCCATCGCCTCGCGGCTGACCAGGGCGGTCGCCGCCTCGAAATTCACGGGGTTGGGCAGTTCCGCCTGGACCTTCCAGCCGGTGAGGCCGAAGCGGAAGAGTTCGTGCGCGGACTCCAGCGCGGCGTCCTCGTCGGCGGCCCAGGCCAGGGGGACCTCGCCGTAGCGGGGGCCATCACCGCCCAGCTCTCGGTAGGTGCTGGTGAGAGCGGAGCTGGGTTCGGTCGCGAAGAGCCCGTCGCCGGACTCCGCAGCGAGCCTGGCGGCCTCCTCTCCGCCGGCGGCCACCACCACCCGCGGCGGATGTTCGGGGAGGTCGAAGACACGGGCGTCCTCCAGGACCAGGTGTTCGCCCTTGTAGGAGTGGTAGCCGCCGGACCACAGCAGACGCATGATGTCGATGGCCTCACGCAGCATCTCGTGCCGGGTGGTCACGCTGGGCCACCCCCGCCCCACCACGTGTTCGTTGAGGCGCTCCCCAGCTCCCACCCCCAGGGTGAAGCGATCCTGTGAGAGCAGCGCCGTGGTCGCGGCCGCCTGCGCGATGATCGCCGGATGGATCCGCAGGAAGGGGCAGGTCACCCCGGTGGCGATCTCGACGCGTTCGGTCCGCTCGGCGATGGCGGCCAACATGGACCACACGAACCCGGAGTGGCCGTGGCTGAACAACCAGGGGTGGAAGTGGTCGCTGACCTCGACGAAGTCGAACCCGGCCCGCTCGGCGCGCACCGCCTGTTCCACGATCTCCCGGGGCCCGTAGCCCTCGGCGAAGAGCTTGTAACCGATCTTCATGGTCGCCTTCCCACGTGTCGTCTGGGTTCCACGTGCTGCCCTGACCGGGTCCGCCTCCACGGAAACCCCATCGCCGGGAAAAACACCCCTGCCTGTGCGGGGACCCGTGTCCCGGGGCGCGGGCGGCCACGTCATGATCGTGGGGGCGGTACATTCCGCCCCCCGAATGGTGGAACGCTGGAAGCAGCCCTTACCCCTGCTCCGAACGCTCTCCTGCTCCTGGACGACGGCCTGGAGCCCACAACCGAGTTCGAGGTCCCAACCGTCCGCCCCCTTAAGGAAGAGGCACACGTGACCTGGGCGCTGTTCGACCTCGACGAAACCCTGATCGACCACGACTCGTTCGCACGGTTCACGGTGCACCTGTTGCTGCGCAACCCGGTGCGGTTGGCGGCGGCCGTGCTGTTCCTGCCCCTGATCGGTGCCGCATTCACCCGCCGCTCGTGGCGGGTCGGCGCGGGCTCGGTCCTGCTGTGGCTGGGCACCGTCGGGGTGAGCGGCACCCGCCTGGACCGGATCGTCCGGGACCACTTGAGAAAACTCGGCGTCCGCGGGCGGCTGTTGCCGGACGGGGAGGCCGCACTGGCCGAGCACTTCCGGGCGGGGCACGACGTGGCGGTCGTGACCGGCTGCGCCGAACTCATCGCCGTTCCCCTGTGCCGCGAGATCGACCCCCGGATCCACGTGGTGGCCTCCACCCTCAGGCGGCGCTGGGGAGGGCTGGTCGCGGACCGCCACTGCTACGGCCCGCGGAAGGCCGAGATGCTCACCGAATCCGATACGGGGGTCGGGGCGGGCGGCGACATCGTCTCCGCTTACGGAGACAGCCCCGCAGACGCACCCATGCTCGACCTGGCCCGCACCGCCGTGCTGGTCAACCTACCCGAGGCGACCGCGGAGAGGATGCGCGGACAGCTCACCGGGCCGGACCGGGTGGTGCGCGTCGACTGGCCACCCAGGCCACGAACCAAACAGCCACGGGCATGACCGGCCCGAACACCATCGCCGCGGGCACAGCCGAAGCGCCCCGGACATGACGGAACCGGCCCGACCTTCGCAGGTCGGGCCGGTCCGGGTGGCGCAGGCAAGGGTCACGTTCCCGGGGGCTCCGGGAGCCCGGGGTCAGAGACCCTGGCCGGAACTAGACCAGGTCGAACCGGTCGGCGTTCATGACCTTGTTCCACGCGGCGACGAAGTCCTGGACGAACTTCTCCTTCGCGTCGTCGGAGGCGTACACCTCGGCCACGGCGCGCAGCTCGGAGTTGGAGCCGAACACCAGGTCGACGCGGCTGCCGGTCCACTTGACCGCACCGGAGTCGTCCTTGGCGACGAAGGTCTCCGAGGTCTCGGAGTTCTCACCGGTGGCGTACCAGTTGGTGCCCAGGTCGAGCAGGTTGACGAAGAAGTCGTTCGTCAGCGAGCCCGGCTTGTCGGTGAACACGCCCAGCTCGGAGTTGTCGAAGTTGGCGCCCAGCACACGCAGGCCGCCCACCAGGACGGTGGTCTCCGGGGCGCTGAGGCCGAGCAGGTTGGCGCGGTCCAGCAGCAGGTACTCGGCGGGGAGGCGGTTGCCCTTGCCGTAGTAGTTGCGGAAACCGTCGGCGACCGGCTCCAGGTAGGAGAACGATTCGACGTCGGTGTGCTCGTCGGTCGCGTCCACGCGGCCCGGGGTGAACGGGACGGAGACGTCCTGGCCCGCGGCCTTGGCGGCCTGCTCGACGCCCACGCCACCGGCGAGGACGATCAGGTCGGCGAGGGAGACCTTCTTGGCCGAGGAGGCGTTGAACTCCTCCACGATGCCCTCGAGCTTGGCGATGACGCCGCGCAGCTCGGTCGGGTTGTTGACCTCCCAGTCGATCTGCGGCTCGAGGCGGATGCGGGCACCGTTGGCGCCGCCGCGCTTGTCGCTGTCGCGGTAGGTGGAGGCGGAGGCCCAGGCGGTGGAGACCAGCTGGGCGACAGACAGGCCGGACTCGGCGATCTTCGCCTTGAGGGCGGTGATCTCCGCGTCCCCGATGACCTCGCCCTGCTGGGCGGGGAGCGGGTCCTGCCAGATGAGGTCCTCGGCGGGGACCTCGGAGCCCAGGTAGCGGCGCTTGGGGCCCATGTCGCGGTGGGTCAGCTTGAACCAGGCGCGGGCGAAGGCGTCCTTGAAGGCCTGGTGGTCCTCGTAGAAGCGACGCGAGATCTGCTCGTAGACCGGGTCGACGCGCAGCGACAGGTCGGTGGTGAGCATGGTCGGCTTGTGCTTCTTGCCGGCGATGTGGGCGTCGGGGATGATCTCCTCGGCGTCCTTGGCGATCCACTGGTTGGCGCCGGCCGGGCTCTTGGTGAGCTCGTACTCGAACTCGAAGAGGTTCTTGAAGAAGCCCGCGCTCCACTCGGCCGGGGTGGTGGTCCAGGTGACCTCCAGGCCGGAGGTGATGGTGTCGCCACCCTTGCCGGTGCCGTGGTTGTTCTTCCAGCCCAGGCCCTGCATCTCCAGGCCGGCGCGCTCGGGCTCGACCTCGACGTTGCTGTCCGGGGCGGCGCCGTGGGTCTTGCCGAAGGTGTGGCCGCCGGCGATGAGGGCGACGGTCTCCTCGTCGTTCATGCCCATGCGGCCGAAGGTCTCACGGATGTCGCGAGCGGCGGCCAGCGGGTCCGGGTTGCCGTTGGGGCCCTCGGGGTTGACGTAGATGAGGCCCATCTGGACAGCGGCCAGCGGCTTCTCGAGGTCGCGGTCGCCGCTGTAGCGCTGGTCGTCGAGCCAGGTGGTCTCGGGGCCCCAGTAGACGTCGGCCTCGGGCTCCCACACGTCCTCACGGCCACCGCCGAAGCCGAAGGTCTCGAAGCCCATGGACTCGAGGGCGACGTTGCCAGTGAGGATGAACAGGTCGGCCCAGGAGATGTTCTGGCCGTACTTCTTCTTCACCGGCCACAGCAGACGGCGGGCCTTGTCCAGGTTGCCGTTGTCGGGCCAGCTGTTCAGCGGGGCGAAGCGCTGCTGACCGGCGCTGCCGCCGCCGCGGCCGTCGTGCGAACGGTAGGTACCGGCGCTGTGCCAGGCCATGCGGATCATGAGCGGGCCGTAGTGCCCGAAGTCCGCCGGCCACCAGTCCTGGGAGTCGGTCAGGAGAGCGGCGATGTCCGCCTTCACGGCGTCCAGGTCGAGAGCCTCGAAGGCCTTCGCGTAGTCGAAGCCCTCACCGAGCGGGTTCGACACGGGGGTGTTCTTGGCGAGGATCTTCAGGTTGAGCTGGTTGGGCCACCACTCGCGGTTGCCGTCACCCTGGGTGGGGTGGGAGATCTGGTCACCGTGAGCGACGGGGCAGCCGCCGGTCTGCGGCGGGGTGGGTGCGACGACCTCGTTGTTGTCAGACATCGACTTCCTTACGGGGAAGGGAAAGGGCGGACTTTGTAGCTCAGGGGCTGGGCGAGCTGAAGCACTCAGCGCATTGGCCCCAGTAGACGACCTCGGCCTCGTCGATCGAGAAGCCGTGGTCAGCGGACGCGGTCAGGCACGGTGCGTGGCCAACGGCGCAGTCGACGTCCGCTATGGCGCCGCAGGACCTGCATACGACGTGGTGGTGGTTGTCCCCCACCCGTGTCTCGTAGCGGGCCACGGAACCCTGCGGCTGGATGCGTCTCACCAGACCGGCGCCGGTCAGTGCCTTGAGTACGTCGTAGACGGCCTGGGCGGACACCGTGCCGAGTTCCCCGCGCACGAGGTCGATGATCGACTCCGTGTCCGCGTGTGGGTGCTCGTGCACGACGGAGAGCACAGCTAACCGCGGGCTCGTCACCCTCAGAGCGGACTCGCGCAGCATCTGCTCGAAATCCGAAGAGGTTGGCATGCCCCGAAGTCTGCCGTCTTTTCTGGAGTTAGTCAAATCTTGGATTCGCTCCGCTGTACGACCAGGGGTGTGCACCACTCAGCACGCAGAGCAGCACACGGGTGGAACGTGGACCGGCATACGGGCTCCAGGCCGACCTCTTGGCAGCCTCCCCCGCGGGGACAGGCCTCCGGTGAAGCCGCGGATGACCATCAACCGAATCACCGAAGAAATCATGACTGCCGCGTTCGATGCCCGACCCGTCCGGTCCTCATCGCCGGGGTGGGCCTGCTCAGCGGGAACTCACCGCGTGTCTGGCGGGTAACCGCCGCGCCCGCACCGGAGACGACCCCGGGTCCGGATGGCTTCGCGAACGCGCTCGGCCGCGGCGGCGGACTCGGCCGGGCCGGTGTCGAGGATGCCGTTCTCCGTCATCAGCGCGTGGAACTGCTGTTCCTCGTACGGGACTCCTGACGGCAGCGCCGCGATGTGCCAGTGCAGATGGGAGTTGCCCTGCTGGCTGCCGAGGGAGAGCAGGTAGGTGCGCTCGGGCTCGAACACGTCCTCCACCGCGAGCGCCACCTCCCGGACGACCAGCATGGTCCGGGAGTAGGCCGCCTCGTCCAGGTCCCGGACGACGTGCTCCAGATGGGCCTTCGGGGCCACCAGGGTGCGCCCGGCGAGTGTGGGATAGCGGTCGAGGAAGGCGATGTGGTCGTCGTCCTCGAACAGCACCTCGTGCGCGAACCCCGGCTCACCGGCCACCAGCGCGCAGATGAAGCACGGCCCGTTGCGGGTCCGCTCGGTGTAGGCCTCGATGTCCATCGGACGCCGTGCCATGCGGGCGCTCCTTACGTAGGGGAGCGACAGAGTATTCGGTAGGGCCCTGCCCCTACCAAGGTCGCTGGTCCCCGACCCACGGCCAGCAGCAGAATCGGAACCCCGCCCCGCAGGCTCGCAACCGACCGAGGAGACCACTCGTGGAGATCATGACCCCGCAAGCCTTCGACGCCCAGTTCCGAGCCCAGCATGAGAGCGCTCTCCTCCAGGAACTGTGGGCGGGTGCCTGGGGCGATCAGTACCCCGCGGAGGTGGCGCCCTCCAGCGGCTGTCCGTGGCGGCTGCTCGGCCTGATGGTCGCGGTCCTGCACCCCGCGCCCGGTTCCACACTGGTTGACCTCGGCTGCGGACTGGGGGGTCCGGGCCTGTGGCTGGCCCGTGCGACCAGAACGCGACTGGTGGGGGTGGACTGGTCCCCGACGGCGGTCCGGATCGCGGGAGAGCGCTCTGCGGACTGGTTGCCTCCCGGGCGCGCCCGCTTCCGCACCGGGACCTTCGAGGCCACCGGGCTCACGACGGCTTCGGCCGACACGGTGATCAGCGTCGACGCTCTGGCCCTTGCCCCGGACCCGCACGCAGCGCTGACCGAGGTGCGGCGCGTGCTGCGCCCCGGCGGCCGTCTGCTGTTCACGGCGGCCGAGCCGACCGGGGGTCTGGGGGCAGACGGCGGGTCGGCCTGGGCGGAGCCGCTGCTCGCGGCCGGGCTCGTGCCCGGTGCACGTCACGAACTCCCCGGGGAGGGCCACGCCTGGGGTCTGCTCTACGCGTCCGTGCGCGAGCACCGGCGGGAGCTGCGCGCACAGATGGGCAGCACGGCCACCGACACCCTGTTGACCGAGGCGACGATGGTCGAGCCGCACCTGGAACAGCTCTCCTGGGGCGCGGTCGAGGCCGTCGCACCCGACTGACCGGCCCCCACCACCCGAGCGATCAATGCAACGCGACGACCGCCCCGCCCGAGGAAACGGGCAGGGCGGTCGCCGTCAGTGCTTGGGCTGCCCGGACTAGTCGGTACCGGCCTCCATGGCCGCGTAGTCGAGCAGATCGTCTTCGGAGCCCTGGCCGCGGGAAGCGATGGTCTCGGCGCCGCCTTCGGGCATCGCGCCGATCAGACCGGTCGAGGCCGCTTGGGCGGCACCGATCGACGTCGGGTGCGTGCTCTCGCCGACCATGCCCAGAGCGGCGTACTCCTCCAGCTTGGCGCGGGAGTCGGCGATGTCCAGGTTGCGCATGGTCAGCTGGCCGATACGGTCGCTGGGACCGAACGCCGAGTCCTCGGTGCGCTCCATGGACAGCTTGTCCGGGTGGTAGCTGAACGCCGCGCCGGTGGTGTCCATGATCGAGTAGTCGTCGCCGCGGCGCAGACGCAGGGTCACCTCGCCGGTGACAGCGGTGCCCACCCAGCGCTGGAGGGCCTCGCGCTGCATGAGTGCCTGGGGCTCCAACCAGCGGCCCTCGTACATCAGGCGGCCGAGGCGGCGGCCCTCGTTGTGGTAGGTGGCGAGGGTGTCCTCGTTGTGGATGGCGTTGACCAGCCGCTCGTAGGAAGCGAACAGCAGCGCCATGCCGGGGGCCTCGTAGATGCCGCGGCTCTTGGCCTCGATCACCCGGTTCTCGATCTGGTCGGACATGCCCATGCCGTGGCGGCCGCCGATGGCGTTGGCCTCCAGGACCAGCTCAACCGAGTTGGCGAACGTCTTGCCGTTGATGGTGACGGGGCGGCCCTTCTCGAAGCCGATCGTCACGTCTTCGGCGGCGACCTCGACCTCGGGGTCCCAGAACCGCACGCCCATGATCGGGTCGACGATCTCGATGCCGGTGTCGAGGTGCTCGAGGGCCTTGGCCTCGTGCGTGGCGCCCCAGATGTTGGCGTCGGTGGAGTAGGCCTTCTCGGTGCTGTCGCGGTAGGGCAGGTCCCGCTCCTGCAGCCACTCGGACATCTCCTTGCGACCGCCGAGCTCGGTGACGAAGTCGGCGTCGAGCCACGGCTTGTAGATACGCAGGGAGGGGTTGGCGAGCAGACCGTAGCGGTAGAACCGCTCGATGTCGTTGCCCTTGTAGGTGGAGCCGTCGCCCCAGATCTGGACGCCGTCCTCCAGCATGGCCCGGACCAGCAGGGTGCCGGTGACGGCACGGCCGATCGGGGTGGTGTTGAAGTAGACGCGACCGCCGGAGCGGATGTGGAAGGCCCCGCAGGCCAGCGCGGCGAGCCCTTCCTCCACCAGGGCCTCACGGCAGTCGACCAGGCGGCCAATCTCCGCGCCGTAGTCGGTGGCACGGCCCGGCACCGAGGCGATGTCGGGTTCGTCGTACTGGCCGATGTCGGCGGTGTAGGCGCAGGGGACCGCACCCTTCTCGCGCATCCACGCGACCGCTACAGACGTGTCGAGGCCTCCGGAGAAGGCGATTCCGACACGTTCACCGACAGGCAGGGAAGTGAGCACCTTGGACATGCAAAAAGTATGCACCTAAATGTATGAACATGCAAACCAGGGTCGTGGCCACGAATGCGGCTCCTGCCCCGCAACAGCTCCGCCCCGGTTACCGGGGCCGCTCACGGGTACACCCCAAGCCCACGACGAGTGCGCCCAAACCCCCTGGAGGCACCGTGTTTGCGACCATCGCAGCCGTCCTGTTCGGCATCGCCGTCCTCTTCGAGATCCTCGGCCTGAACATCGAGGGCATCGTGACCACCACCACCCTCATGCTCACCGGGCTGCTCTTCGCCGCCCTGCATCTGGCCGGGTACGGGGGCCGCTCCCCGCGCCGACGGCGCTGAGCGCCGGCGTGATCGCTACCCGCAGCAGGGCGCCGGCCCACGGGGAGTGTCCGGGCGGAGCGGGCGGGGTACCTTCCATGGACGGGTGCCCCGCCCGCCCCGCCCCTGACCCAGGAGCCCCATGATCGTCATCGGAGTGTCCTCCGGGACCTCTGCCGACGGGATCGACGTCGCCGCCGCCCGGTTCGAGTTCGAGCAGGGCGGTGAATGCCTCCGGCTGATCCCGCTGGGGTTCGCCACCACGCCCTACTCGGGCCCCCTCCGTGAGGCGATCCGCGACGCCCTTCCTCCTGCCGCCACCACGATGGAGGCCGTCTGTCAGCTGGACACCCGGATCGGCCAGGAGTTCGCGGCGGCGGCACGGAGCGGTATAGCCGAGTTCGCCGACGGACGGGCCGACCTGGTCGCCTCACACGGCCAGACCCTCTTCCACTGGGCCGACGGCACCACCGTGCACGGCACCCTTCAGCTCGGCCAGCCCGCCTGGATCGCCGAGGCCACCGGCCTTCCCGTGGTCTCGGACCTGAGGGTGGCCGACGTGGCCGCCGGAGGTCAGGGCGCCCCGCTGGCGAGCACCCTGGACCTGCTCCTGCTCGGCGGCCGCACCGAGCCGACCGCCGCTCTGAACCTCGGCGGTATCGCCAACGTGACCGTGGTGCGCGACGGGCAACCGCCGCGCGCCTTCGACACCGGCCCCGCCAACGCCCTCATCGACGCTGCCATGCGCCTGGTCACCGGCGGACGGGCCGACTTCGACTCCGGCGGGGCCCTGGCCCGGACCGGCCGCCCCGACCCGGCGCTCCTGGACCACCTGCTCGCCGAGCCGTACTACCGGCTGCCCGCACCCAAGACCACCGGACTGGAACTGTTCGGCCCAGACCACCTCGACGCCGCCCTCACGCTGGTCGGGCGTCCCTCGGACGCGGACCTGCTCGCCACTCTGGTGGAGCTCACCGCCGTCACTGTCGCCGACGCCCTGCGCCCCTTCGGAGTCCGGGAGGTGCTCGCCTCCGGTGGCGGCACCCGAAACCCCGTGCTCATGGAGCGGTTGGCCGCCCACCTCTCCCCCGCCCGGCTCGACTCCACCGAACAGCTCGGCCTGGACGGAGACGCGAAGGAGGCGTATCTGTTCGCGCTGATCGGTTTCCTGAGCTGGCACGGGCTGGCCGGATCCGTCCCCGACTGCACCGGCGCCCGAAGAGCCCCGGTGGCCGGACGGCTGACCCCGAGCACCGGACCACTGCGCATGCCCCCACCAGCCTCGGCAGCGCCCCGCCGCCTGTACGTCAGTACCCCCGACTCCGGGTCACCGACCCGATGACCCCCCGGGAGCAGCACCGTGCAGACCATCGATCTCGTTGTCATCGCCGTGTACCTGCTCGCCTCGGCCTGGCTGGGGTTGCGGCTGTCCGGACGCCAACGCGATGTCAAGGACTACTTCATCGGCGGTCGGCGACTGCCCTGGTGGGCGGTGTGCCTTTCGGCGGTGGCCACCGAGACCAGCGCCCTGACCGTGATCAGTGTGCCCGGGGTGGCCTACCTGGGCAACGTCACGTTCCTCCAGGTGGCGATCGGCTATCTGATCGGGCGGATCGTCGTGGCCTTCCTGCTGCTGCCCCGCTACTACCGGGGCGAGATGACCACCGCCTACACCTACCTGGGGCTGCGGTTCGGTCGGGGCATGCAGAGCACGGCCTCGGTCACGTTCCTGTTCACTCGTGTACTGGCCGACGGGGTGCGACTGTTCGCGGCGGCCATCCCGATGAAGATCATCCTCGACTCGCTCGGTGCGGGGGTCTCCTACTTCGCCATCGTCGCGGTCATGGGTGTGGTCACGATCCTCTACACCCTGGTCGGCGGGATCCGGGCCGTGGTCTGGGTCGATGTCGTGCAAATGGGCCTGTACTGCGTGGGCGGTGTGGTGGCCCTGGCCGTCATCACCGCCAGCCTGGACGTGAACTTCCTGGCCGTGGCCGCGGACGCCGGGAAGACGCAGTTCCTGGACTTCACCTCGAACCCCGTCTCCGCTCCGTACGCCACGGTCACGGCGGTCCTGGGCGGTGCCCTGCTGTCCACGGCCTCGCACGGCGCCGACCAGATCATCGTGCAGCGGCTGTTGAGCTGCCGGAGTCTGCGGGACGCTCAGAAGGCGGTGATCGTCAGCGGGGTGGTGGTGTTCGCCCAGTTCGCGCTGTTCCTGACCGTGGGCCTGGCACTGTACTCGTACTTCCAGGCGGCCACCGTCGAGCAGCTCGGCCTGGCCGGCTCTGACGAGCTCTTCCCGGTGTTCGTGGTGGAGGCGATGCCCCCGGGCCTGGCAGGTCTCCTGCTCGCCGGGGTGATCGCTGCGGCGATGAGCACCCTGTCCTCGTCGCTGTCCGCACTGTCCTCCTCGACCATGACCGACCTATACGAACAGTTCTCCCACCGCGCGCTCTCCGACACGCAGGCGCTGCGGATGAGCCGGCTGTTCACCCTCGGCTGGGGGCTGGTGTTCATCGCGGCGGCCGCGATGTTCACCGGCACCGACAACCCCGTCCTCGAACTGGGCCTGTCCGTGGCCAGCCTGACCTACGGCGGTCTGCTCGGCGCGTTCTTCCTGGGGCTGTGGGTGCGCCGGGCCCGCCAGCTGGACGCGGCCATCGCCTTCTGCGCGGCGGTGGCGACGATGTCGTGGCTGTTCCTCTTCCAGCCGGGGCTGATCGGGTTTACCTGGTACACGGCGATCGGTACGGGCATCGTGCTCGGCCTGGGCTACCTGCTGTCGCGCCGCCACCCCGACGACTCTCCCATGGCGGACGCCAGCACCCCTGACGAGCCGTGTGAGTCCGCTGGGCGAGAAGAGGACCGCGGCTCCGTTTCCTGAGGTCAGGCAGCTAGGCCCGGCTGCCGGGGGCCGACCCGCTGTGCTTCTCGACGACTGTCCTCGATCAGCCCTTGCCTTTTTTCAGACCGATCGGACTAAAATAGGACCATGCAGACTGGAAAAATCCCAACCGGCCGGAAACGTGCCTCGTTCATCGAGCAGGCACGGCGCGAACAGGTGATCAGGGCCGCCGCCGAGACAGTGGCCCAGGTCGGCTACGCGAACGCCTCGCTGTCCCGGATCGCCGAGCAGGCGGGGATCAGCAAGAGCGTGATCTCCTACCACTTCGCGGGCAAGGACGAGCTCATGGTCCTGGTCGCGCAACAGTTCATCGACGCGTCCACGGAGTTCATGCTCGCCCGGGTGGAGGCCGAACCAACCGCGACCGGGCAGGTCAGCGCGTGGATCAGCGGTCAGGTGGAGTACTACGCAGCACACCGGACCGGGTTCCTCGCCATGATCAGCATCATCACGAACCACCGTTCCCCCGACGGTTCGAACCCGTTCACCGGCCAGCTGGACGAGGAGGTCGACGAGTTCGCGCAGCTCCTCCAGCGCGGGCAGCGGGACGGGGAGTTCCGGGAGTTCGACCCCCGTTCCACCGCCGTCATCATCCTGCGCAGCACCGAGGCACTGATCAGCGCATGGGTCATGGACGAGAGCCTCGACCTCACCGACCAGATGGGCACCCTCCTCGACTTCGTCCACCACGCGATCCGCCGGGAGAACCGATGACCACCGCCCCGAAAGACCCACCGATACCGAGCACCGCCCCTGTGAACTCCGGATCCGAAACTCCGCGCACCGGGGCACAGACCCCGGGACCACCCACCGCCGATCCGGTGACCCGGTTGCGGCCACCGCGCCATCGCGTCGAACGCCGAGCCGTCCGGTGGTGGGCGCTCCAGTCCATGGCCCTCTTCGGGCCGATCATCACGGTCGCGATCGCCACCCACGTGTTCTGGGAGGCGGCCCGCCCGTGGACACTCGTGGCGGCGGCCGTCGCGGCGGTACTCCTGCTGGTGGGCACCGTCGTGGAGCCCTGGTGGCGGTACGCCGTCCACCGCTGGGAGGTCACCGACGAAGCGGTCTACGGCCTCAGCGGCTGGTGGGTCCGGGAGTGGCGGGTGGCACCAATCTCGCGCATCCAGACCGTGGACGCGGTACGCGGCCCGTTCGAGCAGGTCATGGGGCTGGCCACACTCCGGGTGACCACGGCCTCCTCACAGGGCGCGATCGACATCGTCGGGCTCGACCACGAGGTGGCGGCCGAGACCGCGGAGAACCTGCGCGCCGTCACCCAGCGGACCCCCGGTGACGCCACATGAGCTCCGTGGGTGGGGAACACGAGCAAGCGGCTGAGGTCCCCTGGTCGCGGCTGAGCAACCGGATGCTCTGGGCCGACGGAGTGTGGAGCCTGCTGTCCCTGGCCCCGCTGGCCATCGCGACCTGGGTCTTCGGCACGGACTTCCAGACCGGGAACCCCATGCCGTGGGTGATCATCGCCGTAATCGGGGTTGTCGGGGCGGCTGCGGACGCGCTGCGCTGGATATTCACCCGCTACCGCGTGAGCGGGGAGTACGTGGAGCTACGGACCGGCGTGCTGGTGCGCAACCACCGTTCGGTGCGCAGGGACCGGATCCGCAGCGTGGACCTGGACGCCAAGTTCTGGCACCGGATCGTGGGACTGCGTGTGCTGACCATCGGCGCGGGCCAGCAGGCGGCTGCCGGTGAGTCCGCGTTCGAGCTGGACGCGGTGTCCAAGACGGAGGCCGAGGAGCTGCGCCAGCTCCTGGCCCTCAGTTCACCCGCACCGATCCGCCAGCGCGCACCGGAGGGCACGGAGCTCGATCCGGGCCCGGCCCCGGACGAGAACGAAGACGAGAACGTCGGTCAAACGCGGGTGCTAGCCGGTTTCCGCCCCGGTTGGTTCGTGTACAACATGTTCAACGCCTGGGCCTTTGTCCTGGCGGCAGGCCTGTGTTGGGGCGCCTTCATGCTGGCTCCGGCAGTCGGCCTGGACCCCACCTCATGGGTCGTGGGGTTCCTCGACACCTGGGGGCTCCACTGGGCGTGGGCCGTCCTGGCAGGGGTACTCGTGCTGGGGGTGGTCGGCTCGCTCGGACTCGCGGTCGCCTTCCTGACGGAGTACTGGAACTTCGAGCTGGCCCGCGTTCCCGGTGCGAAGGGCACCCTGCTGCGCACCCGCCACGGACTGTTCCGGACCCGGGAGGTCAACCGGGACGACGAGCGGATCCGCGGCGTCCAGATCTCCGAGCCGGTGCTGTGGCGCTGGCTGGGGATCGCCGACACCACGGTGGTCACGACCGGTCTGGACGAGTGGTCGATGTCCTCACCCACCGCCGTACTTCCCCGGGGGCCGGTGCGGGTGGCCCGTCCGATCGCCGCGGCCGTGCTGGGGACCCCCGCCAATCCCATGGACACGCCCCTGCGGCGCCACCCCCGTGCCGCGCTCGGGCGCAGGCTCTGGTGGGCCACGGTGACAACGGCACTGTTCACCGGCGCTGTGGGGGCACTGGCCGCCACCAACCTCCTTCCGTTGGCCGCCGTGTGGATCACCGCCGCCGTACTCGGGCCGCTCGCCCTCCTGGGCGCGGTCATCGCCTACCGGGCCCTGGGCCACGGGATCGCCGACGAGTACGTGGTTCTGCGGTCCGGGCTGTTCTTCCGGGCGACGACGGCGCTGCGACGCTCCGCGGTGAGCACCGTCGTCATCCGCGAGTCGGTGCCCCAGCGGTTGCTGGGGCTGCGGAGCGTGGCGACGATGACGGCGGCCGGGGCTGGAGGGTACGAGGCCCCCGACATCGCCGCTACCGGATGCACGCTGTTCGCGAGTAAGGCCGCCCCCGGGGTACTCGATCCCTTCCTGGTCACCGAGGAACGTGAGGCGGCCCCTGCCAGATGAGTTCGCCGGGGCGGCCGTGAGCGGATCCCCCGCTCACGGCCGCCCCGGCGTCGACAGTCACTCACAGCACCTGGTCACCGCACTCATGCACGACGCCTATTCGAACTCCGTGCCGCCCTTACGGGTCAGGTAGGCGTCGGAGACGAACTTGGTGATCGTGCGACCGCCCAGGACCTCGGAGAAGCGTTCCTGTGCGGGTCGGACGACCACGCCCTCCCGCAGATGCAGGGCGGCCCCGCTCCAGGTCTCCTTGCCCTCC
The DNA here is from genome assembly GCF_000340985.1 of Nocardiopsis valliformis DSM 45023. Taxonomy (NCBI): domain Bacteria; kingdom Bacillati; phylum Actinomycetota; class Actinomycetes; order Streptosporangiales; family Nocardiopsidaceae; genus Nocardiopsis; species Nocardiopsis valliformis. The sequence goes on from NZ_ANAZ01000030.1 coordinate 76,861, forward strand.
GCCGCGGCGAACAGCGCGGCCTCGTCATAGGGGCCGTCGTAGAGCACCGGAACCGCGGGCAGGTCCACCTCCGCAAGCAGGGCGGGCAGTTCGGCGGCATCGATCCACCGGCTCTCACCACCCGCCTCGATCCGGATGTCGAACACCGCGTAACCGGGTCGGTCACTGCGGCCGGTCTCGCCGTACTTCAGGTCCTGGACCCCGGCGCCGAACACCTCACCGAACACACCCACCCGGGACGCACCGAAGCGCTCCGCGACGGCCCGCGCGGCCTTGGCGACCCCGTGCGCGGTGACCGCCCTCCAGTACAGGTTGTCCTCGGAGCGCACCAGCCCCAGCCCCTTGGCGCCCTGGCCCTTGGAGGAGACGAACTCCTCGCCGGTCTCGGCGACCAGCGTGAACAGGCAGGCCGTGCCGTGGATCTTCTCGGTGGCCACGACCGGCTCCCCCGGCTCGAACACGCCCGGATAGCGCTTGATGTTCTCGATCTCGACCCACCTGAGCAGGTCGGGGGCGGGCTCCATCGCACCGCTCATGTGCAGCGGGACCTCAGGGACCCACTTGGTGACGCCGAGTTCGCCCGCGAAGTCGGTCCCGGCTTCGTGCTCGGCCGCGAGGTCGCGGTCGCCGAGCCCGGCCGGTCGACAGACGACGCCCTGGGACACCTCACCGCGGAGCCGGAGCGGCTTCACCCGGTTCTTCTTGGCGCCCGCGAGCTTGCCGGTGAGTCCGATCTCCTCGATCAGGTCGTCCGGGAGCACGGCGTTCTCCGGGATGTAGACGGCCCAGTCGCCCGTGCGGTACGCGCCCTTGGCGACGACCGCGCGGAACAGCCCCACCTGCGCGAGTTCGAGCGCGTCGGCGTTGGGGTGCGGAAGGATCGTGAGCCGCTCGGCGGTGACCCGGAGGGTGGACATTGCTCTCCCTGTTCGTGATGTCCTCTGCGGACGGTGTCACGGACGTTCGCGCCCGACGTCCGAGCCAGTGTGTCCGAGAGCCGGGTGACGCCACAACGCCTTTTCCGCCGGGCTTCCCGCAGTGGGCAGGGCCCCGCCGAGGCAACCCGGGGACGGCCCTCAGGGGAAGCGTTGGGCTCCGCTGCCGTCCCGGCCCAGGATGTCCTCCGGGTTGGAGTAGGGGCACGAGACCAGGGACAGGCATCCGCAGCCGATGCAGTTGGAGAAGCGATCCCGCAGCGCGGTCAGCTCCTGGATACGTTCGGTCAGTTCGTCGTACCACTGGCGGGAGATGCGGGCCCAGTCGCGTTTGGTCGGCAGACCCTCCTCGGGCAGCTGGTCGATGGCGTCCTTGATCCGGTCCAGGGACAGGCCCAGGCGTTGGGCCGTGCGGATGAACGCGATGATCCGGAGCGTGTCCCGACGGTACTCGCGCCGGTTGCCCGCCGTGCGGCGGCTCCTGATCAGCCCGAGGCTCTCGTAGTAGTGCAGGGCCGATACCGCCACCCCGGCCCTGTGGGCCACCTGCCCCGGTTTCAGCCAGAGGATGTCCGGGTCCAACTGCGGCATCAGGCTCTCCTCCACCAGCCGACTTGACATCAAGTTCACTTGACGAAGTGGACTCTACGCGACGGACATGACAGGCGAGAGTTCGGAGAGTTCAATGGACAGGATCACGGTGTGGGCCGACATCAGGTGCCCCTGGTGCTGGATGGGCCACCGGCGGCTGAGGGCCGCGCTGGAGCGGCTGGGGACGGCGGGCCGGGAGGTGACCGTGGTGCGCCGGAGCTTCCTGCTGGAGCCCGCGGGCCCGGATTCCCTGGACCGGACCGTGCGCGGCGCCGCGCTGAACTCGTGGGGCATGAGCGAGGCCCAGTGGGAGGCCACCAGGAGCCGGGTGGCGGAGGCGAGCCGCCGCAAAGGCCTCGGGATCGAGATGAACGAGGTGCTGAACGTCGACTCGCGACCCGCCCACCGACTGATCAAACTCGCTGTGTCCCGGGGGTTCGACCCCGAGCAGGTGTGGGACCAGCTCTACACAGCGCACCTGGAACGGCGCGAGGACCTGACGGACCCGGAAACGCTGCGCCGGGTCGGGAAGGGGCTCGGGCTCACCGGAGGGGACGTGGACGCCCTGCTGGGCTCCGACGACTTCGCCGCCGAGGTCGAGGACGACCACCGGGAGGCCGTGGCACAGGGGGTCGGCTCCATCCCCGCCTACGTGCACGCGGGGCAGGCGTTGAGCGGGGCACGGAGTGTCGACGAGCTGGTGGAGTTCCTGAGCGGAACGGGAGCCCGCCGATGAGCAGCAGAACGGAGGGCATGACGGCAGGCACTACTCCCGGGGCCACGATGCGGGCCGCCGCGATCGACGCGTTCGGGCCGGCCGAGAACCTGACAGTGCGGGACTTGCCGCGCCCTGTGGCCGCGCCGGGAGAGGTCCTGGTCCGGGTTCGGACGGCGGGCGTCCAACTGACGGACGCGGCGATCCGGGGCGGCTGGACCCCACCGGGTGCGACCATCGAGTTCCCGCAGGTCCTCGGCAACGAGTTCGCCGGGACCGTGGCCGAGGTCGGTGCCGGGGTGACCGGGTTCTCCGTGGGCGACGGGGTCGCCGGTTACCGGGTCCTCGGCTGCTACGCCGAGTACGTGAACGTGCCCGCCGAACAGGTCGTCCCCAAACCCGCGGAGGTGTCGTGGCTGACCGCGGGCGCCCTGTCGGCCTCCGGGCAGACCGCGCACACCGCTCTTGAACGACTGCGCGTGGGCGAGGGCGAAACCCTGCTGGTGCACGGCGCGGCCGGCGGGGTCGGCACGGTGGCCGTGCAACTGGCCGCGGCGCGCGGAGCCAGGGTGGTGGGCACGGCGAGCCCGGCCAACCACGCGTACGTGCGCTCCCTGGGTGCGGTGCCGGTCGAGTACGGCGAGGGGCAGCTCCAGCGGATCCGAGCCGCGGCGCCCCAGGGGGTGGACGCGGCCTTGGACGCGGCCGGGCACGACAACCTGCGGACCGCGGTCGAACTGGTCGAGGACCGGAGCCGGATCGGGACGATCGTCGACATCGCCCTGGTCAAGGAACTGGGCTGCCAGTGGATCAGCAGCGACCGGTCGGCGGCCCGGCTCCGCGAGCTGCTCGACCTGTGCGCGAAGGGGCGGCTCACCATCACGATCCGCGAGACCTTCCCGCTGAACGAGGTGTGGAAGGCCCATCTGGACGTGGAGACCGGCCACGGCAGGGGCAAGATCGCCCTAGTGGTCGGGTCCGGGGAGCGCACGGACAGCGACGGGACGCCATGACCGCCGAGCTGGGGTCCCCCACCCCGGCCGTCCGGCTCTGGGCCCGGGGGTCGCGGCCGTTGGTGATCGGGGCGCTCGGGCTGATGACCTTCATCGCCTTCGAGTCCTTCGCCGTCACCACGGCCCTGCCGGTGGTGGCCAGGGACCTGGACGCGCAGAGCTGGTACTCGCTGGCCTTCGCCGCGACGGTGACGACCGGGCTGGTCGGGATGACCCTCGGCGGCGCGTGGGCGGACCGGCGCGGACCGTTGCGGCCCCTGCTGTTCGGCGCGGCTGCGTTCCTGCTCGGGATCGCGCTGTGCGTGGTCGCGCCCACCATGGAGGTGTTCGTACTCGGCCGACTGCTCCAGGGCGTCGGCGGCGGCATCGACTCCGTAGTCCTGTACGTGGTCATCGCGCGGTTCGTGCACGAGGACGCCCGCCCTCGCATGTTCGCGCTGCTGACCGCCGCGTGGCTGCTGCCGTCGGTGGTCGGGCCGCTGGTCTCCGGGCTCCTGGTGCAGCTGGTGCACTGGCGCGTGGTGTTCGCTCTCGTGTTGGCAGGGTCAGTGGTGTCGCTGTTGTTCCTGGTGGGGGTGGTACGCCATGTGAGGTCGGGCCACGGGCAGGGGCCGGTGCTGGACCGGCGGGTGTTCTGGGCGGGTGCCGCTGCCGTCGCACTGCTGGGGCTGCACGTCTCCGGACAGCAGACGGCGCCGCTGCTCGCGGTGGGCACGGCGGTCAGCGTGGCCGTGTTGGCGGTCACCGCCGTGCGGCTGCTCCCCGTCGGCACCCTGCGCGCACGCGCGGGCATCCCCCGGCTGGTGCTCCTGCGAGCGCTGCTGGGCGGCTCGGTGGCCGCCACCGACGTCTACCTGCCCGCCTACCTCCAGTACGAACTGGGCTACACGCCCGCCGCCTCCGGCCTCGTGGTCGCGGTCGGGGCGCTGGGCTGGGCGTGCGGTGCCTGGCTCCAGGGGCGTTCGACCGCCGACCCGCACCGGCCGGACCTGCTCTGGAGAGCCGCCGCCCTCGTCTCGTGCGGGCCGGTCGGGGCAGCTCTGGTGGTCGGCGGGCTGCTGCCCGCCCCCGCGGCCGCCCTCTCCTGTGTCCTGATGGGGGTCGGTATGGGCATCGCGTACCCGCAGCTCAGCTCGACGGTCCTGACGCTGTCCGCCAAGGAACGGCAGGGCGCCAACAGTTCGGCCCTACAGGTGGCGGAGTCCCTGGGGTCCTCCGCTCTGCTAGCCGTGGCCGGGGCGGTTCTGACCACGGCGGCGCTCGGGGGGTACCTCACGGTGTACGGCCTGGTGACGGTGGTGGCCGTGGCCGCTCTCACCGTCACTGTGACCCTCCGTCCGGTCCGGGTCGCAGCGGACGGACAGAGCTGAGGGACGGGACGGGGCCGTCTCGGGCCCCGGAGCACTTCGGGGACCCGAGACGGCGGTCCGGACCGGGCCGGTCAGTCGGCGGCGAACGCCTCCAGCTCCACGAGCAGCTCGGGGCGGCCCAGACGGCTGATCTGGGCGCAGACCCCGGGCGGTCGTACGTCGAAGGCGGCCAGGCGCTCGGCCATCATCTCCCCCGCCTGCGCGAAGAAGGCCTCGACGTCGGTGACGTAGGTGTTCATGCGGACGATGTTCCCCAGCCCCATGCCCGCCTCGCGCAGGACCGCCTCGACGTTGTCCAGGGCGACCGAGGTCTGGGCCCGCAGGTCACCGGGGTGCAGCGACTCACCCGTGGCAGAGACCGAGCACTGTCCGCTGACGAAGAGCAGGCGCTGGTGCCCCTCGATGAGGACGCCCTGGTCCATACCCTCGGGGTAGGTCCAGGGGTTGACGGTGGTGCGCATCATGGCGGGGCCTTCCGTGAGGGGAACCTGACGGAGCCCAACGCTAAGACCTCAACCCGACTTGAGGTCAATATCGGCTGCCGTCCCGGTTCCCAGGGACCGGGACGGCGGCTCGGGGCCCGACCGGGCCGGGGGCGGGGTCAGAAGGGCCGGTCACCGACGATGGCGACGCGCTCGGCCACACGGGGGTGCGGGTGGTAGTCGTTCACCGCGTAGTGCTGGGTGGCGCGGTTGTCCCAGAACGCGACCGAGTTGCGCTCCCACCGGAAGCGCACCTGGAACTCGGGGGTGTGCGCCTGCTGGAAGAGGAAGCGCAGCAGCTCGTCGCTCTCCGCCTCGTCCATGCCGACGATCCGGGTGGTGAAGGAGACGTTGACGAACAGCGTCCTGCGGCCGGTCTCGGGGTGGGTGCGCACGACGGGGTGCTCGACCGGCGGGAACCTGTCCTGCCACTCCAGCAGCCGGTCCTCGTCCAGGAAACGGGAGAACCCGGGGATCACGTCGTGCACCGCGGTGCGCCCCTCGATGCGCTCCTTGACCTCATCGGGCAGGTTGTCGTAGGCGGCGGCCATGTCCGCCCACAGGGTGTCGCCGCCCACCGGCGGGACCTCGACCAGGCGCAGGATGGCGCCGAGAGCGGGCGCCTCCCGCCAGGTGACGTCGGTGTGCCAGACGTTCTCGTAGCTGGGCGGGGCCTCACTCTTGGCGAACCGGGCGATGTGGACGTCGTCGCCCTGCTCGATGAACGGGTTGGTCTCCAACTCACCCCACAGCCGGGCGATCTCCTGCTGGCGGGCGGAGTCGATGGGCTGGTCCCGGAAGAAGACCACCTTGAACTCCAGCAGCGCGCGGTTGAGTTCGGCGCGCAGCTCCTCGCTGATCTCCTCCCGCAGGTCGATGCCGTGGATCTCCGCGCCGATGAGGGCACCGAGCGGCCGGACCTCGAACAGTTCGTAGGGGCGGGGCAGCTCTCCCTCGGGGAGTCGGCACAGCGTGCGCGGCCCCTCGACCAGGGCGGTATCCACGGCGGTGCTCCCCCGAAGGGCGGGCTCGGCGGGCCGGGTGGCCTCGACGGTCTCGGTGTCGGTTCTCCGGGTCAGGCTCGGGCTCATGTTCTCTGTCTCTCTGATCGGTGACAAGGGCGGAAGGGGCCGCCGAGGCGCAGGAGGGTGTCACGGGTTCAGGGAAACCAGGCCGGTACGGCTCGGTCCGGAGACCGGCCGCGGGAACGCGGGGCAGCGTGGACTGATTCGCCGGCGGTCGCGCCGGAGCCGGGCTCGGGCGTGGAAACCGCCGGTCAGCGCCTACCCCTGGGGAAGGGAGTCGACGCACCGGACACCGCGGGCCTCGGAACGGCAGCGGCGGATCAACAGTGCGGAGGGGAACCCAGGCGACCGCGGCGCAGGATGATGCCCGGCGTTCCGCGACGCGCCCTGTCAGCTGCCCGGGAGGACCGGCGAACGGTCGGGCGGCTCGACAAGGGGGTTCTCATAGCTGTGAGAGTGGAGCACCGGAAGGGTGCCTGTCAACCGCCCTGGGCCGCAGGCCCCACCGGTGAGGGGGTTACCGCCCCGGTGGAGCCCGCGGTCACCGGTCGCCGACCGGAAGGAGGAGGGCGGTGACGTTGTCGTGTCCGCCCCGGTCGAGCGCGTGTCCGACCAGGGCGCGCGCGGCGGGCAGCCACGAGTCCCCGCGCCGCGGGGACGGGACCGCGGCTCTCAGATCAGCCGGATCGGCAAGGTAGCGGGTCAGCCCGTCGGTGCACAGCAACAGCACGCCGGGGACCGTCGGACGCAAACTGCGCGAACCCGGCTCGGCCGGTTCCGCGTCGGCGCCCAACCATGCCGAGATCGCGCCGAACTCCCCTGTGTCGTCCTCCGTCAGCAGCACCGCCGGACCTTGTTCGGGCAGCCAGTAGGCGCGGCTGTCCCCGACCCAGGCGACCCACAGGCCCTCGGGACCCACCGCGCCCGCCACGTACGTGCAGGCGGGTGCCGGGGATTCGGTGCCGGACAGGGCCTCGACGGCCCGCCCGGCGCGCGCAGCGGAGCGACTCAGGGCGGTCTCGGGGAGGTCTCCGCCGACCAGCCGTTCAGCGAGGGCAGCGCAGCCGGTCTCCGCCGCGAGTTGAGCGGCGCGCTCGGCCCTCGGCGACATCGACACCCCGTCGCAGACCACCCCGGTGGTCCAGTCCCCAGCGGCCGCGAGCGCCAGGGCGTCCGCGTTGATCCCGCGCCGCGCCCCCCGGTCGCTGACCCCCGCCGCGCCGTCGGCCCCGGTGGCCTCCATCCGCACCCTGTAGTCCGGTTGGTCCGCACCGCAGTCCCAGCAGTGGCCGTCGGGGGCGACCGTCCCCTCACAGGCGACGCATAGCGGGGTCTGGGTCATACCCGGGATTCTGGCAGAGAGGCCCCGGAGCAGGAAGGCACGGCGGGCCGGGTCCGACCGGACCGCCGTTCGGCGGGGTGTTCCGACCGGTGCGGTCGGGTGCGCTCGGTTATCGTCACCCCATGGCCGACGACCTGACCGCCGAGGCCTTCCTGGCCCGGCTCGACACCCACCGCAGCGACGAGGAGCTCCGTAAGTACCAGCGGTACTTCCGCTTCGACGCCGATGCCCAGGACCCCCTCGACTACTTCGTCGGGGTACGCATGGGCACCGTGTTCGCGCTCGCCAAGGAGTTCGTGGACATGGACCTCGACCAGATCGAGGCCCTGCTGGAAAGCCCGGTCCACGAGGCGCGCGCCGGAGCGCTGAGGATCATGGAGAAGAAGGCCCGCCGCAAGGGGGCCACCCCCGAGCAGGTCGGCGAGCTCGCCGACCTGTACCTGCGCCGCCATGACCGTGTCAACGACTGGGACCTGGTGGACCTGGCCGCCTACCACGTCGTGGGCCGGCATCTGCGAGAGCGCTCTCGGAAGGTTCTGTACGAGCTGGCCCGTTCGGAGAACCCGTGGCAGCGGCGGACCTCCATCGTGGCGACAGCACACTTCATCGGGCACGAGGACCTGGACGACACCTTCGCGATCGCCGAACTCCTGCTGGGTGACGACCACGAACTGGTCCAGAAGGCGACCGGCTGGATGCTGCGCTCCGCGGGCGACGTGGACCCCGATCGGCTGCTGGCCTTCCTGGACACCCACGCGGCGAGGGCCCCGCGCCCCCTGCTGCGCGCGGCGATCGAGAAGCTTCCGCCACAACAGCGAGCCCACTACCGGGGGCTGCGCGCGTGAGCACGGGCCACACGGGCGGGCCAGGCTCGGGAACGGGGTCCGGGGTCGCGCGGGTGTGAGCGGGGCCGCCCGGGCGACCAGCCACCGCGGGACTAGGATAGGCGAGCCTAACCTTAGCGAACGGAGTCCCATGTTCACCGGCCCCGCCCCGCGCTCGATCGCGTGCGCCCTCATCGTCCTTCTCCCCCTCACCGCCTGTGGGAACGCGGGCGAGGACTCGTCGGAGAGCGCTCCCTCATCGCAGGCCGCCGAAGGCGCGTTCCCGGTGACCATCGAGCACGAGTTCGGCAGCACCACCATCGAGGAGGAGCCCGAGCGGGTGGTCGCCCTCGGCGTCACGGACGCCGACGCGGTCCTGGCCCTGGACCTCGTCCCGGTCGGCAACACCGGCTACACGTTCTACGAGTCCGGGCTCGGCCCGTGGACCGACGACCTGGTCGAGGGCACCGAGCTGACCCGAATCGACTCCGATTCCGAACCCAACGTCGAGCAGATCGCCAACCTCGCCCCCGACCTCATCATCGGTGTCTCCGCCGGGTTCGACGACGCCGTCTACGAGGCCCTCTCCCAGATCGCCCCCGTGGTCGCGCGACCCGCCGGGGTCGCCGCGTACACCGTGCCCCGGGACGAGGCGACGGAGATCATCGCCACCGCGCTCGGCCGCCCGGAGGAAGGCGTCGCCCTCAACGAGGCGACCGACGAACTCCTCGAACAGGCACGCGCCGAGTACCCGGAGTTCGAGGGGCTCACCGGGACCGCGGTCCTTCCCTACGACGGCAAGTACGGCGCCTACCTGCCCGGAGACGCCCGCGGCAGATTCCTCCTGTCGCTGGGCTTCGACATCCCCGAGGCGATCACCGAGCGGGACAGCGGGAACGACTTCTTCGTGGAACTGTCCGCGGAACGCGTGGACCTGCTCGACGGAGACCTACTGCTCGTGGTGAGTGACGACGAGGACTTCGACATCACCGAGGGGTCCAGTGTCTTCAACACCCTCGACGTGGTGCGTGAGGACTCCGTTATCGCCACCACTCTGGACGAGCGCGGCGCGGTCACCTACAACTCCGTGCTGTCGATCCCTTACGCGCTCGACCACCTGGTGCCGAGGATCGGTGGAGCGCTCTCCTGAGGATTCGGGGAGCGGCACTCGAAGCGCGCACCCGGACCCGTGAGGGGTGGGCTGATCAGGGGCCCACCCCTCGTAGGCTAGAAAACCTCACCACGGGCCCGGACTCCTCCGGTGCTTCGTGCGCGCACGCGATCCCCGCTTCAGCGGGACGACCCAGATCGGATCTCCTTGTACCTGTCCCGCATCAGCCTCGACCCCCAGCGCAGCATCGGCATGGACCAGTGGGGGGTGATGGGCCGGGCCGTGCGCAAGGCCGTCGACCCCGCCCCCGAATCCGACGCCCGGGTGCTGTGGGCGCGCCTGTCCCCCACCACTCTGGTGATCAGTTCCGACACCGCCCCCGCCTGGGGAAAGCTTTCCGGGGCGAAGTCAGCCTCGATCCTGCCGATGACCCGGCACCCGGAGGGTGAAGCCGTCCGATGGGAGCTCATCACCGCGCCCACCGCGCAGCGCGAGGCGGAGCCCACGGAGGAGAACCCCAGGCCGAAGGTGAAGAAGGTCGCCCTGCCGGAGTCGGAGTTCGACGCGTGGCTGGACCTGAAGCTGGGCGAGGCCCTGCGCGTCACGGCGGCGAAGTGGAAGCGCCTGGGCGGCCGTCCGGCCCGCTTCCACTTCATCGGGGAAGCCATCGTCCAGGACAGCGAGGCGCTCCAGGAGCTGTCGCTGAAGGGCATCGGCGCGGGCACGGCCACCGGTGCCGGATTGCTCCTGACCTCCCCGCTGGAAGACCAGTAGGCGCACGTAAACGCGCGGAACAACGATTGAGCGGGATCAGAATTCCACCAAAAAGGAATTCAAGCCAAAAACCTCACATTCTTCCCATCTGACCCAACCTCGCGTAGGAGTGTTGCATTCAGCGGGTAAATCATGAAGGTTTTCTCCTAAGCCCGAGCTGACCGTCGCACGCGGACCGCCGGAGGAACACCGAAAAACAGGTGGCTCCTCCCAGGTCCCCGTCCGTACGACGCAAGCCTGAAGGAGCAACCTTGGCGTACCCGCACCGGAACCGACCCGCCGCACGGCCCGATCCCTCGGCTCCGTTCCCCCGCACCACCGCACCACGTGCCGCCTCCCGGACCGCGCTCTTCAGCGGAGCCCTCGCGGCGGCGCTGACCGCGGCGCTGCTCCACGCCCCGCAGGCCGCCGCGGAACCCGAACCGGAGAGCCAGGCGCCCTGCGCCAGCGACCCCGGGGCCCCGCCCAAGCACCAGATGCGGGCCGAGTGGATCGCCAGCGTGTACAACATCGACTGGCCCACCGAACAGGGCCAGAGCCCCGAGAAACAGCAGGCCGACCTCGTCGACCTGTACGACGAGGCCGTCGACAACGGCCTCAACGCGGTGTTCGTACAGATCAGACCCACCGCTGACGCCTTCTGGCCGTCACCGCACGAGCCCTGGTCGGAGTGGCTCACCGGTGAGCAGGGCGGCGACCCCGGGTACGACCCGCTGGAGTTCGCGGTCGAGGAGGCCCACGCCCGGAACCTGGAGTTCCACGCCTGGTACAACCCGTACCGGGTAGCCATGCACGACGACCCCGGGGCGCTGGTCGAGGACCACCCGGCCCGGCAGAACCCCGACTGGATCTTCGAGTACGGCGGGCGGCTGTACTACAACCCCGGCATCCCCGAGGCCCGCGAGTTCGTGATCGAGGCGATGATGCACTCGGTCGAGAACTACGACCTGGACGGGGTGCACTTCGACGACTACTTCTACCCCTACCCGGTCGCTGACCTGGAGATCCCCGACGAGGACACCTACGCCGAGTACGGCGCCGGGTTCGACGACATCGGGGACTGGCGGCGCGACAACGTCGACCTCATGGTCGAGGGGATGAGCGACGCGGTCAGCGCCGCCAAACCACACGTGAAGTTCGGAATCAGCCCGTTCGGGATCTGGCGCAACTCCAGCACCGACCCCGACGGGTCGGACACCAACGGCACCCAGTCCTACGACAACCAGTACGCCGACAGCCGCAAGTGGGTCCTGGAAGGCTGGCTCGACTACATCAACCCGCAGGTCTACTGGGAGATCGGGCTGCCCGTCGCCGACTACTCGGTCCTCGTCCCCTGGTGGGAGGAGGTCGCCTCGGGCACCGACACGCACCTGTACATCGGGCAGGCCGCCTACAAGGTCGGCAACCCGGGGGCGTGGCAGGACCCGAACGAGCTCTCCAGCCACCTGGACTTCAACAAGGACTACCCCGGGGTCCACGGGGACGTCTACTTCAGCGCGACGTCGCTGCGCACCAACGCCCAGGAGGCCATGGAGATCCTGGTCGCGGACCACTACTCGCACCCCGCCCTGGTGCCGGTCAAGCGGGACCTCGGCGGAACCGTCCCCGCTCCCCCGAGGGTGAGCGCGGGCGAGGGGGACGGCGGCACCGTCCTGGATATCAGGCCCGGCCCCGGTGAGGCGCCCGCCTACTACGCGGTGTACGCCTTCGACGGCAAGCCCCGCCCGGATCAGGCCCGCTGCGGTATCGAGGACCCGCGCGCCATGCTCGGCACCGTGCGGGCGGATGAGGACGGCTCCGCGACCTTCACCGCACCCGCTGATTCCGACACCACGTACTACGTGACCGCCCTGCACCGACTGCACCACGAAAGCCGCGCCAGCGCCCCGCGGTACCTGCCCTAGGAACCCCTGAACCCGCCTCCGGACCGCCGCACCGGAGCTCTCACGAAGAGCGCTCGAGGGACCCGGCACCATCCAGGTGCCGGTTCCCTCGTGTGCCCCGGGCCCGCGAAGGCGGCGGAAGCTCTCCCCGGACCCGCGAGAGCACTCGCCGAGGGCCAGCGGGGCCGGCTCCCGGCTTAGGTAGCGCCCCCGCTCTCGCCCGTGGCCAGGGGACGGAGCTCCTTCTTGAGGATCTTGCCGGTCGGTCCGACGGGGAGCTCGCTCAACAGGCGCACCTCGCGCGGGTACTTGTAGGCGGCCAGCCGCTCCTTGCAGAACGCGATGAGGTCCTCCTCGGTGGCCTTGGCGTCGGGGCCCAGGGACACACAGGCCACGACTTCCTCACCCAGGCGGGCGTCCGGGCGCCCGATCACCGCCGCGGCGGTCACCTCGGGGTGCTCGTACAGGACCTCCTCGACCTCGCGCGGGTAGACGTTGTACCCGCCGCGGATGACGAGGTCCTTCTTGCGGTCGACGACGAACAAGTAGCCCTCCTCGTCGGTGTAACCCAGGTCGCCGGTGTGGAACCAGCCGCCGCGGAAGGCCTCGGCGGTCGCCTCCGGACGGTTCCAGTAACCCTTCATCACGTTGTGGCCCCGGACCACGATCTCCCCCACCTGGTCGGGGCCGGGCGGGAGCGGCTGGTCGTCGGGGTCGACCACGCGCACGCTCACTCCCCAGAGCGGCTTCCCGATCGAGCCGACCCTGCGCTGCTCGGCGTTGATGTTGAAGGTGGCCCCGGCGCAGGTCTCCGAGAGCCCGTACCCCTCCAGGATCACCATCCCGGGGAACTTCTCCTCGAAGGCGCGCATGACCTCGCCGGGCATCGACGCGCCTCCGGAAACACCCACACGCAGCGTGGACAGGTCCCGGCCCCTGGTGTCACTGTGCAGGATTTCCTGGTACATGGTCGGCACCCCGGCGAGGATCGTGCACCGGTGCCGCTCGATGGCTTCCAGCGCCGCGGCGGTCTCGAACCGGGGCACCAGCACGACGGTGCCGCCGTTGCGCACCGCCACGTTGAGCACGCTGGACAGGCCGAAGATGTGGAAGAGCGGCAGGACCGCGAGGCCGATGTCGTCGTCGCGGAAACCGAAGAGGTCCCCGCCCACAGTGCAGTTCATGTACATCTGAAAATGGGTGAGCTCGGCGCCCTTGGGCCTGCCGGTCGTGCCGCTGGTGTAGAGCAGGACGGCGGTGTCGTCGGATCCGGTGGGCTCGGGTTCGCCGAAGTCCTCGGCGAAGTAGAGCTCGTCGTAGTGGAGTGTGCCCTCGGGGCGTTCGTCGTTGCCGGGCAGGTTCACCACGTACGTGCGCACGCTCTCCCCGGTTTCAGCCAGCTCGACCGCCCGCACCGCCTCCTCGGCGAACATCTCGAAGGTCACGAAGACCCGCGCCCCCGAGTCGGTCAGGTGGTAGGCGGTCTCGGGCGCCTTGAGGAGCGGGTTCAGGGGAACCATGACCAGGCCCGCCTTGAGAATACCGAAGTAGGTGAACAGGAACTGGGGCAGGTTGGGGAGTTGGACGGCGACCCGGTCCCCGGGTTCCAGTCCGAGGCCGCGCAGCGCGGAGGCCACCCGCCCGGAGATCTCGTCGACCTGGGCGTAACTGAACTCCAGGTCGTTGATGTGGCAGAGGGGTTTGTCCGGGTTCTCCCGCCGTGATTCCTGAAGGATCGTCGCGAGGTTGAAACTCATGGCACCCACCTAGGATTTAACCGACCAGACGGTATGTTTCCGGAACGTATATATGCGGGTGCCGTGGTGTCAATGGTGGCTTTCTCGAAACCCGCCTGCGCGAAGGGCTCCGGAAAGGTGCGGCGGCTCCGGCAGCAAAGACCCGCACCCCGACCGGACACCCTGGTCGAGTACCCCCTCGGGGTAGGGGTACGCTGGCGCACATGTCGCCGTCCGAGCCGCGCCGCAGCCGCACGGGATCCGCCCTGACGCGGATCCTGCTGATCACCGTGCTGCTGCTCGGATTCGGATCCATGCACACCCTGGGCCACGTCCAGCACGAGGCACACGCCTCGACCGGCGCCCATTCATCCGGTGCGCACTCGGCCGGCCCCCACTCGGCTGGTACCGACTCCACCGGCGGGTACTCGGCGGCGCCGGAGAGCGCCCTATCGCTCCCCGAGCTGGACCCGACCTCGGTCTGCCTGACCCTGGGTGCCTTCGTCGCCGTTCTGCTGGGCGTGGCCCCCGGCGCCTTCCTGCGCTGGCCCAGAACCCCCGCGGACACAGCCGGTCCGGCCCTGTTCCCGGTTCGGCCGCCCTTCCCCGCCCCGGACGAACCCTCCCTCTCCCGTTTACAGGTGCTGCGCATCTAGATGCCCGCGCGCCCCGGCACCCGCGTGTCGGCAGCGCGCCCCGCAGCACAGACGGCCGCGTCGGACCCGGATTCGACGCGGAGGAGATCCTAGAGAGGAAAGGTCACCATGACCTCGTTCGAGCGTGCCCTGAAGAAGCGAGTCCTGACCGCGGCCACCGCCGCCTTCGCTACCGCCCTGTTCGCCGCGGCCTGCGGCGGCGGTGACGAGGACGCCCCGACCACCAGTTCGGAGAGCGCGGAGCAGGCCGCCGAGTTCAACGACGCGGACGTGCACTTCGCGCAGATGATGATCCCCCACCACGAGCAGGCCGTCGACATGGCCGACCTCGCCGACACCCGCGCGGGCTCGGAGGTACAGGCCCTGGCCGAGGAGATCCGTGCCGCCCAGGGGCCGGAGATCGAACAGATGGAGACGCTGCTCGACGCCTGGGGCGCCGAGGTGGAGCACGGAATGGACCACTCCCAGATGGACGGGATGCTCTCCGAGGGGCAGATGACCCAGTTGGAGGCCGCCGAGGGGGAGGACTTCGACACCCTGTTCCTGGAGTTCATGGTCCTGCACCACGAGGGCGCCGTGGACATGGCCCGCACCGAGCTCGCCGACGGGGTCAACCCCGAGGCCCGTGAGCTGGCCGAGGAGATCATCGCCGCTCAGGAGGACGAGATCGAGCAGATGAACGAGATGCTGGGTGTCGAGGAGCCCGGCGTCGAGGAGTCCGGCGTCGAGGAGTCCGGCGCCCAGGGCCCGGGCGGGGACGCCGCCGACGACAACGACGACCACTCGGGCCACTAGGTCCGGGGATCGCCAGGGGGCCGGTGCAGGGGTACCGGCCTCCGCCCCCGTGTGAGATCAAGGTGTCATCCGAGAGGTCGGAAGAGAACCATGCGAAGCCGAACACGAACACACACCCGAACCCTCAGCGTGCTGGCCGCGGCGGGTCTGCTCGCCGTCACGGCGGCGTGTGCGGAACCGGAGGAGAGCGTGCACGCACAGGCCGGAGCGGACGGGCCCGCCGGGGCGGACACGGAGGGGGTGGCGAACACCGTCGGTGTGCCCCTGCCCGAGGAGGCCCAGCACGTGCACGGGGTCGGGGTCGACCCCGGGTCCGGCAAGGTCCTGGTGGCCTCGCACGCGGGCCTGTTCACGGTGCCCGCCCCCGACCGGCTGACCCGTGAGGCGACGGTACCCGCGCACGTCGGACCGGCGATCGACCTCATGGGCTTCACCGTCCAGGGCCCGGACCACTACCTGGCCAGCGGGCATCCCCAGGGGGACACCGACATGCCCGACCCGGTCGGGTTGATCGAGACCCGCGACGGCGGCCGGAACTGGGAGGCCCTGTCCCTGGCGGGCGAGTCCGACTTCCACGCGCTGGCCTCCGCCGGTGACCTGGTGGTCGGCTTCGACGGTGCGCTCCGCTCCACCGAGGACGGGGTGAACTGGAGGGACCTGGCACCGGACGTGGAGGCCTTCGACCTGGCCGTGTCCGACGACGGGAGCACCGTCGTCGCCACCACCGGTCGGGGACCGGTGCGTTCCGCGGACGGCGGAGCTGCCTTCGTAGTCGTGGCGGACGCTCCCCCGCTGGCCCTGGTCGACTGGGTACCAGGAGGCGAGACGGTGTTCGGGGTCGCGGTGGACGGCGGCGTGTACCGGAGCACCGACGCCGGTGACACCTGGGAACGCACCGGTGAGCTACCGGGCAACCCGGAGGCGCTGCACGCCGATGAGGGCCAGCTGATCGTGGTGGCCGACCATCACGCGGCCCGCTCCACGGACGAGGGAGCCACCTTCGACGCCTGGTAGCCGACAGAGCGCCCTCCCGTCCCGCGGAGGGCGCTCTGCTTTTCGGGTCCGGGCGGGTCGGCCCGCTGCCAGACTCGGGGCATGGGAGAATTCGTCACCGTCCGGGAGCACCCCGAGGTCAGTCTGTTCTGCTCGTTCCTCGGTCCGCCGAGCGGCACACCGCTGTTGGTGGTCCACGGCGGACCCGACTGGGACCACAGCTATCTGCGCCAGCCCCTGGACCGGTTGGGCCGCCACGTGATCCTGCCGGACCTGCGGGGGTGCGGGCGGTCGACCCAGGGCCTGGGGCCCGGCGGCTACTCCTTCCGGGCCGCCGCTGACGACCTGGTCATCCTGGCCGACCGACTCGGCCTGGACCGGTTCGACCTGCTCGGGTTCTCCACCGGCGGACAGATCGCCCAGCGCGTCCTGCTGGCCGCCCCGGACCGGGTGCGGCGGACGGTGATCGCGTCCAGCACCCTGTGGCCGGTCACCGACGCCAACTTCGGGCCCTGGCCCGAACGGGACGTCCTGCGCACGGCCGAGGGCCGTGTGTGGGCCGAGTCCGCCCTGACCGGCCCCGACCTGGTCCGGGAGGCCGCTGTCGCGGGGGCTCCGGCCAGTGTCCGTGTCCCGGAGCGGTTGCCCGCCTATCTCTCCCTGCTCGACCGTGTCTCCTGGTCCGCCGAGTGGGTTCCCGGGTTCCTCGCCGGAACACTGGACTCGCCCAGGCCGCCGGAGGGCCCCGAACGGTTGCGGGCGCTCGGCGCTCCCCTGCTGTTCCTGCACGGCAGGGAGGACATGACCTTCCCCGCTTCCTTCGCCGAGCGGGCGGCCGAGTTCCTACCGACGGCCGAGGCGGTGGTGCTGGAGGGTGCCGGGCACATGGCGCACCTAGACCGGGCGGAGGCCTGGCTCGACGCCCTGGACGCCTTCCTCTCCCGCCCCTGACCTCCGGCCTCCCCGCTCCGTACGTGCGAAGGTCCGGCCCCGACGGATTCCGTCGGGGCCGGACCTTCTGCCAGGGGATTGGCCGAGAGCGCTCTCCGCACCGGTGAGCGGCCACCGCACCCGCCGTTAGCCGGCGGCGGCGGGGATGACACTGCCCTGGTACTCCTCCTCGATGAACCGGACCGTTTCCGGGGAGGTCAGCAGTTCGACGAGGGTGGCGATACGCGGGTCGTCGGTGTTGTCGGCGCGGGCGGCGAGGACGTTCACGTAGGGGTTGCCGTCGAACTTCTCGAGCAGGATCGAGTCCTCCTCGAAGTCCAGACCGGCTTCCTGGGCGTAGTTGTTGTTGACGATCGCGGCGTCGACGTCGTCCAGGGAGCGGGGCAGCTGCGCCGCCTCCACCTGGCGGAACCGGAGGTCGAGCGGGTTCTCCTCGATGTCGTCCAGGCTGAAGGCGGACTCGTCGATCCCCTCCGCGAGCGTGATCAGGCCGCCCTCCTCCAGCAGAAGCAGCGCGCGGAACTCGTTGGTGGGGTCGTTGGGCAGAGCCACCTCGGCCCCCTCCCCGAGGTCGTCGATGTCGTCGACGACGTTGGAGTACAGGCCGAGCGGGGGCAGGTAGATCTGCTCGACGGTGACGAGGTCGGTGCCGTTGCCCTCGTTGTACTCCAGCAGGAACGGCTCGTGCTGGTAGAGGTTGACGTCCAGCTGTCCCTCGGCGAGGGCGGCGTTGGGGGCGATGTAGTCGGAGTACTCGTGGATCTCCAGGTCGAGACCGGCGTCGGCGGCCAGCTCGGCTTCGATGAATTCGAGGATGTCGCCGGCGGGGACCGCGGTGGCGCCGACGACGAGGGTGTCCTCACCTCCGGCCTCGGCCGAGGCGTTCTCGGAGGGGGCGCCGCAGGCGGTCGCCGCGAGCAGGGCCAGGGCGGCGGGGACGGCGAGGGTGGCGCGGCGCATGAGGGTCCTTTGCATACTGCGGACAGGCGGTTCCAGGAACACGGACGGAACGTCACGCATTTCCTATTTGTCCGACCTTAAATCAGGGTTACCCCGGAACCCCAGCGCCCGTGACCAACCACACACGCTGTGACCAGCCCGAAAGGCACTGGTCAACCATTGAAGGATCGCACACCGAGCAACCTGGCATACGGCGGGCACCGGGCGGCAGGGGCCTCCCGCCTTCCGTGGCCCAGGCCGGTCGGGTCAGTGCGGCCGTCCCCTCCGCAGTTCCTCGACGATGCGGGCGACCGCGGCCCCGGCGGTGCGGCCCGCGCCGACCAGCGTGTCGGAGGCGGCCCCGGTCCAGTCCCCGTAGCCGACCAGGTGCAGCCGGGGTTCCCGGACGCTGCGGTTCCCGTCGACCGGGATCCGGCCGTCTGCGTCGAACAGCTCCAGCGGGGCCAGGTGGTCCAGGGCCGGCCGGAACCCGGTACACCACAGGATCGCGTCGGCCTTCAGTTCGCTGCCGTCGGCCCAGACCGCACCGGTCCGGGTGAGCCGCTCGAACATCGGCCGTGCCACGAGCACGCCCCGGTCCCGCGCCCGGCGCACGCTGGGCACCATGACGATGTCGCCCAGGCGAGCCGCACCCCGGCCCGGCCCTGCGCCCTCGGCGTACCGGGCGGCCTCGTCGAACAGCACGCGGCCGTCCACGTGGTCGGGCAGGAACCTGACCGGGAGCCGGGCGACCCACGTGGTGTGCGCGACCTCGGCGAGGTCCGCGAGGAGCTGCGCCGCGGAGTTTCCACCGCCCACGACCACCACGCGCCGCCCGGCGAACTCCTCCGGGCCCCGGTAGTCGGCGGTGTGCAGCTGTCGGCCCTCGAAGAGGTTCCGGCCGGGGTGGTCGGGCGTGTGCGGACGACGCCAGGTCCCGGTCGCACTGACCACGTGCCGGGCACGCCACGTGCCCGTGGAGCCGACCACCTCCAGCACCCCCTCCGCACGGCGCACCCCAGTAACGGTCACCGGGCGGCGTACGGGCAGTTCGTAGCGTCGCTCGTACGCGGCCAGATACTCGGCGACGTGCCCTGCCGAGGGGAGTTCCTGTCCCGTTTCGGTCGGCATCCACGAGCCCGGCAGGGAACTGTGCTCGGCCGGGGAGATCAGCCGCAGGGAGTCCCAGTAGCTGCTCCAGCTCCGATCCCAGAAACCGCCCGGCGCCCGCTGCCCGTCGAGGATGACGTAGTCGGCCCGCGCGCGGCTGAGGTGGTACCCGGTGGCCAGTCCCGCGGGACCGCCTCCGATCACGACGACGTCGTACTCGGCGTCGGCGGGTGCGGCCACGTGTCCTCCCGGATGGTGTGAGTCGGCCGGCGGCCACGCGACCGGGGTCGCGTCGGAACCGGCTTCCCAGTGTGGGTGACACGGACGAACGGATCGCCATCGCCCCCACGCCGTCGAACGGCTAGCCCAGGAACATCTCCCCGATCACCTGGTCACCCATGAACTCACCGGTCGGGCGGAAGCCCAGGCCCGTGTAGAAACCCTCCGGGCCGCCCTCTCCCGGGAGCCACATGACGGTGAGCCGGTTCTGCCCCCGGCGGCGGGCCTCCTCCGCCACCGCCCGCACGGCGAACCTGCCGTAACCCCGGCCCTGGTGCTCGGCGGACACGTTCAGCCGCCAGATCCCGCAGCGGAAGGCGTCGATCCCGGCGTCGGGGTCGAACCCGCCCATGACGAAGCCGACCGCCTCGTCACCGTCCATGACCAGCCGGGGCCAAGCGATGTCCGGACCGGCCGCGTAGGCCTCCGCGAGGGATCTTTCGACCGGGGCCACAAAGCGTTCCTGATTCGGGCGAACGCGCAGTTCGCAGGCGGCGTGCACATTGTCTGGAGTGATCTGCGCGAGACGCAGAGCGGGGGGTGTGTTGGTCATGGTCGAAACCCTAGACCGACCCAGCTCACGAAAAAGCCGCTGTGGCCCGGCCATCGTGAGCGCGCACCGAACCGGCCACTGGTCCGGGCCCATCAGGTTCCGTGGTCGTCCGGGGTTCGCCACATCACGAAGGTGTAGCGGTAGAAGCGCGGTGCCCCGTCACCACTGAACGAGTCCGAGAGCATCAGGGTCTTCCAGGCCTCCTGGCGGACGGCGACGGGGTGGGAGCGGGGTTGGGGCTCGGACGCCCCGACGGCTCCTCGGTCTCCTCCTTGAAGGATCGTCGACACCCGCGGCTGCTTCCGACTCCTGTGTCGGTTCCGGGCACAACCGCCGAAATCGCGGGTCAGTGACCGGGAAGCGCCCCGCCGTTGACGCCCAGCACCTGGCCGGTGGTCCAGGACGCCTCGGGCGAGGCGAGGAACTCCACCACCGCGGCAACGTCGTCGGGGGTGCCCGCACGGCCGACCATGGTCTCGGCGGCGAGCGTGTCGTGCCTGCCCGAGCGGCCCTCCTTGGTGAAGAACTCGGTGTCCTGCACGTAGCCGGGGGTGAGTGTGTTGACGGTGATGCCGTCGGGGCCGCCCCGCTTGGCGAGGTCGATCCCCCAACCGCACAGTCCCGCCTTGGCCGCCGCGTAGGCGTCGCCGCCGCCCCGGTGCGCGGCGATGGAGCTGATGTTGACGACCCTGCCGCCCGGGCGCCGGAAGGCGGGCCAGAGCGCCTGGGTCAGCATCATCGCGGACAGCAGGTTGGCGTCGATGGTGCGCCGGTAGATGTCGAAGGTGCCCTTGGTGTCGACCGGGGTCTCCTTGATGATTCCGCCCGCGTTGTTGACCAGGACGTCCACGGGTTCGGCCGAGAGCTGTTCGGCCGCGGCCAGGACGGCGTCCTCGTCGGTGAGGTCGACCGGCAGGGGGATGATCCGCGCCTCGGGGTTCTCCGCCGCGACCTGGTCGAGGACCTCCTTCCGGCGTCCGAGGACGTGGACCTCGTCCCCTGCCTTGGCGAGGCGTTCGGCGATCGCCCTGCCCATTCCGGTGCCGCCGCCGGTCACGATGATTCTGCGCATGTGATTCCTTCTCGCTGGGGTGGTCGCGCGAAGGAAACCACGCTCCCGACGGGAGTGCAACCGACTTTCCGCCCCGCGCGGATCCGGGGGAACGCTCTCTCCTTCCGTAAGAACGAACGGTCGACACCCGGTGGACGCGACCAGAACCTAACCACTCCAAGGCGTAGCATTTCAATTACTCAAAGTAATTCTAGTTGTCGACTCGAACTGGAGCCCACATGAAGTTGCCCGTCAGACCGCACCAAATGGTCCTGCGCGCCGCCACCGGCGCCTCCATCCTCAACTCCGGTCTGAGCAAACGCGGCGCTGACGAGGACACCGCGATGGGACTCCACCGGATGGCGGTCGGCACGTACCCGTTCCTTGACAAGATCGACCCGGTCACCTTCACCCGGCTCCTGTCCGCCGGGGAAATCACCCTGGGCACCGCACTGTTGGTGCCGCTCGTGCCGAGCAAGCTCGCGGGGGCCGGGCTGAGCGCCTTCGCCGCCGGGCTGCTCGGCCTCTACCTGCGCACCCCCGGGATGCACAAACCCGGCAGCCTGGCCCCCACCGAGGAGGGCACGCCCCTGTCCAAGGACCTGTGGCTGCTGGGCGCCGGACTCTCGCTGGTCCTGGACAAGCGCGACCGGGGCTGACGTCTGACGGAAGCTCTCGGAGTGCCCGCTCACCCAGGGCAGGAGAACCCGACCGGCTCGAACCCGCGCCCTGGCCGCCCGGACCGGACCCCACCGTCCAGGGCGGCCAGGATGCCTTCCGGGCATCGTACGGGCGTTGTCCGGACGAGGTTCCCGGCGCGAAGTTGTTGAGCAGGGTTCAAATACTGTGGTGTGTGCTTCGGCCCCACCCGCCCCCCTGACTCGAAGGACTCCCCATGGCCCCCTCCGTCCCCGCGCCCGGCCGTACCGCACTGGTCACCGGAGCCTCCTCCGGGATCGGGGCGGCCGTCGCAGCCGCCCTGGTCGAGCGCGGTTACCGCGTCTTCGGCACCAGTCGGAACCCCGAGACCGTGAGCGCACGGGTGCCCGGGGTCGAGTACCTGGCCCTGGACCTGACCGACTACGGCTCCGTGGAGGCCTGCGCCGAGGCCGCGGGCGAGGTCGACGTCCTGGTCAACAACGCAGGCGAGAGCCAGAACGGGCCAATCGAGGAACTGCCCATGGAAGCCGTGGAGCGGATGTTCCGGCTGAACGTGTTCGGCGCGGTCCGGCTCACGCAGCTGCTCATGCCGGGGATGCGGGCGCGCGGGTACGGGCGCGTGGTCATGGTGGGTTCGATGCTGGCGAGTTTCCCGCTGGCCTACCGGTCCTCTTACGTGGCGTCCAAAGCGGCGATGAAGGGGTTCTCCGACGCGGTTCGACGCGAGGTGTCGCCGTTCGGGGTGGGTGTGACCACGGTCGAGCCGGGTTCGATCAACACCGGGATCAGTGAGCGCCGCACCCAGTACGTGGGGGAACAGTCCCCGTTCAGGGATGAGTACCGGACCATGGTGGACACGCTCAACGCCAACGAGGCCAAGGGGATCTCGGCGGAGCGGGTGGCCCGGACCGTGGTCGGCGCCATCGAGGCGAAGCGGCCGCGGCCGTTGTACGCGGTGGGCAGCAACGCGCCGCTGGTGTTCGCGCTGCGCCGTCTGCTGCCCCGCGCCACGATGCTGCGGATCGTGGCGCGCAAACACGGCCTCAAGTAACGCCGGGCGAGTGCGGCGGGATCTTCCCGCGCACGTAGCTGAACGCGTCGCCCGGTTGAGCGCGTCGCCCGACCGGGCACACCGCTCCACTGGGCAGGGGAAGTGAACCGGGGCACAATCGGTGCCCACGGGCCTCCCGCGCCCCCGGGCCCGTGACTCCGTCATCCACTCCGGGAGAGCTATGTTCACCTTCGACAGCAGCGACGGCCTCACCGTGCACGTCCACGAGTGGCAGCCCGACGGCCCGCCGCGCGGTGTCGTCCAGTTGGCCCACGGCATGGGCGAGCACGCCCCGCGCTACGCTCCCCTGGCCCAGGCGCTCAACGAGCGCGGGTACGCGGTGTACGCCAACGACCACCGGGGCCACGGGGCGACCATCCACGCCGAGCCCGGCCGGCTGGGCGCGGACGGTTGGAACCTGCTGGTCGCCGACATGGCCGCACTCTCCCGGATCCTGCGCGAGCGACACCCCGGCCTGCCGTTGGTGCTCGTCGGGCACAGCCTGGGTTCCTTCGCCACCCAGCAGTACCTGCTCGAACACGCCGACCTGCTCACCGGGGCGGCGCTCAGCGGTACCACCGCCGTGGACCTGTTCCTGGGTTCGGTCCCGCCCGGGACCAGTGACCTCAACGAGATGTTCAACGCTCCGTTCCAGCCGGTCCGAACCACCGCGGACTGGCTCAGCCGGGACGAGGAGCAGGTGGACCTTTACGTCGCGGATCCCCTGTGCGGGTTCGCGCTCGACGAGGAGGCGCTGGTGGGGCTGGCCACCGCGGCCTTCGGTCCGCTCACGGATCTGTCGGGGGTGCGGACGGACCTGCCCCTGTACGTGCTGGTCGGGGACCGCGACCCGCTCAACCACCGATTGGAGTTCAGTGACGCCCTGGTCGAGCGTTACCGCAAGGCGGGTGTCGCGGACATCGTCTACCGCACCTACCCGGGCGCGCGGCACGAGGTGCTCAACGAGACCAACCGGGCGGAGGTCATCGGCGAGTTGGTGGAGTGGGTGGACCGGGTGTCCGGGAGCTGACCGCCGGCAGACCCGGAGGCGGGTCGTCCACGATGGCCGGGGCCCGCGGGGATGGCCGTCGGCGGTGGGAACGTCGGCGGGGAGCCTGGTGCGGCCGGGCCGAGCGGGTCCCTTAGGTTGGCCTTGGCAGATGTGGATCCGACCGGAGGTACACGCGTGACCAGTGTCGTCAAGTTCAACGTCCTGACCGTCCCGGAAGGGGAGGGTTCCACTCTGGAGGAGCGTTTCGCCAAGCGCGCAGGGCTCGTGGAGAACCAGGAGGGCTTCGAGGAGTTCCAGCTCCTGCGTCCGGTCGAGGGCACCGACAAGTACCTGGTGTACACCCGTTGGCGGTCCGAGGAGGACTTCCAGAACTGGGTGAGCGGGCAGGCCTTCAAGAAGGGTCACGCCCAGGCCGCGGCCGATGCCAAGAAGGACGGCCATGCCCACGGCGGGCACGGAGGCCCGGCGGCGACCAACAGTGAGATCTGGGGCTTCGAGGTCGTCCAGCACGTCACCGCCAAGAGCTGATCCTCTTCATCCGCGCCGTCGGCGGGCCGCGAGGGTCGGTCGGCGGCGCGGGCGTCACCGGGGCGGGGCGGTCCCCGCTCACCGGACAACACGCCTGGACGCCCCGGCCCGTCTCGTCCCGGACTCGTTCGCGGCCCTCCCCCTCCCGGGCTCACTCCGGTCTGCGGGCCTCGATCAGGTGGCGCGCGGAGTGCGCGACGAACGGGCCCTGATCCTCGATCTGTTCGTGCAGTTCCCGTAGCCGGTCCCGGTACTTGTCCACGGTGAAACCGGGGACCATCCACACGACCTTGCGCAGGAAGTACACGACCGTGCCGATGTCGTGGAACTCCAGTCGGAGCCGTTCCGCTCTGAGGTCGACGACCTCCAGCCCCGCGGCCTCGGCCCCGGCCCGGTCGTGGTCCGGGTGGCGGACGTTGTTGTTCTCGTCGGGCTGCGGTCCGAGGAAGTACTCGTACAGCTCGGCCGCGCTCGACGGGCCGACGTGCTGTGCCAGGTAGGTACCGCCGGGAGCAAGGACGCGGGCGATCTCGTTCCACCAGACGGTGACCGGGTGACGGCACACGACCAGGTCGAACGCGGCGTCGGCGAAGGGCAGCGGGGGTTCGTCGGGATCGGCGACGACGGCCACCCCTCGGGGGTGCAGCAGGCGGGTGGCCTTGGTGACGTTGGGCGGATACGCCTCGGTGGCGACGGTCAGCGGCGGGTGGGCGGGGATCCCCGCCAGGACCTCGCCACCGCCGGTCTGGATGTCGAGGGCGGCGGTGGCTCGGGCCATCCGCTCGCCCATGAGGCGCTGGTAGCCCCAGGAGGGCCGCTGCTCGGTGGCCCGCCCCTCGAACCAGGAGAAGTCCCAGCCTTCGGTCGGTTCGTTGACTGCCTCGTCGAGGAGTTGGTCGAAGCTTCGGTTCATGGGGTCATCCTCACCCGGTCCACGGCGGAGATCCAATGCTTTTCTCCCGGCCTGTCGACCACTGCGCGCTCGCTCCCGCACGCGCCCCGGTCACCATGAGTCCCGTGGTCCTTGCCCTGTTCCCGGGCGGTGTCGGCAGACCCGGCCCCGGCGACCGGGACTCAGTGATGGGACGACAGGATGGTTCACCATGAGAACCCTCGTCCGGAGTGTCCAGCACGCCGTCCCCCTCTCCGCCGTGACCGCGGGCCTCATCGCGGTCCTGGTCGGGGTGACCAGCTCGGCGGCGATCGTGTTCACCGCCGCCGAGGCTGCCGGAGCCTCGCCCGGGCAGATCGCCTCGTGGATGCTCGCGCTGGGTGTGGGCATGGCCGTGACCTGTGTGGGTCTGTCCCTGCGTTACAAGGCCCCCGTGGTGACCGCCTGGTCCACCCCGGGTGCGGCCCTGCTGGCGGTCGGCCTGGATGGGGTGAGCATGTCCCAGGCCGTGGGAGCCTTCCTGTTCTCAGCCGCGCTGATCACGCTGAGCGGGGTGACCGGCTGGTTCGAGCGGGTGATGGACCGGATCCCGGTGCCGTTGGCCGCCGGGCTACTGGCGGGCGTGCTGCTGCAGTTCGGGATCGGGCTGTTCACCAGCATGGAAGGCGACTTCGCGGTGGTGTTCGCGATGTTCGTGGCGTACCTGCTGTGCCGCCGGTGGCTGCCCCGGTACGCGGTCCTACTGTCGTTGCTCACCGGCGGTGTGGTGGCCGCCGCCCAGGGGTCGCTGCGGTTGGGGTCGGTGGACCTGGCGCTGGCCTCCCCGGAGTTCGTCGCGCCCGAGTTCTCCTGGCAGGTGCTGGTCAGCGTGGGCCTGCCGCTGTTCGTGGTGACCATGGCCTCGCAGAACCTGCCCGGGGTGGCGGTGCTGCGCGGTGACGGCTACCGGGTGCCGATCTCTCCGGTGATCGGATGGACCGGCGCGACCAACCTGGTGCTGGCGCCGTTCGGGTGCTACGGGATGAACCTCGCCGCGATCACCGCGGCGATCTGCACGGGCCCGCAGGCCCACCCGGACCGGGAGCGCCGGTATCTGGCCGGGGTGTGGGCCGGGATCTTCTACCTGTGTGTGGGGTTGTTCGGTGCGACCGTGGCCTCCCTGCTGGCCACCTTGCCCTCGACCCTGGTACTGGCCATCGCCGGGTTGGGGCTGCTGGGCACGATCGGGGGTTCGCTGGCCTCCGCGGTCTCGGACGAGGGGTCTCGGGAAGCCGCGGTGGTGACCTTCCTGGCGACGGCCTCGGGGTTCACGCTGTTCGGGGTGGGTTCGGCCTTCTGGGGGCTGCTCGCCGGGGTGCTCACCCTGCTGGTGACACGTTCGTACCGTGCCGGTGCGCAGAACTCCTGAGGCTGAGGGAGCCCGGTGGGAAAGGGCTTGCGGGGCCGCCGCCTCCGCCGCTATAACTACTGGGGCCGTCACCGACCCCCGGTGCGGCGACGACGAGAAAGGAGGCGCATCCGATGTTCCCCGTGATCACCGCGTCCGTGTCCTCCCTGGTCCGCGACCACCGCTGACCCCCGGATGACGGGCGCACACGCCGAAGGTGCTTCCTTGACCGTTCTTCCGAACGACTTGACCATCCGTACCATCACCGGTCCCGAGGAGCTCGATCTCTTCAACCGGCTGCCTTACGTACAGAACGACGAGCTGGCCGACGACCTCGCCCAGGGGCGCCGCCGCCCCTCCTGGATGTGGATGGCTCTGGACGGCGACCGCCTTCTGGCCCGTCTGTCCTGGTGGTGCCGTCCACAGGACGACGCCCCGTTCCTGCTGGACCTGATCGACGTGGACGACAACGCCCACGACATCGACCGTGTCGCCGTGGCCGAGGAGCTGCTGCGCACCGCCAACGCGGCCCTGTTCCCCGACGGCGTGCCCGTCGCCCAGGGCACTCCCCCGCCCGAGTTCCTGCGTTTCGTCCCCGCCGGCTGGCGTGAGGACGAGAGCGACCGGCGCATGGTGGAGGACCGTGTGCGGGCGGTCGAGCGGTCGGGAGCCGTCCCGCTCGTCGAGCGGCTGCGCTACGAGTGGTTCGCTGGGTACCCGGTTCCCCAGCCCGGTGACCGCCTGCGGTTCCGCGGGATCAAGAGCACCGAGGACATCCTCGGCCTCATGACCCGGGCCCTGGACGGCACCCTCGATGCCCACGACCGGCTCGACCTCAAGGAGAAGTCCGCGGCGGAGGTCGCCGCGGCCAACTTCGCCGACGAGTTCGCCCACTACGACACGCCGCGAACCTGGTGGCGGGTGGCGACGCTCCCGGACGGCGAACCGGTGGGCTTCGTGATCCCGGCACGTAACGCCTACCACCCGATCATCGCCTACATCGCGGTGCTTCCCGAGCACCGCGGCCACGGCTATATCGATGATCTGCTCGCCGAGGGCACCCGCGTGCTCGCCAAGGAGGGCGTGCCGAACATCCGGGCCGCCACGGACGTCGGGAACGTCCCCATGGCCAAGGCGTTCGAGCGGGCCGGTTACGACACCACCAGCGCTGTGGTGAACCTGACCTGGGAGAAGTAGCTTCAGCGGCGTCCCTGCCGGCAGTGCCCTGAGTGGCGCCGCCCTGGCCGGGGCGCGCAACCTGAGGGGAGGGGTGCCCGAGCGCCCCTCCCCTCAGCCGTGTCCGCCGGAACCACCCGGCGCACCGGGCCCATCGGAAGCGTCGGCCAGACCGTCAGAGGCGACGACCCCCAGAGCCTCCACGAGATCGGCGGCGAAGCGGTCCAGCGGGGGAAGGTCCTCGGTGCCCTCGGAGAAGGCCTCGAAAAAGCCGCGCTGGAAGCAGGCCCCGACCAGCAGGGCCGCTGTCGCGTCCGGGTCGGTGCCCAACTCGACCCGTCCCAGGTCCCGCTCGGCCGCCAGGTAGGCGGCGACCGCCCGGTTGACGTTGAGCGGACCGGCCCCGTGTGCGCTCAGGCCCTCGCGGTGCCGGCGGAGCAGGTCCGGTTCGGCGAAGAGGGCGCCGAGCATGGGAGACCCGTGCCGGAAGAAGGGGACCGCGCCGAGCACGATGCCGACCAGGGTGTCGCGCACTCCGTCGCGGCCCACGCGTTCGGGCAGTGCGGCGAGGTCGCCGACGAACGGCGGGAAGCGGTGCCGCAGGACCTCCAGGAAGAGCTCCGACTTGTCGGTGAAGTGTTTGTACAGGGTCGCCTCGGAGTAACCGGAGGCGCGAGCGATCTCCTTGGTGGTGGCGTTGGCCATGCCCAGGCGCTCCATGACCTCGGCGGCGGTGTCCA
This sequence comes from Nocardiopsis valliformis DSM 45023, assembly GCF_000340985.1. Classification (NCBI taxonomy): domain Bacteria; kingdom Bacillati; phylum Actinomycetota; class Actinomycetes; order Streptosporangiales; family Nocardiopsidaceae; genus Nocardiopsis; species Nocardiopsis valliformis. The sequence continues at coordinate 105,435 of NZ_ANAZ01000030.1, forward strand.
GGAGATGCTGGCGGGTCCGGGCCGCGGTCGAGCGGGGTCGGCGTTTCCTGGTCTGGCCGTCGTCCATGGGGCTCCTAGGTGGTGGCTGCGTGCTGTGCGGGGGACGGGCCGGGGCCGGCGGTGAGCAGGCGGCGCAGCCGGACCAGTTCACCGGCGACGTAGGGACCGGCGAAGAACACACCTATCACGGTGGAGAAGGCGACCCAGGCGAGCAGTGCCGCCCCGGGGTCGGCGACGGTCGCGGTGCGCTCGAACACCCAGTACAGGGAGGCGGCGTAGGCGGTGAGGCCCGCGGTCAGGGACCCGATCCTGGAGATGCCGAGGACGGCGGCCGCGTAGAGGGCGGTCATCGGTGCGAGGAAGAGGCCGAGTTCGTGGCCCAGCAGCATGAAGACGGCGTAGGAGGCGGTGGCGGCGCTCAGGGCGGTGAGCGGCCGGGTCCGGCACCAGTACAGGGCTGAGCAGCCGACGACCACCAGCGCGAGAGCGAGGGTGTCCGTGGGTCTGGTGGCGCCCCAGCCGGAGACCGGAGCAAAGGGGTCACCGTCGAGGGTGGCGAGGGCGGCCGCGAGTTCGAGGGCCAGGACGAGGGTGGCGATGACGGCGACGGTCGTTCTGGGGCGACGGCCGAAAGGGAGCGCGGGCGCGCTGTTGGTCGCAGTGGGGTTCACGAGAGCTCCCCTAGAAGTGAGTGGTCACTCACTAACTCTAGGTTCAACCCCTCCGGCACGACAAGCCCCGGAACCCGCCAAGGAGCCGGGTTCCAGCCAGCAGGGTTCGAACGAACACCCCCGAGGAGACAGACAAGGCTCCCCACAAGCCCTTCCCCGCTCTGGCTTGCCGGTCGGCGCCGCTGCCGTGGCCGCGGCACTGACTGGTTCAGCGGGTTCCCGCGATGATCCGCCCCGTCTCGGCGACCGCCGCGAGAAGGTCCTGCGGATCAGCGGTCATTCCGGCGACCACGAAGTCCACCTCCTCCATCCCGGCCCGAGCCAGCAGGGTCTTGTCGTTGGTCACCCATTCACCGCGTGCGGCCAGGACGGCGTGCGCCGCCTGGGACGCGGCCTGGGCGACCAGCCCCGCGCACTGGGCCACCCGGCCGTACGGGGCGTGGTTGCGCTCGGCATAGGCGAGGTTGGCGGAGGCGAACCCGCGCCAATGGGGCGGGGCACTGCGGCGCAACCGATCCGGGTACCCGGGCCGGGGCAGGTCACCGACCAGCACCCGGCCCAGGGCGAGCTCCGCCACCACCAGGTAGGTGGGGATACCCACCAGGTGGAACATGAGCGGTTCGACCCGGAAGCGGCCCTGTTCGACCTCGGCCAGTTCGTGTTCCACCGAGTCGAGGTCGCGGTAGTGGACGTCCACCGGGCGGCCGTCGATCCGCAGCCAGGCTCCGCCGTTGAACACGCCCTCGCTCCAGCCGCCGAACTCCGAAACGTCGCCCTCCCAGCCGACGCCCCGAAGGGCCTGCGGGGTGAACTCGCCCTTGGATCCCCGGTAGTAGACGGCGAGATCCCAGTCGCTGTCCGGCCGGTGCGTACCCTGTGCGCGCGAACCGCCGAGGCTGACCGCCTCGACCCCGGGCAGGGCGGCGAGACGGTCAGCGGTGGCCGCGAGGAAGCGTTCGTCGGAGTCGGAGAAAGTCATGCCCCCATGATGAACTCTGACGACGGTGTTCCACTCCTCATTTCTCCGACCGCGGAGCCGCACCGGCGGAGACGGGTTCCGGTTCCTTGCGGTCGGGGCTTCCACAGGTCATCCGGCGCAGGAACGCCTCGACGGGTCCGCGGACACCGAACCGGGCCGTGATCGACGAGACCGGTGTGTCCGGGCTCACCATGGAGGGGATCGCCGGCCGCGCGGGGACCGCCAAGACCTCGCTCTACCGACGCTGGTCCAAACCGGAGGACATCCTGGTGGAAGCGGCCCTGCGCCACTATCCGCAGGAGACCCCGGCCCGGAGGCGGACAACCTCCGGAGGGGCCTGCTGGTGGTTTCTAGTATCTGTTGCAATGAACCTGATTCAGGGGGTAGTT